>DATKLW010000207.1:0-17429 GCA_035542215.1 Thermoanaerobaculia bacterium | reverse complement strand
GTCCGCGTCGTCCCGAACGACCGCGCGCCGGCCGTCCCCGGCGGGTGGGACCTCCGGCGCGAGTACTTCCGCCTGAACCCGAAGACCGGCGCGAAGACGCCGCTCGAAGGGAAGGTCACGATCGGCGACCTCGTGTACGTGAGGCTCACGTTCCAGCCGCGCGCGGGCGCCCTCCCGTGGTGGGCGTCGTCGTATTACGCGCTCACGGACCAGGTGCCGGCCGGCCTCACGGTGGTGGAAGAGGACAAGATCTACGACGCGGCGCCGTTCAAGCTCGACCTCCACGCGGGCGGGTACGCGACGCGCGACCTGCGCAACGACCGCGTGACGTGGACGTTCTCGTTCCCGCGCGCGTTCATGGACCGCGCCGTCCAGACGGGCTACGTCCTCCGCGCGCAATACGCGGGTGACTTCTCGGCGGGCGTCGCGCGCCTGGAGGACTTCTACGATGAGGCGCTCTACTCCCAGACGGCTTCTCGCCGCCTTGGGGTCGATCCTCTGCCTGACCGCCCGCGCGGAAAGTGAGATCCGGTTCGAGCCTCCCGTCTCCGCCGACCAGGCGCGGAGATGGGAGGCGGCCGCGCGGACCGTCTGGCCGGAGTGGGAGGCGCGGTTCCGCGCGAAGGCGGAGCGCCCGCCGCTGACGGTCGGCCTCCTCGATGTCGCGAGCCTGCCGCGCGACCTCGGCCGCTCGCGCGGCGGCCGCATCGAGCTGAACGCGTCCCTGCCGCGCGAGGCCGCCGACGCGACGTTCCGGCACGAGCTCGCGCACGTCTTCTTCGAGAGCCGCTGCCCGGGCCTCGCGAACGCCTCGCCGCTCCTCTCGGAGGCGTTCGCCCTCCATGCCTCCGGCGACGCCGCACGCCGCCTCGCGTCGACCGCCGGCCTCCCGACGCTCGCGTCCGCGCGCGAATGGCTCGTCCTCCACGCCGAGGACGCGCGCCCGGACGAGCGGGCCGCCTCGCGCGCCCTCGTCCGCGTCCTCGGGCCCGGCGGCGGCGGCGCGCGGTGGGACGCCGCGTTCGGCGGGACGCTCGGGGCGTGTCGCGACGCCTCGTTCTCGGCGAGCAGCGCCGTCGCGGCGTTCGTCGACGAGGTGCGGGGGACGGGGGACGCGCCCGCCCCGTCGCGGACGGACTTCCTCCTCCTCGACGGACTCTCGGGCGAGACGCTCGCCGAGGACGGCAGGCCGCGCGCGCGCTTCCCGACGGGCTCCATCCTCAAGCCCTCGCTCGTCGCCGCGGTCCCCGCGCTCCTCGAACCGCGCCCGGCACGCGACGACGCGGCATGGCGCTGCCCCTCTCCGCCGCGCGCCGGCGAGCCGATGGCGTGGGAGGACGCGCTCCGGAGGTCGTGCAACGGCTTCTTCCTCGACTTCGCGCCGCCGGACGGCGCGGCCTTCGCCCCGTGGGAGGAGATGCTTCGGCGCCTCGGCCTCGCCGAGCCGCCCCGGACGATGGAGGGGCGAATCGGCCTCGTCGGCGATTACGCGGTCTCCCCTCTCGACGTCGTCCGGCTCTTCTCGTGGCTGGACCGGTCGGCGCCGCACGTCGTGGACGCCCTGCGCGGCACACCAGAGACGGGCACCCTCGCCTCAGCGCCGTCCGCCGCGTGGTTCGCCGCGCGCGGCATCGCGCTGAAGACCGGGACCGTGCGCGACGCGCGCAGCCTCCCGCTCCACGCGTGGATCGTCGCGGTCGGCCCGCGCACGGAGGCGGGGGCGCCGTCGTTCGTCGCCGCGCTCCACGCCACCTCTCGCGCGACGTCCTCGCTCCTCCCGGAGCTGAGGCGCCGCCTCGAGGCCGCGCTCACGTCGCTCGAGACGCCTGCCGCCGTTCAGATCCTCGGCCTCGTGCCCGCCGGCACCATCGGAGTCGCGTGCGACCCCGGCGTCCCGCTCGCGACGCGGAGCCCAGAGGGCGAATGGAGCCTCGGCGAGCCCGGCGCCTCGAAGCCCGCCGGGACGCTCCTCGCCGGCGCGGCGTACGCGTGCCCGGCGTCGCGGCTCCTCGTCCTGCGCATCGATCCGGGCGGCGACGCGCGCGTCCGGCCGTACTTCGGGACGCTGCACGTCGAGGCGCCGCCGGCCGCGCCGCCGTCGAGCGTCCCGCTTCGCGAGAAGAGCGCGCGCGCCCGCGCAGGCTCCTGGTTCGTCCTCCGGACGAGCGTCCTCTCGTACGTGACGTCGAGCGTCCTCTCGGAGTCCGCGTCGAGCCACGCCGAGCTTCAGAAGGCGCTCTCCCTCGTCGTGCGGAACAACCGCCTCGCCGGGCGCCACGGCGACCGGCCGCCGTGCGACACGACGCACTGCAACCTCTTCGGCCAGGACGAGCGCGTGCCCGCTCCCGTGCGCGCCCGCGCCCGCGCCGCCGTCGCGGCGGCCGCCTCCCTCGAGATCGCGCCGCCCGCCTCGGGCCGGTCGTGGCTGCCGTTCTTCCTCGGCGGCAAGGGGACGTGGTCGGAAGCGCGCAGCGCCGCGGAGATCCAGTCCGAGCTCGCGCTGCCCGCCGCCCCGACGCGCATCGCGATCCGCGGCGACGGGAGCCTCGACGTCGAAGCGGGCGGCGCGGCACGCGTCTCGTGCGAGACGCTCCGCAACCAGCTCCGCCTGCCGTCCTGCCCGGACCGGATCGCGCCGTCGGGGGAGGGTTTCGTCTTCCGGGGCGCGGGCGAGGGCCACGGGGCGGGCCTCGACGTCACGGCCGCGAACGCCGCCGCGGCCGAGGGCGCGGACTTCCGCGCCCTCCTCGACCGCGCGTACCCGGGGCTCGTCCTCCGGCCCGCTACTTCGCCCTGACGTCCTTCCCCGCGTCTTCCTTCTTCGCCTCGAGGAACGCGGCGAGGTCCTTCTCGGTCCGGGCCACCGCATCCTCGACCTGCGGCGTCGGCGCGTCGTCGGACTCCTGGACCATGCCGTAGAGGCGCGTGAGCTTTCGCTCCAGCGCGTCGGCTTTCTCCCGATCGAAACCCTTCTTTCGCGCGTCGTCGAGGCGCGCGAGGTCCGCCGCAAGACGCCGCGCGGCCGCGTGCTGCGCCGCGAGGTCCGCGGCCGTGGCCTTCACGCGCGGGTCCATCCCGACCGTCAGCGCCCGCGTGAGCGTCTTTCCGTCCACGGTCAGCGCGGCCGTGTACGTGCCGGGCAGGACGAGCGGCCCTTCCGGCTCCGGCGGCGTCCGGTGCGGGATCGCCGAGATCGGATACTCGTGCGACGTCGCCGGCGGGGCGGCGTACCGGAGGTCCCACACCCAGCGGTGGAGGCCGGGCGTCCGCGGCAGGACGAGCGCCTGCCGCGCCCAGTCGGCCGTCACGACGAGTGGATCGACGAGGGCCTCGGGCTTGTCGTCGCTCGCGTACCGCCTCACGAGGGCACCCGCCGCGTCGCGGATCTCGAGAGACACTTTCGAAGCGGGCGAGCCCCCGAGGAGATAGTCGAGGATCGCGCCGTCGGGCGGGTTCTCGCCCGCGGGCTCCTCGACCGGCACGGGCGTGTCCGTCCAGTGGTTGCGCCGGATCCGGTAAGCCTTCGCCGGCTCGAAGAGGTGCGCCGGCGACGCGGCGACGGCGGCCGTCATCTGGCGGAGCGGCGTCACGTCGTCGAGAATCCAGAACGATCGGCCATGCGTCCCGATCACGAGGTCGTCGCCCTTGACGACGAGGTCGCGCACGGACGTCGCGGGCATGTTCAGGCGGAGCGGCTGCCAGTTCGCGCCGTCGTCGAACGAGACAGAGACCATCCGCTCGGTCGCGGCATAGAGGAGACCTTTCCGCACCGGGTCTTCGCGCACGGCGTTGACGGGGTCTTCGGGGAGGCCGTTCACGATCTCAGTCCACGTCTTCCCGCCGTCGTGCGTCCTGAGGACGTGCGGCTTGAGGTCGTCGAGGCGGAAGCGGTTGATCGCGGCGTACGCCGTGAGGTCGTCGTGCGGGGAGGCCTCCAGCATCGACACCTTGCTCCACGCGGTCAGCGACGGCGGTGTGACGTCGGCCCACGTCTTCCCGCCGTCGGCGGTGCGGTGGATGAGGCCGTCGTCCGTGCCGGCCCAGAGGACGTTCGCGTCCTTGTACGCGGGCGCGAGCGTGTAGACGACGCCGCGGCGCTTCATGGTCTCGAGGTCCTTCGTCCGGAAGACGCCGATGGACTCGGGCACCGCAGTCTTCTCGCGCGAGAGGTCCGGGCTGATCACGTCCCAGTGCCGCCCGCCGTCCGCCGTCCGGAAGACGACGTTGCCCGCGTAAAAGAGGACGCGCGGGTCGGCGTGCGAGAAAACGACGGGCTCCGTGCGCAGGAAGCGGTACGTCCCGCGCAGCGGCGCGGGCGAGACGTCCTGCGCCTCCTCCGTCGAGTGGCGGTAGCGTGTGAGCTTGCCGCCGTACACGACGTCGGGGTCCTTCGGGTCCGGAGCGACGTAGCCGTACTCCTCGGCCGCGACGGGGTGCCAGTCTCGCGACGTGATCGCGCCGTCGTCGCCTCGGCTTGCGACGCCCGCCGAGCCGCTCTCCTGCTGGCCACCGTAGACCCAGTACGGGAAGCGGTCGTCCGTGGACACGTGGTAGAGCTGTGCGGTCGGCTGGTTGTACCAGCTCGACCACGTCGCCCCTCCGTTCACCGAGATCACGACGCCCTGGTCGGCCGCGAGGAGAATCGCGTCGGGGTTCTCGGGGTGGAACCAGATCGTGTGGAAGTCGTCGCCGCCCGGCGCGCCGCGCACGGGCTCGAACGTCTTGCCGCCGTCCTTCGACCGGTAGACGGACGTGTTCGCGATCCACAGGGTGTCCTTCGACCAGGGGTGGACCTTGATCTCGGCGAAGTCCGAGCCGCGGCCCCAGAGGCGCTTTTCGCCGTTCACCCGCGTGAACGTCTCCCCCGCGTCGTCCGAGACGTAGATCCCGCCCGCGGCCTCCCGCTCCTCGTTCGGCGCGTCGACGGTCGCATAGATCCGCTTCGGGTCCGACGGCGCGATCCCGAAGCCGATGCGCCCGCCGCCGCCCGTGAAGCCGGGCAGGCCCTTGCCGATCTCGCGCCACGTCGTGCCGCCGTCCGTGGACTTCCAGAGGCCGGTTCCCGGCCCCTCCCACTCGCCGTTCTCCCACGGGCCCTGCCGCGCCGACCAGAGAGCCGCGTAGACGACGTTCGAGTCCCGCGGGTCGAGCGCGACGGCCGCGCCGCCGGTGTCCTGGTCACTGTAGAGGACCTTCTCCCACGTCTTCCCCGCGTCCTTCGTCCGGAAGATCCCGCGCGTCGCGTTCGCGCCGTACGGGTGGCCGAGGACGGCGACGAACGCGCGGTCCGCGTCCTTCGGGTCGGCGGCGATCGCCGCAATCTGCTGCGCGTCCTCGAGGCCGATCTTCGTCCACGAGCGGCCCGCGTCGTCGGAGCGGTACATCCCGTCGCCGACGGAGAGGTCGGGGCGCTGGAGGCCCTCGCCGCTCCCGACCCAGACCCGGTCGGGGCGCGACCACGAGACCGCGAGGGCACCGATCGATCCGGTCGGCTGCGAGTCGAAGATCGGGGCCCACGTGCGCCCGGCGTCCGTCGTCTTCCAGACGCCGCCGTTGTTCGGCGCCATGTAGAAGACGTTCGTGTTGCCGGGGACGCCCGACGCGGCGACCGTCCGGCCGCCGCGGAACGGGCCGATCATCCGCCAGTGCAGCTCGGTGAAGAGAGAGGGCGGGAAAGGCTGCGCCGCGGCGGGGAGCGCCGCGGCGAGGAGAAGAAGGGGTACGAGGGAACGCGCCGTGCGGCGGGACGGGGGGCTGGCGGTCACGGTCACCTCCGGAGACCGCGATCGTCCCACAAGCATGGGGGCCCTCCGCCCCGCGGATCAGCGGACGGTCACGGGACGAACGTCACGACGACGCCGGCGTGGTCGGACGGCCACATGCCGGCCGGAATGCGGTCGAGCAGCGTTGCGCCGATGACGTCGGCGTCCGTCACACGGAACGCGCCCGAGAAGAGGACGAGGTCGAGCCGCTGCGTCAGGCGCGGGACGGGGTTCAGAAGGTCCGGCGCCTCGCCCCACGTGAGGCCCGGCTTGCCGTGGTTCACGGCCGTCCAGCCATCGGTCAGGCCGAGGTCCTTCGTGAGCAGGTTGTACGTGGGCCACTTGCGGAAGCCGTCGGTGTTGAAGTCCCCCGCGAACACGACCGGCAGGCCCGACGCGAGATGGACGTTCACGAGCTCCATCGCCTGCGCTTCCTGGAGTGGCGTGAGCGAGGCCGGGTCTCCGGAGGCGTCCTCGAGGTGCGTCGTCACGAAGCGGAACTTCCGCCCCGAGGCCGTCACGTCGACGGACGCCCAGCCCTGCGCCATCGTGAACGGGAAGTCCGGCGGTCCGAGGATGACCTGGAAGATGCCGTGCTGCGGGTTCGAGACGGTGATCGCCGCGTGGCTCGGCCGGGCGAGGATCGCGCTGCGGTCCTGGAGCGAGACGGTCGTGACGTTCCCGTCCGCGTCGAGGACCGGGAGGTCGACGGCCAGCGTGTCGACGGATGACACGACTTCGTACGGCAGGCCCAGCTCGCGCATCGCCGCGACGAGGATCTCGACGTGGTCGAGCGTCTCGACGATCGAGCCCGTAGGTCCTGTCTGGACGTAGCGGACCGCCTCCTGGACGTCCACGAGGTCGGGGGCCTGGAGGCGGATCCAGAGCGCGATGTCACGGACGCGCTTGTGGAAGTCCGTCGCGTGGACCTGGCGCCACGCTTCCGTCGCCGCCCCGACGACGAGCGCCGGGTCGCCGGACATCGCCGCGGCGACGACCGGCGCGTCGTCGAAGCCGTAGTAGAGGTTCCACGTCATCACCTTGACGGGCTTCGGTCCGTCCGCAGAGGCGGCCGGGACGATGGCGAGGCACAGCGCCGCCGCGGCCGCGGCGAGGAAGGCGAACAGGCTCGTGCGGTTCTTCATGGGTGACCTGCCTTTCCGTCCGTTGGGGGACAGCCGGAACGTAGCGCCCGGAAAACGCGCAATCTCACCGGATTTGCAGGGGTTTTCCGGGATCCCGCATGAAGCACCTGCTTCAATGGCAGGCGGCGGCGCCAGCGCCCCACGTTGTATGCGGAGGGATGTCCCCATGAGGAAACCCCCGCTTGCCGTGGCGGTCGTCCTCGTCTCCGCCGCGGCCCTGCCGCTTGCGGGCGCCGGCCGCGACTGCAGCAAGCTGACGGAAGCCCAGATCCAGTCCAAGGGCGCCAAGGTCATCTACACGGGCCGCGTGCCCGCGACGTACCGCGTGTGCGTGTGCGACGCCGAGCCCGTCATCGAGCTCGTCGCCGACGGCAAGGCGGTCGGCGTCGTCCAGGGCGGCCAATGCGGCGACGCAACCGGCGTGAAGATCGAGGTCCGGGCTCCCGCGGACCGCGGCGTGACGATCGGTTACACGGTCGTCTCGACCGCGCCCTGACCGGGCGCGCCACCCTTCCGCGGCTCGCCGCCGGCGTCTCGGGCAGCGCCGCGCTATCCTGAGGGCACGATGAGTTTTCGCACGATCATCGAGCCTTTCCGCATCAAGTCCGTCGAGACCGTCAAGGAGACGACGCCCGAGACCCGCCGCAAGGCGATCGCCGAGGCCGGCTACAACGTCTTCCTCCTGCACGCCGCGGACGTCCTGATCGACCTCCTCACCGACTCGGGCACGGGAGCGATGTCGGCCGCGCAGTGGGGCGCGCTCATGCAGGGCGACGAGTCGTATGCGGGAAGCCGGTCCTTCACCCGCTTCCGCGACGTCATCCAGGACCTGACGGGTTACAAGCACGTGATTCCGACGCACCAGGGCCGCGCGGCCGAGCGCATCCTGTTTCACACGGTCGTGAAGAAGGGCGACGTCGTCCCGAACAACAACCACTTCGATACGACGCGCGCGAACATCGAGGTCGAGGGCGCCGAGGCTCGCGACCTCGTGATCCCCGAGGGCCGCGTGCCCTCTCTCCTTCACCCGTTCAAGGGGAACATCGACCTCGCTGCGCTCGAGGAGACGCTGAAGAAGGACGGCGCCCGGGTGCCGCTCGTCATGGTGACGGTCACGAACAACTCGGGCGGCGGCCAGCCCGTCTCGCTCGAGAACCTGCGGGGCGTCCGCGCCCTCTGCACGAAGTACCGGAAGCCCTTTTTCCTCGACGCCTGCCGGTTCGCGGAGAACGCGTACTTCGTGAAGCGCCGCGAGAAGGGGCAGGACGGCCGGACGCCGAAGGCGATCGCGCAGGAGATGTTCTCCCTCGCGGACGGCTGCACGATGTCGGCGAAGAAAGACGGCCTCGCGAACATTGGCGGCTTCCTCGCGATGAACGACGACGCCTGGGCCGAGAACGCGCGCAACCTCACGATCCTCACGGAAGGGTTCCCGACGTACGGCGGCCTCGCGGGCTACGACCTCGAGGCGATCGCGCAGGGGCTCATCGAAGTCGTCGAGGAGAACTACCTCCAGTACCGCATCCGCTCGATCGAGTACCTCGCCGAGAAGCTCGAGGCCGGCGGCGTCCCGATGATCCGCCCCTCCGGCGGCCACGCCGTGTATCTCGACGCGCGCGCGCTCCTCCCGCACATCCCGCCGGTGAAGTACCCCGGGATCGCGCTCGCGAACGCCCTCTACGAGACGGGCGGCATCCGCGGCGTCGAGATCGGGACCGTCATGTTCGGGCTCAAGCCCGACGGGCGCGAGGAGCCGGGGCCGATGGACCTCGTCCGCCTCGCGTTCCCGCGCCGCGTTTACACGCAGTCGCACGTGGACTACGTGGCCGAGGTCGTTCTCGAGGTCGCGAGGAACGCTGCGTCGCTGCCGGGCTACCGGATCACGTCCGCCCCGCGTGTCCTCCGGCACTTCACGGCGCGCTTCGAGCCTCTCGCTTCCTGAGGCCCACCGAGCAGTCCGGAAGAGAGACGAGGAGAAGTTCTTCGAAGGTGAAGAGGGGAGGATCCATGTTCGTTCGCCGTGCCGCATTCGCAAGCGCCTTCGTCGCTCTCGCCCTCTTCGTTCCCGCCGGTCGCGGCGCGCGCGCCTCGGGCGACGTGCCTCCCGCGGCGTTCGCCGACCCGGCGCGAAAGGCGAAGCTCCTCGCGGCGCTGCCCGCCGTCGAGAAGGCCGTCGCGGCCGCGGTCGCGAAGCAGAAGTTCCCCGGCGCCGCGTTCGGCGTCGCCGTGGACGGCGAGCTCGTCCTCTCGAAGGGCTGGGGCGTCCGCGACGCGAGCGGCGCCGGGGGCGGCGTCGACGCCGACACGGTCTTCCGGATCGCGTCCATGACGAAGAGCTTCACGGCCGCCGCGATCCTGAAGCTGCGCGACGAGGGAAGGCTCTCGCTCGACGACGCCGTCGAGAAGTGGGTGCCCGAGCTCGCGGGGATGCCGAAGGCGACGGCGGACTCCCCCGTCCTGACGATCCGCCACCTCCTGACGCACTCCGAGGGCTTCCCCGAGGACAATCCGTGGGGCGACCGCCAGCTCGCGCGGAGCGACGCCTTCCTCGCCGCGATGGCGAAGGCCGGGATCCCGTTCTCGAACGCCCCGGGCGTCGCGTTCGAGTACTCGAACACGGGCTTCGCGCTCCTCGGTCGCGTCGTCGCGAACGTCTCGAAGATGCGCTACCGCGACTACGTCGACGCGAACCTCCTGAAGCCGCTCGGGATGACGTCGACGTACTGGGAGGCCTCGGCCGTCCCGCCCGGCCGCCTCGCGAAGGGCTACCGGCTCGAGGGCGTCGCGACCGTCGAGGAGCCCGCGCTTGCGGACGGCGCGTTCGGCTCGATGGGCGGCCTCTTCTCGACCGTGCGCGATCTCGCGCGCTGGACGTCGTTCTTCCTCTCGGCGTGGCCGCCACGCGACGACGCCGACGCCGGCCCGGTCAGGCGCAGCTCGCTCCGCGAGATGCAGCAGGTCGCGCGGTTCAACGGCGCCTCCGTGACGCCCGCGAAGGACGGCAAGCCGCTCCGTCTGGCCGCGGGCGGCTACGCGTACGGCCTCGGCGCGCGGGCGACGTGCCAGTTCCGGCACGTCGTCTCGCACGGCGGCGGCCTGCCCGGCTTCGGGTCGCTCATGCTCTGGCTGCCCGAGCACGGCGTCGCGCTCGTGGCACTCGCGAACCTCACGTACGCCGGCTGGAGCGCCGCCTTCAGCGACGCTCTCGACGCGCTTGCCGAAGGCGGCGGTCTCAAGCCGCGCGTCCCGCGACCCTCGCCCGCGCTCCTCGCGGCAAAGTCCGCGGTGGACGGCCTCTACGACGCCTGGGACGACCGTGCGTTCGACGCCCTCGCCGCCGACAACCTCGTCCTCGATTCGCCGCTCGAGAAGCGGCGCGCCGCGTTCGCCGGCCTGAGGGCGAAGCACGGCGCGTGCGGGGCGGGAGCCCTCGCGGCGGAGAACGCGCTGCGCGGCACGTGGACGCGCGCGTGCGAGACGGGCGAGATCGTATTCACGGTCACGCTCGCGCCCACGCGGCCGCCGAGGGTCCAGCTCCTGGAGGCGAAGTCGGGTCCGCCGCCGGCGGTCGACGGGCCCTGCGGCCCCTGATGCTGGAAAGAAAAACGCCTCCAGGCGGGGGCCCGGAGGCGCAAAAAAACCGGCCGCCGAAGCGGCCGGAGAAGAACTACTTCGCCCCGACGGCCGGGATCTTCGACCAGTCGATCGTCTTGTCCTTGCCCTCGGCGGCCTTGACCTTCTTGCCGAGGTCGTTGAGCTCGGCCTCGCCCTTCTTGGGCATCTTGGCGACGTGGCAGCTCGCGCAGGTCGCCTTCGGGTCCTTGTCCTTCTTGTAGGCCTTCATGATGTCCGAGGTCGCGAAGGCGGTGCTGCCGAGGACGATCGCGGCGATGGCGGCGACGGCGGTGGTGGTCTTCTTCATTTTTGCTTTCCTCCGTTGAGTCCCGTCATCGGGACGTTCTGGCCTCTCAATTTCGGTGCCATCCGCGCCCGGGGAATGGATTGCACTGCGTGACGACGGGTTGCGCGACCGACCTTCCCCAAGAGCCTGTGGATGATCGCCCAGTCGCGGAAAGTCCGCACACGAAATCGTATTGATTCAAATGCTTCATTGACCTCAAAGGACCATCGTCTCGTGGATGAGAGCGCCGCGCCGGAAGCGGTCCAGGGCGAGCGGCGCCACGTCCACGGTCTCGCTCCGCCCGCGGACGATCATCTCCGCGACCGCGCGGCCCGCGGCCGGCGCGTGCATGACGCCGTGCCCGGAGAAGCCCGAGGCGACGAAAAGGCCGGGAATCCCGGCGGCCGGGCCGAGGACGGCGTGGTGGTCGGGCGTCACCTCGTAGAGGCCCGACCAGCTCATGTGCAGGTCGAGGCCCGACGCGGCGATCGCCGGGAAGCGCGCCTCGAGCGGCCCCGCGAAGCGGAGAAAGAAGTCCGGGTCGAACGCGGCGTTGAAACCGGGCGGCTCGTCCGCGTTCGACCACGCGATCGCGATGCGGTTCCCCTCGCGCCGCACGAGGACGCCGCTGTCCGCGTCGATCGTCATCGGGATCACGGGCGGCAGGCCGGGGCAGGGTCCGCTCACGAAGATGTGCCGGCGCACGGGCTCGACGGGGACGTCGACGCGCGCGAGGGCCGCGACGCGTCCCGAGAACGGCCCGGCCGCGATCACGACGGCGCCCGCCTCGACGTCGCCGGCGGCGGTCTCGAGATGAAAGCCCGCGCCCGCACGCGCGATCGCCGTCACGCCGGCGCCGTAGAGCGTCCGGACGCCGGCGCGCGACGCTTCGCGCAGGAAGAAGTTCGTGAGGCCTCCGGGATCGATGAAGCCGTCGCGCGGGCCGAACGTCCCGCCGAGGATCTCCCCCGCCGCGAACGGCGCCCGCGCCCTCACGCCCGCCGCGTCGAGCACTTCGACGGAGACGCCGCGCGCGCGCTGAAACGCCGCGGCCGACTCCATCGCGGCGAGCTTCTTCGCGTCGCCCGTCAGGAAGAGGTAGCCCGCCTTGCGGTACATCGGCGGGTCGCCGATCTCGTCCGCAAGGCCGTCGAGGATCTCCATCGACGCAAGGGACATCGCGATGTTCACGTCCGTCGTGAACTGCGCGCGGATGCCGCCGTTCGCCTTCGCCGTCGAGCCCGTGCCGGGGAGGGTCTCCTTCTCGAGAAGGAGGACGCGCGTCGTCCCGAGGCGCGCGAGCTGGAATGCGACGCTCGTCCCGACGACCCCGGCTCCGATGATCGCGACGTCCGTGCGCTCCGCCATCGCCCCGCGAGGCTATCAGGCCGGACGGGGCGCCGGTCCGCGAACGGGCCGGCGCCCCCGGGGAATCAGACGAGCGCGGGGACGGCGTTGCCCGAACGGACGTCCGCGTGCGGCGCGACGGCCATGGTCGGGAGGTACGCCGGGTTCCACATCGCGGCTGTGACGGCCTTGGGGATCTCCGCATCCGGGATCGCCTTGCCGAGGCCGGAGTCGCGGGCGACCTTCACGACCGCCGCGGCGACGCTGGCGCTCACGCGCCGGATCTCCGACGTGGACGGGAAGAGGCTGCCGGACGCGAGGTCGGAAGCCTTGACCTCGTCCGCGAGAGCCTTGGCGGCCGCCGCGAACATCGTCTCCGTGACCTCCTTCGCCTCCGAGACGAGGACGCCCAGGCCGACGCCCGGGAAGATGAACGCGTTGTTGCCCTGGCCGACGGTGATCCTCTTCCCGCCAAACGGCACGGGGTCGAACGGGCTGCCGGTCGCCATGAGCGCGCGGCCGTCGGTCCACTTCACGAGGTCGACCGGTTTCGCTTCCGTCTTGCTCGTCGGGTTCGACATCGGGAAGATCACGGGCCGGTCGACGTGCTTGGCCATCTCGCGGACGATCGCCTCCGTGAACGTGCCGGGCTCGCCGGACGTCCCGACGAGCACCGTGGGCTTGACGGCCCTCACGACGGCGAGAAGGTCGCGCGGCGCGCCGGTGCCGAGCCCGTACTTGGCGGCGAGCGCCGCGGGCCACGCGAAGGGCCGCTTGTGGACATCACGGATCTGGACGTCGTCGACGACGAGGCCCTGGCTGTCGAGGTTCGCGGTCGCGAGCGTGAGCGCCTCGCCGGAGAGCCCCGCGCGGGAGAACGTGTCGCGCAGGAGGCGCGCGATCCCGATGCCCGCGGCGCCGGCGCCGAGGATCACGACGCGCTGGTCCTTGACCGGGATGCCCGTCACGCGGCAGCCGGCCATCATGCCGGCGACGGCGACGGCGGCCGTCCCCTGGATGTCGTCGTTGAAGCACGTGATCGACTTCTGGTAGCGGTCGAGGAGGGTGAACGCGTTCACCTTCTTGAAGTCCTCCCACTGGAGGAGCACCTTCGGGAAGCGGCGCTTGACGGCCTGCACGAACTCCTCGACGAGCGAGTCGTACTCGGGGCCGCGGAGGCGCGGGAAGCGCCAGCCGAGGTAGAGCGGATCGTTGAGGAGCGACTCGTTGTCCGTCCCGACGTCGAGGCTGATCGGGAGCGTCTGGGCCGGATGGATGCCCGCGGCGGCCGTGTAGAGCGCGAGCTTGCCGATCGGGATCCCCATGCCGCCGGCGCCCTGGTCGCCGAGGCCGAGAATGCGCTCGTTGTCCGTGACGACGATCAGCCGGACGTCCTCGAACGGCGCGTTTCCCAGGATCTCGTAGATCCGGCCGCGGTGGGCCGGAGTGATCCAGAGGCCGCGCGCGCGCCGGAAGATGTGGCTGAACTCCTGGCAGGCCTTCCCGACGACCGGCGTGTAAACGATCGGCAGGAACTCCTCGATGTGGTCGACGAGCGTGCGGTAGAAGAGGGTCTCGTTCCGGTCCTGCAGGGCCGCGAGCCCGATGAACTTCTCGAGGTCGTCGGCCTTGCGCGAGATGTTCGCGTAGACCCGCCTTTCCTGCTGCTCGAGCGTCGAGACGGCGTGGGGCAGGAGACCCTCGAGGCCGAACGCCTCGCGCTCCTCCTCCGTGAATGCCGTGCCTTTCGTGTACATGGGGTGACGGGCCAGCCGGGTGCCCTTGTACGGCACCTCCAGCCGGGGCGCGCCCTTGGAATCGTGCCGAACCGAATACTTCTCCATGGTCGGAAGCCTCCGTTGTCAATCGTGAGGCTCCCGACCCCCCTCAGGCATGAGGCATTTGCTTCAATCAGGGAGCATCACGACGAGATATTTGCTCCCTTTCCAGAAGCGGGCGGCGTCCGTGACGGTCAGGGTGCTCGCCTTCGGGCCCGCGGCGACGAGCGTGTAGCTGTCCTTCGGGTGGTCCGAGAGGACCCGGGCCTTGTCGGGAGCGGCCGCGACGTCGAACGTCGTGACCTTGCGCGTGTCGACCGTCTTGAAAAGAGTTTCGTCGAACTGGCCGGTGCGCTGCCAGTTGCCGCCGAGGCCGAGGACGGAGCCCTTCTTCTCGACGAGCCCCGCCTTCTTGAGGGCGCTTTGCGGCGCGATCAGGACGTAGGCGGTCGCCATCTGCGTCTCGCGGTCCGCGATCACGGCTTCCTTCTGCTGGACGGCCTCTTCCTTCTCCTTGACGGTCCCGCGCAGCTCCTCGGTCGTCTTCGTGAGCTCCTTCGTCTTCTCCTCGAGGGCGGCGATCGTGGCTTCCTTTTCGTCCAGCTGCTTCTTCAGCTCGCCGACGAGGCGCTCGAGCGACGTCACCTTCGCATCCGAGGCCTTCAGCGACTTCTGGAGCGTCGCGAGCTTGTCGAGGTTCGCCCGGACGGCCTTGCGGATGTCCTCGATCTCCGCTTTCAGCTCGTCGCGCTGCGCGGCCTGCGCGGACTTGCCTTCCTGGGCCACCGCGATCGACGTCCGGATCGCCTTCAGCTCCTTCGTGCGCAGCTCCTCGAGGCCCTTCTGGACCTCGTCGAGCGTGCCCTGCATCTCGGACGTCGCGGCGCCGGCGGCGCTCAGCTCCTTCTGGGCGCGGGCCTTCTCCTCGGTGAGCGCCTTGTTCTCGGCCTGGGCCTTGTCGAGGTCCTTCTTCCATGCGCAGCTCGTGAGCAGGAGCGCGGCGAGGGCAACGACGGGGATGCGGGCGCGTGAGATTTTCGTCATGGCGTCTCCTCGTATCGTTCTACCTTGTGTGGGAATCGTACCTCTCGCGGCGGCGCCCGTGCATGGCGTCACGGGAGCCGGCTCCGGAACCGCTGAAGAGGCGCATCAAGGTAGAGTGAACGCCCATGCGATTCGCGCTCGCGACGCTCGCCGGGATCGCCGGCGGCCTCGCCCTCTGGTTCGTCGTCGGGTTCGCGGCGGGCGGCGTGCTCTCCGCGCTGCACGGAAACCGCGAAGGAGCGGCCGGCATGGCGGGCTTCTTCGTCATCGGGCCCGTCGGGGGCGTCCTCGGGTTTGCGCTCTCGTTCTGGCTCGCGCACCGGCTCCTCGGGCGCGGCGCCGCGCCGGTCCCGTCTTCCGCCGTCCTCGTCAAGGTCCTCCTCGGGCTGGCGGTCACCGTGGCGGTCTGCTGGGGGCTGATCCAGGCCGTCGTCGCGGTCCGGAAGCCGGACCCGTGGAGCGACCTCGCGAAGGGCGAGGCGGGCGCCGTGGAGTTCGACATCCACGTGCCGGCCAGCGCCCTCGGCGGCAAGCCCGTGTCCGAGGCCGTCTCGCTCGCGTTCAAGACGTCGGAGGACGACGGCGATCACGTCGCGCCCGTGACCTTCCGCGAAGCACGCGCGGGCGGAGGCGTGCGGCTGACGGGGAGCGTCCCGCTCGACCACCGTCCCCGCGCGCAGTACTTCGTCGTGACGCACGGCGACGAGTCGATCGAGGTCTGGGCGAAGCTGCCGAACGACATGCACAAGAAGGGAAGCTGGGACGACACGCTCTACATCGGGCGCGACCCGGCGCTCGGGATGGCCGACCGCATCTCGATCACGAGCCGCTACGTGCCGGTCAGGCCCTGAGCGAAGGCGCTCCGGACGTACGATATCTCCCGGGCAAGGAGGCTGCGCCATGAAGCAGAGCGTTCTCCTTCCAGTGTTCTCGTTGCCGCTCTCGCCGTCATCGTCTCGTCCGGGTGCAACTCGAAGGCGAAGACCGCCGCCGGCATCGGTCCCGTCTGCTCTTTTGCTCTCGTGAGCGTCGACGGGAACGCCGTGCCGGCCACGGTCCGGCACGGAGCCACGCTGACGGTCAAGTCCGGCGTCTTCATCATCAATGCCGACGGGACCTGCAGCAGCAAGCTTGTGTTCTCTCCGCCCTCGGGCGGCGACATCACCCGTGAGGTCAAGGCGACCTACACGCGGCAGAGACCCACGCTGACCATGAAGTGGGAGGGCGCCGGCACGGCGACCGGGACCGTCGAAGGCGACACGTTCACCATGAACAACGAGGGAATGGTCTTCACGTACCGAAAGTGAGCTGGGCTGGGGAGAGGGAGCAGGGAGATGCGCTGGTATCACGACGTCGCGTATTTCTTCGGCGGCGCTTTTCTGGCGAACGCGGCGCCTCACTTCGTGGCCGGAGTCATGGGTCACCCGTTTCAGAGTCCCTTCGCGCATCCTCCCGGTGAGGGGTTGTCGTCCTCGACGGTGAACGTCCTGTGGGGCTCGTTCAACTTCGCGGTCGGCTATCTGCTCCTTTGCCGCGTGGGCACCTTCGAGCTGCGAAGCACGCGGCACGTCGTCGTCACCGGGCTGGGCGCACTCCTGATGTCCCTGATGCTGGCCCGCGCCTTTGGTCGGTTCTACGGGGGTCTTCTGTAGGGCGACGCGGCGCGACTTCGTGGAGAAGAACGCTAGAGACGCCTACTCGTTCAACAACGTGACGTCGAAGAAGGACAAGGACGGAAGCATCACCGTCCACTTCGGGGTCCGACGTGAATCGTCAGGAAAGGGCCGGCCCACCGTTGATACGTATCCGGCCCTGCTGGCAGACCCGCCGCTCGAGCTCATAAGGCTTTCCTAGAGTCTCCCGGCCTTGACCGGAGCGGCCTAACGAGTCCGAGCGTGTCGAGCCGCTCCGTCAACAGGGGACGGCGTCGAGACGGGCCGTGTGGCCGGCCACCACTTGCCAGCCGGGCCGCCTCTTCATCCACACGTTGGTGGTTCGACAGCGGTGCTTGATTTCCTGGCCCTGGCTCTGAATCGTGACGACGAAACGGTAGCTCGTCACGGCGGTGTCGCCGTGCGCGACGACCTTGACGTCGTCCTTCGAGTACGACGCTACGAACGGTCCCGCCCCGGCGGCCGCCTGGCGTTCGGCGGCGCCTCGACGCGCCTCGTCCATGAGGTTCGACTTGCCGCAGGTCGCGCCGGTCACCCCCGTGAAGAGGATGTCGTCGGAATAGATGTCGTCGAGGGCTTCGAGATCGAGTTCACGCGTGGCCCGCGTCAGTCGTTCCTCCTGCGCCAGGACTTCCTGCTCGAGCGTGCCGGCCATGGGTCCTCCTTGATGGCGATTTCGCCTGCTCCCATGAATACGCCCGGGGCGGGCCGTCGTCCCGAAGGTTCGCCTAAGATTCGCCTAAGATTGAGTCTCATGGCCGAGCGCGAGCGCTACCGGT
>DATKLW010000206.1:0-11640 GCA_035542215.1 Thermoanaerobaculia bacterium | reverse complement strand
TCCTTCGAAGAGGGCGGACTGGAGCGGCGCGCCCGAAATCGCCGCCGACGCGAGCCCGACCGGCAGCAGGGACCGCCGGAGCCGCACGGCGTGAACCGCCGCCGCATTCTTCACTCGAAGAAATCCCTCTTCTTCTCTCAGCACCCCGCCTACGATCGCCGTCTCGTAACCCGCGCGAGCGAGCGCCACGAGGTGCAGCTCCGCGCGCAGGCGGTCGCCCGTGTGGCCCGTGCCCGGCAGGCGCGGGACGAGGAGGACCGCCTTCATGCCCCGGGCCTCGCCCGGTGCCAGCGCGACGGCGCGGCGGCGCCGCGGAGAGCGGCGCCGAGCCACATCAGGATCGAGTCGGAGAGGTCGGCCACGGAGACCGCCGGTGCTTCCGGGGGATAGCCGATGCGATGGCGAAGCGCGACGACCGATAACCACTCGAAGGCGATCGCCGCTTTTCCTTCGAGTGAAAGAAGCAGGAGGCAGACCAGCAGCGCGATGGGTCGGGCCGAAGCAGCCGCGCCGCCGGCGGACGCGGCGCCGGCGCCGCCCGCCGCGAGGCCCGCCCACGCGCCACTCGAAGAAAAAACCACCATCAGCACATCCGAGGCGCATGCAAAGAACGCGAGGGTCCCAAGCAGAAAGATCCTCGGCCGGAGCCAGAGATCCGACGCCAGCACGAACGTCCCCAGCGGCCGCCTCGCGAAACTCTGGATGAGATCGCCGAGCGCCACGAAGAACAGCTTCAGGTGCCCGCCGAACCAGCGCGCCCGCGACCGGCCCATCGCTCCCGCGTCCGCAGGCGGCTCGTCGAACGCGAATGGCCCGTCGAGCGCGCGCACGCGCACCCCGCGGGCGAGGAGTGCGAGCGTGGCCTCGGAGTCCTCGGCGGTCGTCTTCGTCGCTTTTGCCGGGCCGGCGCGGAAGGCGGCGGCCGTGAAACCCATCGCCTTGCCGCGCAGGCGGACGGGCAGGCCCGACGCGTCGCGGGCGAGGTCGTCGAGGCGCGCCTCGGCGAGCGACAGCGCCTCGACGCGCGGGGCGCCGGGCGCCGGGACGCCCGCGGGACGGACCGGCAGCTGGAATGCCTCCGTCCCCTCCGGGACGCGCAGGTCGCGAAAGAAGCCGTCGGGCAGGCGCATGTCGGCGTCGAAGACGAGGATGAAATCGTATGAGCTCAGACGCTCGCCCAGGCTCTCCGCCAGGAAGGCAAGGACGTGGCCCTTGGAGGGGCCTGCGAAGTTCTTCGAAACGTAATGAACGCCGTCGCGCGCGAGCCGCGCCTCGGCCTCGGGGTCAGGCCCGTCGAGGACGACCAGCACGTCGGCATTCACCTTCGAAGAAGTCTCTTTTCGAACATCGCCCGCCAGGTCGCCGACTCTCGCGCCTTCCGCGCGCGACGGAATCAGGACAAGAACGCGTTCCGGCGCGCGGGCGCCCGCGGGCGCTCGCGCGCCCCCCGGCGCCGTGAGGCGCCTCCAGCGGAGGAATCCGTCGAGCACGGGAGCCGCGGCCAGCCCGGCCACGGCCGCGCTCAGGATCGTGAGGATGTCCACGCGGCCCGCATCGTACGGTACGAGCGGGCCGCGTGGAGGGGCGTCACTTCCCGCGCGACTGGGCGTCCACGACGCCGAAGGCGGCCATGTTCACGATGTCCGTCACCTCGACGCCGCGCTGGAGGACATGAACGGGCTTGCCCATCCCCATGAGGATGGGTCCGATCGCCTCGGCCTTCGCGAGACGCCACACGAGCTTGTAGGCGGCGTTCGCGCTCTGGAGCTCGGGGAAGACGAGGACGTTCGCCGGGCCCTTGAGGTCGGTCCAGGGGTAGTTCTCCTTGAGAAACTCCGGCAGGACTGCCGTGTCGGCCTGCATCTCGCCGTCGCACTCGAGGCCGGGCCGGCGCTGCTTCACGAGCTTGACCGCGTCGCGCACCTTGTTCGTCGACGGATGCGACGTCGAGCCGAAGTTCGAGAACGCGATCATCGCGACGCGCGGCTCGATCCCGAAGAGCTTCGCCGTGTCGGCCGAGAGGAGGGCGATCTCCGCGAGGTCCTCGGCCGTCGGGTCGATGTTGACGGTCGTGTCCGCGAAGAAGAACGTCCGGTCCTGGAGGATCAGGACGTAGAGACCCGAGACCTTCTTGACGCCCGCGTTCACGCCGATCGTCTGGAGGGCCGGCTTGATCGTCTCCGGGTACGACGCCGTCAGGCCGGAGAGGGAGACGTCCGCGTCGCCCTGATCGACCATCATGCAGGCAAAGTAGTTCCGGAAGCGCATCGTGCGCTCGGCATCCTCGAGGGTCACGCCGTGGCGCTTCCTCTTCTCGACGAAGGCCTTCGCGTACCTCGCATAGTTCGGGCTCGTCTCCGGGTCGACGACCTCGATGTGCGACTTGACGTCGAGTGCCCGGAGCGCCGCCTCGGCCTTCTTCCCGCGCGAAAGGAGGATCGGCGTCGCGAGCCCTTCCTCGACGAGGATCTTCGCGGCGCGCTGGATCTTCGGGTGGTCGCCCTCGGCGAGGACGACGCGCTTCGGGGCGCTCTTGGCCTTCCCGTGGATGACCTGCATGAAGGAACGCGAGCGCGAGAGCATGCCTTCCAGCTTCCGCTTGTACGCCTCCATGTCCTTGATGGGCCGGCGCGCGACACCCGTGTCCGCCGCCGCCTGGGCGACCGCCGGAGGCACGTGCAGGAGGACCCGCCAGTCGAAGGGCTTCGGGATGAGGTACTCACGGCCGAACTTGAAGCCGTCCACCCCGTACGCGCGGGCGACGGAGTCCGGGACGTCCTCTTTCGCGAGATTCGCGAGCGCCTTGGACGCCGCGAGCTTCATGGCCTCGTTGATCTGCGTCGCGCGGCAGTCGAGCGCACCGCGGAAGATGAACGGGAAGCCGAGGACGTTGTTGACCTGGTTCGGGTAGTCGGACCGGCCCGTCGCCATGATGACGTCCGGCCGCGCGGCCTTCGCCTCCTCCGGCAGGATCTCCGGAACCGGGTTCGCCATCGCGAAGACGATCGGGTCCTTCGCCATCTTCTTGATCATCTCGCCCGTGATGAGCTTCGCGGCCGAGACGCCGATGAAGGCGTCGGCGCCCACGAGGGCCTCGGCGACCGTGCGCAGCTTCGTGTCGCGCGCGAACCGCTCCTTGTAGACGTTCATGTTCTCGGTCCGGCCCTTCCAGATGACGCCGGTCCGGTCGACCATGAGGATGTTCTCGAGCTTGACGCCGTACGTGATGTAGAGGTTCGCGCAGGCGACGGCGGCTGCGCCGGCGCCCGCGAAGACGACCTTCACGTTCTCGATCTTCTTGCCCGCGATCTCGAGCGCGTTCAGAAAGGCCGCGGCCGAGATGATCGCCGTCCCGTGCTGGTCGTCGTGGAAGACCGGGATCTTCATGCGCTTCTTGAGCTGCTCCTCGATGTAGAAGCACTCCGGCGCCTTGATGTCCTCGAGATTGATCCCGCCGAACGTGGGCTCGAGCCGGGCGACGCACTCGATGAGCTTGTCGGGATCGTGCTCGGCGACCTCGATGTCGAACACGTCGACGTCCGCGAACCTCTTGAACAGGACTCCCTTCCCTTCCATGACCGGCTTGCCGGCGATCGCTCCGATGTCGCCGAGGCCGAGGACGGCCGTCCCGTTCGAGACGACGCCGACGAGGTTGCCCTTCCCCGTGTATTCGTAGGCGAGCTCCGGATCCTTCGCGATCTCGAGGCAGGGCTCGGCGACGCCGGGCGTGTAGGCGAGGGACAGGTCGCGGGCGGTCGCACAGGGCTTGGAGGGGATCACCTCGAGTTTTCCCTTGCGGCCCGCCGAGTGGTAGTCGAGGGCGTCCTGCTTGGTGAAGCTCACTCGTGTCTTCCTTTCTTCATGGAAACGGGCATGAATCATAGTCCCGGGTTTACGCGTCCCCGGATGATGCGGGCGCATCAAACCCCCCGCGCGGAAAACGCCGCGCGCCAGTCAGCGCGGCGTGAAGGCCTTCACTGCGTCCGGGAGGACGGCGGCGAGGAGCCGGTCGGGGTACGCGGTCCTGAGAGCCGCGGCCGGGTCGACGCCGAATTCGAGGGCCTCCGTCACGATCCGCCGGGCCGCGTCGAGGTAGGCGATTTGCTCCTCGAGGGCCTCGCGGCCGCCGGCGGGCCCATGGCCGGGGACGAGCGTCCAGAACGGAGTGCCGCGGAGCCTCACGAGAGCGTCGTGCCACCCGGCCGCGTCCGCGTCCTCGAAGTTCGGGTGGTAGCCGGTCGAGACGAGGTCGCCGGCGACGAGGACTCCGAGCGCCGGCACGTACACGCAGAGGTCCCCGGGCGTGTGCGCATGCCCCGGGTGGAAGACGTCGAACCGGATCCCGCCGGCCTCGAACGCGAGGCCGGTCGCGACAAGGCGCGTCGGCGCGCAGGGCTCGGCCCCGTCGAAGAGGCCCTCGAGCGCCGGGTCACGCCGCCTTTCGGCGACGAGACCGGGATGCTCGAGCGCGATGCGCCGCGCCGCGGCTTCGTGCGCGATCACGTCGGCGCCGAGCGCCGCGAAGAACGAGGCCCCGAGCGCGTGGTCCGTGTGGTGGTGCGTGAGAACGACGTGCGTGACGGGGTCCACCGTCCGGGCCGCGATGTGCGCGCCGAGCGCCGCAGCCTGGCGCGGCGCGACGAAGGGGTCCACGACGACGACGGCGCCCTTGCCGAAGAAGACCGTCGCGTTCGAGCCGTAGCTCTCGGCGAGCGTCTCGCCGCCGTGCGTGAACACCGAGACGAAGTCGGAGATGCGCGTCTCGGTGAGGGCCACGTGAGCTCCCGGCCGCCTACACGGCCAGGGTCTTCGCGCCCGCCGCGAGCGTCTTCTTCACGATTTCGACGACGCTCCCGAGAGCGATCCCCTGCGCCAGCTTCTCGCGCCGCGTCGAGACCTCGACGACGCCCTTCGCCAGGGACTTCCCGCCGACGACGACGCGGACGGGGAATCCGATCAGGTCGATGTCCTTGAACTTGACGCCGGGCCGCTCGTCGCGGTCGTCGTAGAAAACCTCGACGCCCGCGGCCTTCAGCTCCCCGTAAAGCCTGTCGGCCGCCGCGAGGACGTCCGCGTCGCGCTGGAGAGCCGCGACGACGCATGCGTACGGCGCGAGCGGAACCGGCCAGACGATGCCGTGCTCGTCGTGGTGCTGCTCGATCGCGGCCGCGATCGTCCGGCCGAGGCCGAGCCCGTAGCAGCCCATCGCGAGCGGGACCATCTTCTGCGCCTGGTCCGCGACTTCGCACTTCATGGCCTCGGAGTACTTCGTGCCGAGCTTGAAGATGTGACCGACCTCGATGCCGCGCTTGATCCGGAGGGCGCCGCCCTTCGGCGCGGGCGACGGGTCGCCGTCGCGGGCCGTCGCGACCTCGACGACGCCGGCGAAGGCGGGGTCGGACATCACGTCGCGCGGGATGGAGACCTGAGCGTGGTGATGATCGTCGAGATTCGCCCCGCACCAGACGTTGACGCCGTGCTCGAGGGAGCGGTCGACGAAGAGAAGAATCGGATTTTCTTCGAATGGTAATAGGGAGAGGGGACCCACGAAACCGGGGCGCGTCCCCGTGACCTTTCTGAGAATCTCTTCCGAAGCCAGCTTCACGTGAAGCGCGCCGATCGCCTTCGGAAGCTTGACCTCGTTGATGGCGAGATCGCCTCGGATGAGAACTGCGACGAGGCGGGCCTTGCCGTCGGCGTCCACCGCCTCGTAGACCATCGTGTTGACGATTCTCGCGGGCTCGGTCTTCAGGTGCTTCGCCTGCCCCTCCGTCGTCGTAATTCCCGGCGTCGTCGCGCCGGCCTTCTGGAAGGGCTTCGCCT
Source organism: Thermoanaerobaculia bacterium (assembly GCA_035542215.1). Classification (GTDB taxonomy): domain Bacteria; phylum Acidobacteriota; class Thermoanaerobaculia; order UBA5066; family UBA5066; genus Fen-183. The sequence continues at coordinate 5,817 of DATKLW010000206.1, read as the reverse complement.
CCTCCCCCGCCCACGGCTCGGGAAGGGGGGCCGTCGTCGCCTTCTCGATGTTCGCGCCGTAGTCGCCCGCCTCCGAGAAGACGAGCGCGTCCTCGCCCGTGTCCGCGACGACCATGAACTCCTCGGAGGCCGAGCCGCCGATCGCGCCCGAGTCCGCCTGGACGACCGCGAACTCGAGGCCGCAGCGGTCGAAGATTTTCCGGTACGCCGCGTCCATCTTCGCGTAGTGCGCGTCGAGGCCCTTCTGGTCGAGGTCGAAGGAGTACGCGTCCTTCATGAGGAACTCGCGCCCGCGCAGGAGGCCGAACCGGGGCCGGATCTCGTCGCGGAACTTCGTCCGGATCTGATAGAGGTTGAACGGCAGCTGCCGCCACGACGTCACGGAGCGCCGGACCATGTCCGTCACGGCCTCCTCGGCCGTGGGCGCGAGCGCGAACTCGCCGTCCTTGCGGTCCTTGAGGTGGAAGAGGATCCCTTCGGCCTGGTAACGGTCCCATCGGCCGGACTCCACCCAGAGCTCCTTCGGCTGGAGGATCGGGAGCTCGACTTCCAGGGCGCCCGTGGCGTCCATTTCCTCGCGCACGATCTCCGTCATCTTGCGGAGGGACCGGAAGCCGAACGGCGTGTACGAGTACACGCCCGCCGCGAGCTTCTGGATGAAGCCCGCACGGTAGAGAAGCTGATGGGAGACCACCTCGGCGTCGCCGGGGACCTCCCGCAGAGTTACGAGAAAAGACTGGGACCAGCGCATGGGCGCGGAGATTAGCAGGCGACCGTCCGCCTCCGGGCGAGCCGCGTCTCGCCTCGCGGCGCGGGCGCCGTAATACACTCGTGGGAATGGACGTTGCCTCGTATTTCCAGGCGCCCGAGAAGGCGGACAAGGGCCTGTCCGATCTCGCGCGAGGGGTCGTCGGCTCCGAGATCCTCCGGATTGCCGGAGAGATCCGCGCCCTCCAGGCCCGGGGCAATCCGGTTTGCAATCTCACGATCGGCGACTTCGACCCGAAGAATTTCCCGATCCCGGAGGGCCTCCTCGCGGCGACGCGCGACGCGCTCTCGGCAGGCCAGACGAACTACCCGCCGGCCGAGGGCATCCTCCCGCTGCGCGAGGAGGTCGTGAAGCTCTACGCGCGCGACCTCGGCCTCACCTACCCCGTCGAGTCCGTGGTGATCGCGGCCGGCGCGCGTCCGCTCCTGTACGGCACGTACCGGACGCTCGTGGATCCCGGCGACGCGGCGATCTACCCCGTCCCGACGTGGAACAACAACCACTACGCGTACCTCTCCGGCTCGCGCGGGATCCCGATCCCCGTCTCGGCCGCGACGAACTTCTTCCCGACGCCGGACCAGATCCGCCCGCACGTCCCGGGGGCGCGCCTCCTGATCCTGAACTCGCCGCTGAACCCCACGGGCACCGCGATCGGCAAGCAGGCGCTCACGGATCTCACGGCGATGGTCGTCGAGGAGAACCTCCGGCGCGATTCCGAGGGCCGGCGCCGCCCGCTCTACCTCGTGTACGACCAGGTCTACTGGACGCTCACGTTCGGGCGAACGGAGCACCACACGCCCGTCGGACTCGTGCCCGAGAGCGCGCCGTATGTCGTCTTCCTCGACGCGATCTCGAAGGCGTTCTGCGCGACCGGCATGCGCGTGGGGTGGGGCGTCATGCCCCCGCCGATCCGCCAGCGGATGTCGGACATCCTCGGCCACGTGGGCGCCTGGGCGCCCAAGGCCGAGCAGACGGGAGTCGCCAGGTTCCTTTCGCAGCCCGCGGCCGTTTACGCGTTCCGCGCGACCGTGCGGCGGAAGCTCGAGGAGCGTCTCCAGGCGCTCTACGACGGCGTCATGTCGATGAAGAAGGACGGCTTCCCGGTGGACGCCGTCGAGCCTCAGGGGGCGATCTACCTCTCGGCGCGCTTCGATCTGTTCGGCCGCACCGTGAGAGGCGTTCCGGTGAAGACGAACGACGACGTGCGCCGCCTTCTCCTCGAGGAGGCGGGCCTCGGCGTCGTGCCGTTCCAGGCCTTCGGCTTCGCGGGCGACACGGGCTGGTTCCGCCTGTCGGTGGGCGCCGTGTCGATGGAGGACATCGCGGCCGCGTTTCCGCGCCTGAGGGCGATGCTCGCGGGCGTGCCCGCCGCCGTCTGACCGGCTCGCCGGGCGCCCCGATCGTCTAGACTCGGACCGTGGATCAGGACAAGAAGTCCGAAAAGAGCCGTCAGGCGATCCTCGAGGCTGCGCTGGAGCTCTTCTCGAGCCAGGGGTACCGCGGGACGAGCATCCGCGACGTCGCGGAACGGGCCGGCGTCTCGACCGGGAACGTGTACCACCACTTCGCGGACAAGGAGACGATCTTCCAGACCGTCCTCTCCCAGTACTGGAAGGCGATCGAGAGTCCGGACTTCCCGTTCAACAGGGCGCTCGCCTCCGGCGCGTTCCCGGACAACCTCGAGGAGCTCGCGGCCGCCGCGCACGAGAGCGTCCGCGTGTGGCGGCGCCACGTCGCGCTCATCTACGTCGACGTCGTCGAGCTGTCGGGCAACCACATCCGGAAGTTCTACTCGGAGATGGCCGCGCGGTTCGAGCGGTTCATCGTGGCGCACGGCGAAGCGGTCTCGGGCGAGATCCGGCCGGGTGTCCCCGTCACGACCGCCGTCATGCTCGCGAGCCGCGTCTTCCTGCACTACTACGCCGTGGAGATCCTCTTCGGAGTGCCGGAACAGTTCGGCAAGGACAGCGACCTCGTCATGCGCGAGATCGCGGAGATCCTCCGGCACGGAATGCTGCGCGAGCGCGTCGCCCCCTCCGCGGGGACGCCCGCGCTCGCGCGCGCGCGGCGCTGAGCGCGCGGCCCCCCGGGCCGCGCGCCGCCGGGCCTACTTCGCGATCCCTCCCGGATAGCACAGGCCGCCCGTGATCTCGATCGTCGTGGCGTTCAGGGCCTCGTTCTCGACGGCGTATCCGATCATCGAGGCGATCTCCTCGGGCGCGATGAGCCGTCCGAGGTGCACGTCCTGGAGGATCGCCTTCAGCGCGTCCTGGTTCATGCCCGTGAGCATGGGCGTGGCCGTGTAGCCGGGAGCGACCGCGACGCAGCGGACGTTCCGGATGCCGCGCATCAGGAATTCGCCGACGAGGATCTTCGGCATCAGGGCGTCGGCCACCTTGGCCGACGAGTAGTTGATCTGGCCGACCTGCCCGCACTTGTTGACGGACGAGATCGGGACGAGGAGGCCGGGCCAGCCGCCGTTCACCATGGCTTCCGCCGCGTCCCGCATCGTGAGGAACGTGCCGGTCAGGTTCGTGTCGATCACGGCCTGCCACTTGTCGAGGCCGAGCTTGCGGGCGATCTTCCCCGTCTCCTTGTCGGGCGTCAGCGTCAGGCCGTCGCGGATGACGCCGGCCGACGAGACCGCGATGTTGAGCTTCCCGAACGCCTCGATCGTTCCCTTGATGAACCGGGCGGTGTCGGCCTCGCTCGTGACGTTCGCCTGGATGCCGATCGCCTCGCCGCCGGCCTTCTTGACCTCGGCGACGACGCGGTCGATGTTCTTCTGCACGACGTCCACGACCGCGACCTTCGCGCCCTTCGAGACGAAGTGCTTTACGACCGCTTCGCCGATTCCGTTCCCTCCGCCCGTGACGATCGCAACGCTGTTCTTCAGTTCCATGACGCATCCTTCCGCATCGAATCTTCAGTCGAATGAAAACGAGGGAACCCGCCGTCGACCGTCAGGGTTCCTTCGGGCACGAAACGCTGTCCTTGTCCCAGTAAACGAAGTTGGGGTGCATGACGTCGGGCCCCACGATCTTCAGATCGCCGATCGTGTTCGGATGAGCGACGTCGGGGCCGACGGAGTTCACGCCGACCGGGAAGACCGTCTTGATCAGCGCGAGCGCCCGGGCGCGCGCGTCGCTCTCCGGCAGCCCGGCGAAGAGCCCGGCGGCGGCGGTCGCGACGGAGCCGTTCGCCCGCGTGCAGCGGATGTCCCACTTCTCGCCCGCCCTCTCGATCGTGAAGTCCATGTCGTTGTAGCGAATGGGTTGCATGAGCGTCCTCTCGCGTCAGAGCTTCTTCAGGACCGTGACGCAGTTTGTGACCGCCGAGCCGCCGACGTTGAACGAAACGCCGACGTCGGCTTTCTTCGCCTTGACGCCGATCGGCTCCCCGATGAGCTGCTTGTAGATGAGGGCGTGCATCGAGACGCCGGTCGCGCCCACCGGATGCCCCTTGGACTTGAGTCCGCCCGAAAGGTTGATCGCGATCTTGTCGTCCGGCGTGAAGCGGCCGTCGAGGTAGTCGTAGCCGGCGCGGCCGTCCTTCGAGAATCCGAGTGTCTCGGTCGACATGATCTGATTGATCGTGAAGCAATCGTGCACCTCGGCGAGGTCCACGTCGGCCGCCGTGATGCCGGCCTCTTTGTAGGCCTTCGCGGTCGCGTCCCGGCCCGCCATGAGGTCGTACATGTTCGGGCGCACGTTCTCGGGCAGCCGCTCGACGGAGTGGCCGATGCCCGCGATCACGGCGGCGCGCTTCCTGTTCGGGACGTCCGCGGTGCGCGTCACGACGACGGCCGCGGCGCCATCCGTGACGAGCGAGCAGTCGTGGAGGCGGAGCGGCGGCGCGATCATCATGTTCTTGCACTTGCCCTTCGCGTCCGGCTCGTTGAGCTTCATGATCTCGTCGGCCGTCTTCGGGCCTGTCCTCACGTGGGCGAGCGGGTTCTCGGCGCCGTTCCGGTAGCAGAGCGCTCCTGCGGTCCAGAGCATCTTCTCGAGCTCGGCGTCCGGGATCTTGTAGTGCGCCTGGTAGCCCTTCGCGTACTCGGCGAAGAGCATCGGGAACGACATCCCCTTCGAGCCTTCCGTCGGCCAGTGGGACGAGCACGCGAGGACGTGCGTCATCTGGGGAGTCGGGAGGAGGTTCATCTTCTCGACGCCGATCACGAGGGCGCGCTTCGCGCGGCCGGCCTCGACGGCGTAGAGGGCCGCGTAAAGCGCGACCGAGCCGGATGCACAGGCGCACTCGCAGCGCGTCATCGGCTTGAACCTGAGGTCCGGGTGGATCTCGGCGGCGATCGGGGCGACGTGCTCCTGGTTCAGGAAGGAGCCCGGCGAGCAGGAGCCGACGAAAACCGCGTCGATGTCCTTCGCTTCGAGGCCGGCGTCGGCGATCGCGCCGCGGCCTGCCTCCACGAGGAGGTCGTAGTACGACTTCGTGTCGGTCATGAGGCCGGTGGCCTTGTCCTTCTTCACGAAGGCGCCGAATTGGGTGTTGTGGGCGCCGATGATGCTCACGTTGCTCATAGCGGATGTCCTTTCAGGTCGGGAGATGGGTCCATGCGAGGGCTTCAGGCCCCGGGCAGCATTCCCAGGAGGCCCATGGGTTCGGGACGGAAGATGGAGGCGTGCATGAGACGCAGGTCCGGAGAGACGGCCGGAGCGAAGTCCATCTGCGCGAGGATCTCCCGGTCGAGGTCGATCCCCGGCGCGATCTCGGTGAGCTCCAGCCCCTTGTCCGTCAGGCGGAAGACGCAGCGCTCCGTGATGTAGAGGACGCGCTGGCCGTGGCGGAAGGCCACGGCGCCGCTGAAGGTGCGGTGCTCCACGTCCTTCACGAATTTGTGCGTGGCGCCTTCCTTGACGATCCGGAGGCGCCCCTCGGACACGGCGACCTCCAGCCCGGACGCCGTGAACGTGCCCACGAACACGACGGTCTTGGCGGATTGGGAGATGTTGATGAAGCCGCCGGCGCCGGCGAGACGCGTGCCGAACTTGCTGACGTTCAGGTTGCCGTGGCGGTCCGCCTGGGCGAGG
>DATKLW010000205.1:0-30076 GCA_035542215.1 Thermoanaerobaculia bacterium | reverse complement strand
GCTCGGGGCCGGCGGGCCGCGGTAGAGGCCGCCGCGCGCGGCGGCGCGGTTACGCGCGGGGAGGAGACTTAAGTTGAGATTTGCTCTCAACGCTTTCGGCGGTTCGCTTCTCCAACGCAGGACTTTTTGAACGAAGTGCGCCCCGGTGGCGCGCCCGGGCGGGTCCCGGACTTGCAGGATGTGTCTCCGGGGACATCGTGGCGATCCGCAAGATCCTCTGTGCGATGGAACGGGGCGCCGAGAAGAGCGAGGCGGTCCGGGAAGCCGAGTCGATCGCGGCGGCCCACGGTGCCGAGCTGGCATTCTTCCTCGTCGCGCCGGGAGACCGGGTCACGCCGCTTCTCGGGCGCGCGCGGGCGCTCGAAGCGGACCTCATCGTCGTGAACGCGGCGGAGCCGGGCGGCCCGGGCGGCGATCTCGCGGAGGCCGTGGTGCGTCACTCCCCGTGCGCCGTCCTCGTCGCCCGGCCCTCCCCGCGCAGCGGCAAGGTCCTCGTCGCGAGCGACCTCGTCGGACCGGCGTATCCCGCCGTGGGCACCGCCGTCGGCGAAGCCCGCCGCCGGAAGGCGAAGGTCTTCCTCGTCCACGACGTGGACACGAGGATCGCGGGGTTCACGTGGGGCGTCCTCACGGCGCTCGTCGAGACTCTCTCGGACGGCCTCATGGAGGAGCAGGACGGCGCGGCGCGCGCGAGGATGTCGAAGGCGCTCGAGCGGTTCGGCGCGGAGGGCGAGCGGCTCGTCGTGCACGGCGCGCCCGGCGCCGCCGTCCTCAGGCTCGCGAACAGCCTGCCGGCCGAGCTCGTCGTGATCGGGTCGCCGGGCGAAAGCACGGTTCGAACGCTCCTGATCGGCAGCGTCGTCGAGTCGATCGTCCACTGGGCGCCGTGCGCCGTCCTCGTCGTGCCCGTCCGCGGGCCGGCCGTCCGCACGGTCCCGGCGCGCGCCGAAGCCACGGTCTGACGAGCCGGCAGTCAAGGCGGCGCGAGGACGCCCTCGAGAAGGGCCCGCGCAGTCTCACCCGCTTCGCCGCGCGTTCCCCGGAAGAGCGCCGCCCGCTCGGTGACGGCGCGGGCGACGCACAGCGACGTCTCGGGACGCGAGCGGGCGGCGAGCGCATTGTCGAGGAGGCCGAGAGCCGCCTCGCCGCGCGACAACCTCTCGATCCGGAGGACGTCTGCGGGCCGATGCCGCAGGAAGACGACCGCCGCGACGCGCACCGGTCCCTTCGCGGTGCTCGCGCCGAGCGCGGCGGGGGCGAGGCGGTCGGCGCCCCGGCCGGGGGCCCGGAGCGAGAGAGGACGCGCCCAGGCGTGGACGCGCCCCGCCGCGTCCACGGGCGCGAGCTCGTCCGAGAGGTAGCGCGCTCCGGCCGAAAGGAGCGCGGCGACGAGCGTGCTCTTGCCGCTCATCGAGCGGCCGGGGAGGAGGATCGCGCCGCCCCGCCACGACACGGCGCCGGCGTGGAAGAACGCGAGGCCCTCGGCGCGGCGGGCGAAGAAGAGCGCGAGCTGGAACGCGACGCGCTCGACGGCCTCTTCGCGGCTCCGCGCGCGTCCCGGCGCGCGGCCGTCCCGGCGGATTCCGACGAGCGAGCTGCCCGGCGCAGGCTCCAGCGTCCACGTGACGTCGGCGCGCCGGCGCGCCTTTGCCGGGGCGGCGGGAGGCAGGCGTTCGGCGAGCGCGGCGAGGAGGCCGTCGTCGGGCGCGATGACGCGTGCCGAGAGGCCTGCGAGGCGGACGTCGAAAGGCGGCGTCACGCGCGGGTCTCGCGGGATTTCCGGATCCGGCTCCGGATGCGTGACAGAGCCTCTCCCGGAACGCGCGCGGGCGCGCCGACGCCCCACATGTCCGCGAAGTGCCGCGGAAACCCGACGAGAGAGGACCAGAGGCCGGCGCCGGGCCGGGCGCGCCGGTGCGAAAGCCAGTGGACGAGGAGGCCGCCCGCCAGCGACGGGGGCCGGACGATCGTCGCCGCCTCGAGCCGGCCGAGGAAGCCGCCCGGCGCCGCGTCGAGCGCGAGAAAGACGCGCGGCGGGACCGCCGCGCCGAAGTCGGCGGAGAGAAAGCGCAGGGCGCGCGCGGCCGACGCGGCGACGTTTCTCCGGACGGCCTCTGCGGTGAACACGTCCCAGTCGAACCGGTCCCCGGCGTGCCGCAGGAGAAGCAGCGCGTCGGCGACCCAGTGGACGGCGGGCGCGTCGCTCCAGTGGAGGCCGTGCCAGCACACGAGGAGGAGGTGGTCCTCGGGCGCTGGGACGCGCACGGCGGCGCCCGCGTAAGAGGCGGCGCGCGTCCGCGCGAGGAGAGGGTCGTCCGCGCCCGGAGCGCGGTGAGACGCGAACGCCGCCGCGTGGAGGTCGAATGCGAGACCGTCGCTCCGGCGGAGTCCTTCGCTGTGGAGCCGCGCGCGCGCGCCTTCGGGTGCCGGGAGAATCGGCGTGAAGCCCGCGCCGAGGAGGAACGCGCGAGCCGCTTCGTGCCGCCCGGCCTCGACGAGGACGTCGACGTCCGCCATCGGCCTCGCGCCCGAGGGGACGACCCCGGACGCGACGAGCGCCGCGCCCTTCAGGAGGACGGGCGCGGCGAGCGCACCGAGCGACGCGAGGATGCCGGCCACGGACGCCTCGCGCCGGACGGTGTCGGCCCACGCGCCGCGAAACGCCTCGCCCGCCGCTTCGAGCGCGGGTTCGCCTCTGGAAAGCGATCGGAGGTTCCACCAGGCGAGCGGAAGGAGGCGGCGCTCCGCCGGCGGAACCGGTCCCGGGCGCAGGCGCGCCCACGTGCGGAACGCGTCGAGGCCGCGATCCGGCGGCGCCGTGCCGGCGGCGAGGAGCAGCCGCTCCCCGGGCAGGGGCCACGCCGTACGTCGGCCCGGGTCCGCGTCTGGTAGGCTTGCGCGCGACATCGTCTCAATCAGGTTACTGCGAAGCGGGAGGAAACATGCCGGGACGTTATCCGAAGGCCCACCTGACGACCCTCCGGGTCGAGGAGCTCGGCGACGAGCTTCTCGTGTACGACCTCGTGCGCCACCGCGCGCACTGCCTGAACGCGTCCGCGGCGACGGTCTTCCGCCTCGCCGACGGGCACACGCCGCCTGCGCGAATGGCGGAGGAGCTCGCCGCGCGCCACGGCCTGCCCGTGGACGAGGAGATCGTCGCGCTCGCGCTCGACGAGCTGGGTCGACTCGCGCTGCTCGAGCCCGCGGGCGTCGAGGCGCCGCCGTCGCCTTCCCGCCGGAGCATGTTGAAGCACCTCGGGGCCATCGCCGCCGCGCTGCCCGTGATCGCGTCCATCACGGTGCCGACTCCGGCCGCCGCGCAGTCGGCGGGCACCGGCGGGGGACCGACGGGACCGACGGGACCGACCGGCCCCCCCTGAGGTCGCGAGTGGGGCAGGGGCGGACCCGGCCGACGATCTGCCTGAGCATGATCGTCCGCGACGAAGCCCATGTCGTCGCCGAAGCGATCGCGAGCGTTGCGCCGTTTCTCGACGCGTATGTCGTCGTCGACACGGGCTCGACGGACGGCACTCAGGACGTCGTCCGCCGGGCGTTCGCGTCGCACGGCGTCTCCGGCGAAGTTTTCGAGCGGCCCTGGCGCGACTTCGGGACGAACCGCACCGAGGCGCTCGAGCTGTGCGGTCGCCGTGCGGACTACGTGTGGGTCCTCGACGCGGACGACGTCCTCGTCGGGGCGCCGGACCTCTCGGGCCTCACGCATGACTCGTATCTCCTGAAGATCCGGTCGGGGGTCCGGTTCTGGCGGCGCCAGATCTTCCGCACCGCCTTGCGCTGGGCCTACCGCGGCGTCGTCCACGAGTATCCGGTCTGCCTCGATCCGGGGGCGGACGAGGTGCGCCTCGAGGGCGATTACCACGTCGAGGCGCGCCACCTCGGGAGCAGGAGCCGCGCCGCCGGCAAGTGGGCCCGCGACGCGGCGCTCCTGCGCGCCGCTCTCGAAGCGGATCCGTCCGACGCGCGGAGCGCGTTCTATCTCGCCCAGAGCGAGCAGTGTGCGGGGAACTTCCGGGCCGCGCTGGAGGCGAACCGGCGTCGCGCGGGGATGGGCGGCTTCGCCGAGGAAGTCTTCTGGTCGCTCGTCAGGGCGGGCGAGTGCCTCGAGGCGCTCGGAGAGCCGTGGGAGCAGGTCCTCGCGGCGTACCTCGCGGCGTGGGAGTTCAGGCCGTCCCGCGCCGAGCCGCTCCACCGCCTCGCGCGGCGGTGCCGGCTCGACGGGCGCCGGGCCCTCGCGGAGCTGTTCGCGCGCCGCGGGAGGGAGCTGCCGTTGCCCGAGGGGGATCGCCTCTTCGTCGAGGAACACGTTTACGGCCGCGGGTTCGACGACTCTCCGGCCGCATCCGTTCCGAACGGAGACCCGCCGGTCGGGGGTCCGGTCTCCTCGCGCCCGATCCGCGTGAAGCTCCTCGCGAACTGGGCCGGGTCGGAGGAGATCTCCGCGCTCTGGAGCCGGCAGTCGAAAGGCGCGGGGCGCTGGAACGACGTCGAGCTCACGCAGGAGGACGAGGGCGCGGACTACTGGGCCGTCGTGAATCACCCGGCCGGCGCGGGCGGCTTCCGGAAGGACCGCACGATCGTCTTCCAGATGGAGCCGTCTTCGAGCGTCGCCGCGTGGGGCGCGTGGGCGTCGCCCGACCCGCGGGAATTCCTGCAGGTGAGGACGCACGCGCGCTTTCCGAACCCGGTCGAATGGCACCTCGGCGCGACGTGGGAGGAGCTGCGGCGGGGACCGGTCGAGAAGACGCGGACGCTCTCGTCCGTCACCTCGGGCAAGTTCGAGGAGCCGGGGCACCGGCTCCGGGTCGGGTTCCTGAAGCACCTCGAGTCGCGCGGCGTCGCGCTCGACGTCTTCGGCTCGGACAACCGGCACGGCCTCTCGGGCTTCCGCGGGAGCCTCCCGCCGCACGACAAGCGGGCCGGCATCTTCCCGTACCGCTACACGATCGCCGCCGAGAACAACGCGGAGACGAACTACGCGACCGAGAAGATCTGGGACGCGGTCCTCGGCGAGTGCCTCTGCTTCTACTGGGGCTGCCCGAACCTCGAGGAGCTCCTCGACCCGGAGGCGTTCGTCCGGCTCCCGCTCGAGGACGTCGAGGAAAGCCGCCGGATCGTCACGAGCGCGATCCGGGACGGCGAACGCGAGCGCCGCCTCCCCGCGATCCTGCGCGAGAAGCGCCGCCTCCTCGACGAGGCGCAGCTGTTTCCGTCTCTTTCTCGCACGATCCACGGGCACCGCCTGTTCGAGAGCTTCGACGTCCGCGTCGTGAACCTCGACCGTCGAAAGGACCGCTGGGACTCGTTCCGCGCCGCCGCGCTCGAGGCCGCGGGCGAGGCCTTCCTCGCGCGCTGCGTGCGAACGCCCGCCGTGGACGGCCACGCGCTCGTCCTGACGCCGGAGCTCCGCCACCTGTTCCGCGGGAACGACTTCGGCGACCGGCGCGGGATCGTCGCGTGCGCCCTCAGCCATCTCGCGATCTGGCGCGAGGTCGCGCGCGGCTGCCGCGCGTGCCTCGTCTTCGAGGATGACGCGCGCCTCGCGGAGGCCTTCACGGGCCGGTGCGTCGAGCTGTGCGGCGGACTCGCGGACGCGCACCCCGCCTTTCACATTGCGCTCCTCGGCTACCAGCTCTGGGACCGCCGGTTCGACCGTGTCTTCCACGCGGAGCACCTGCCGCCGAAAGCGTTCCCGATGGAGTGGAAGAAATACCTCGGGGGGACGTTCGCGTACGTCGTGTCCGCGGAAGGCGCGCGGCGCCTCGTCGCGCTGGCGGATCGGGACGGGATACAGGCCGCGATCGACTGGTTCCTGATGGCGAAGGCGGGCGAGCTCGAAGTGCTCCAGGCCTTCCCGCAGATCGTCTCGGCACCGGTCGTCGCGCCCGGCACGGGCGCCGACTCGGACATCCAGTACGATTTCGCGCCCGTCGCTCCGGCCTGACCGCCCTCAGAACCCCTTCGGCCGCTCTCCGCGCACGCCGAACGCGCGCTCGAGCGCGAGGCCGGCGCGGCCGATCGTTCCCTCGTCGAAGAGGCGGCCGACGAGCGTCACGCCGTGCGGGACGCGCCGCTTCGGCACGAGCCTCGGCAGCGGGCGGAGGGGGTCGGGCGCCCAGTCGCTCCGGGCCTGATCGATCTCGACGAAGCCGGCGGGCAGCGTGAGCGACGGGTGTCCCGTGAAGTTGCCGATCGTCATCATCTCGTCGCGGAGCGACGGGACGAGGAGCAGGTCGACCTTCTCGAAGAGGCGTGCCATCTCCTGCGCGACCTTGCGGCGCAGCCGGTCGGCCTGCACGTAGTCGACGGCCGAAAGAAAGCGCGACTGGCGGAACGTGTTCGGCCATGCGTCGGGGACCTGCATCTTCAGCGCGTCGAGACCGCCCGAGAGCGTGAGCTCCTCGAAGGCGGCCGCGGCCTCGGCGAAGAGGATCGTGTTGAGCGACCCGTACGGCCAGTCGGGCAGGCTCACCTCGACGGGGACCATGCCGACGAGCTTCGCCGTGCCGAGCGCGGCACGGTCGACGTCCGTGGCTTCCTTCATCCAGTCCGGGAAGTACCCGACTCGAAGGCCCGCGACGGGGCCGTCCGCCTCGAACGCGAGCCGGCTCGGCACGCTCGAGACGTCGCCCGGGTCCGCGCCCGAGATCGCCGCGAGGACGAGCAGCGCGTCCTCGACCCCTCGCGTGATCGGCCCGAGCTTGTCCATGGACCACGAGAGCGTCATCGCGCCCGTCCGCGCGACGCGCCCGAACGTCGGCCTGAGGCCCGTGACGCCGCAGCGCATCGACGGGTCGATGATCGAGCCCTCCGTCTCGCTCCCGATCGAGAAGCCGACGAGGCCCGCGGACGTCGCGGCGCCGGGGCCGGCGCTGCTCCCGCCCGAGCCTTCCTCGAGGACCCAGGGGTTCTTCGTCTCGCCGCCGAACCAGACGTCGTTGAGGGCGAGCGCGCCAAGGCTGAGCTTCGCGACGAGAACGGCGCCGGCCTCGCGGAGGCGCCTGACGACGTACCCGTCTGCGTCGGGCACGCGGTCTTTGAAGGGTTCGGCGCCCCACGTCGTCCGGATGCCCTTCGTGTCGAGGAGGTCCTTCACGCCCCACGGGATGCCGTGGAGCGGGCCGCGGTACCTGCCGGCCGCGATCTCGGCGTCCGCCCGCTTCGCCTGCTCGAGCGCGAGCTCGGGCGTGAGCGTGATGACGCACTTCAGCTGCGGGTCGTAGCGGCGCAGGCGGTCGAGGTAGAGGCGCGTGAGGCGCTCGGACGTGAGCGCCTTCGACTCGATCCAGCGCGAGAGCGCCGTGACGGGCGCGAAGGCGATGTCGGCGTCGAGCTTCGGCAGCGGGCCCGGGTCGGACGCGCTGCGCACGAAGACGTCGCGCGCCGGGCCGGGCGGACGGCCGGGGAGGACGGGGTTCCACTGCGACGCGGGGGCGAGCGACGGCTCGAGCGCGACCTTGCGCGGCCCCGTGCGCCGCTCCATCGTGCCGGCCATCGCCTCGCGCCAGTTGCCCGCGGCCTCGGCCCGGTCCTTCGGCGTCAGCGTGACGCGGACGAGCTTTTCAGCCTCGGCGATCGTGGCGGGCGAGATCTCGGGGCCCACGGCGGGCGCGGTCCCGAACGCGGGCGGCGTGCCCGCCGCGGGCGTCGCCTGCGGCGGAGGGGTCTGTCCGTCGGCGCCCGGCCCCACGGCGAGGCCGGCGACGCCGGCGGCGGCTGCGGCGAGGAAGTCCCTGCGGGTCTTCGGCATGGTCATCCTTTCGGGACGGCGTCGAGGAGCTTGCGGTAAGCGTCCCACACTTCGTCTCCGAAGCTCACGAACGTGACGGCTTCCGGGAGCTCGTGCGCGGAGAGGAAGGCGCGCGTCTCGCGCACGGCGATCGCGCAGGCATCGGGGACGGGGTAGCCGTAGACCCCGCAGCTGATCGCGGGGAACGCGACCCGCGCGCAGGCGTGCTTCATTGCGAGACGCAGGCTTTCCCGGTAGCAGGACGCGAGCAGGTCCGGCTCGCCGCTGGCGCCGCCGCGCCACACGGGCCCGACGGTGTGAATCACGAAGCGCGCCTTCAGCCGGTGGCCGCCCGTGATCCGGGCCCCGCCCGTCGGGCACCCCCCGAGCGTCCGGCATTCCTCGAGGAGGAGAGGGCCCGCGGCGCGGTGGATCGCGCCGTCCACGCCGCCGCCTCCGAGGAGCGAGGAGTTCGCGGCGTTCACGATCGCGTCGACGTCCAGCGCCGTGATGTCGCCGCGGACGAGGTCGAGGCGTGAGCTCATGCGGCGCTCGCGCGGAATCCCGCTCAGGCGGCTCCCGCCGCGATCGCGAAAACGGTGTTCCCGAACGGCGTGAACCCCGCGGCCTCGTAGACGCGCCCCGCGCGGGCGTCCGCCGCCGAGAGGAACGCGACCCCGACGCCTCGCTGGAACGCGGCGCGGAGGGCGGCGTGCGTGAGCGCCCCCGCGAGGCCGCGCCGGCGGTGCGGCTCGAGCGTGCAGATCCCGACGAGCTCCGTCAAGCCATCCTGCGGGTCGAGGAACATCGAGACGGCCACCGCGTCCCCGCCGATCCGCCCGACGAAGCAGAGCCCGGCGCCGAGGCCGTCGCGCAGCCAGCGCGCGTCCTCGTCCGAGACGGCAGCCGCGTCGCCGAGGCCGAACGCGCGCCGCTGGACGAGGAGGAAGCCGCGGAACGCGTCGAGCGGCGCGGTCGCCGCCAGCGTCTCGACCTCGAGCCCGGGAACGGGCGGGACGTCGCGGAGCGCGTCCGGCGTCGCGACCATGAGCTGGGGCCGGGCCTCGATCTCGAACCCCGAGGCCTCGAGCGCGCCCGCGAGGGCCGGGAAGACGGCGCCGACGAACTCGAAGCGCGGCTTGCGGCCCCGCCGCGCGAACTCGGCCTTCAGCCGCTCGAGCGGGGCCGCGAGGGACGCGGCGTCGCCCGGGACCTCGTCCGGGATCGCATAGTTGAGGTACGGAAGAGGATCGCTCGGGTGGAAGAAGAGCGTGAACGGCGGGACGCGCACGGAGTCGTATTGCTGGCGCGCCACGGCGCGCATGTGAGCCTGCAGTCTCTCGGGCGTCGCGCCCCCGTGGTCCGCGGACACTCCGGCATTCTAGGGGCCCTCGTCGCCGGGCCGCGCGGCTGGTAAGGTTCCGGCATCCGTCAGGAGGTACCGTGCCGAAGTCCAGAACGTCCACCCTTTTTCCGGCCGCCGCCCTGCTCCTCGCGACGTTCGCCCTGCGCGCAGACTCGCCAGCCCCGAAAGCGGCCGTCGCGAAGAAATCCGTCCTCGTGAAGACCGGCGCTCTCGTCGACGTCCTCGCGGGCCGCGTTCTCGCGGGCCAGGACGTCCTGATCGAGGACGGCGTGATCGTGAAGGTCGGCCCCGGCCTCACGGTGCCGTCCGGCGCCTCGATCGTCGATCTCTCGAAGCGCACGGTCCTGCCCGGCCTGATCGACGTCCACACGCACATCACGGGGCAGGCCGAGGACTACTACGCGGACATCTTCCGCAAGTCGCCGATCGACGTCGCGGTCTCCGCGCACGTCTACGCGCGGAGGACGCTCGAAGCCGGGTTCACGACGCTCCGCGTCGTGGGCGCCGAGGAATACATCGACGTGGCGCTCCGCAACGCGATCGACGCGGGGACCGTGGTCGGCCCCCGGCTCAAGGTCGCGGGGCTCCCGATCGGAGCGACGGGCGGCCACGGCGATCTCACGGGCTTCTCGCCGTACCTGAAGTTCACGGGCTTCAGCAACGTGGCCGACGGCGTCGACGCCGTCCGGAAGCTCGTCCGCCAGAACGTGAAGTACGGCGCCGACCTCATCAAGGTGCTCGCGGGGGCCGGTGTCCTCTCCGAGGAGGAGTCCGTCGGGGCCCCGCAGTATTCGTTCGAGGAGATGAAGGCGATCGTCGACGAGGCCGCGATGTGGGGCCGCAAGGTCGCCGCGCATGCGCATGGGACCGAAACGATCAAGCGCGCGATCCTCGCGGGCGTCGCGTCCGTCGAGCACGGAAGCCTCATCGACGACGAGGGGATCCGCCTCATGAAGGAGAGAGGAACGTTCCTCGTCGAGGACGTCTACAACGACGACTGGATCCTCGAGAAGTTCGCGAAGATGGGCTACCCGGACAAGATCATCGAGAAGGAGCGCTCGATCGGCCGCCTCCAGCGCGAGAACTTCGCGAAGGCCGTGAAGGCGGGCGTGAAGGTCGCGTACGGGACGGACGCGGGCGTCTACCCGCACGGCCTGAACGCGCGGCAGTTCAAGTACATGGTCGCCGCCGGCCTCACGCCGATGCAGGCGATTCAGAGCGCGACGTCGAGCGCGGCCGAGCTCCTCGGATGGGACAAGGTCGGGGCGATCGCGCCGGGGCGCTTCGCGGACCTCGTCGCCGTGGACGGCGACCCGCTGAAGGACGTGACGATCCTCGAGAAGATTCCCTTCGTCATGAAGGGCGGAGAGGTCGTCGTGTCGCGATGAGACGATCCGCGCCGTTCGCAGCCGCCGCCGTCCTGTCCGCGCACGCGTTCGCCGCAGACCCAACGCCGGATGCCGGGACCCTGTTTCGCGGCGCGTCCGTCTACACGGCGTGGGACGAGACGCCGCGCAGGGCCGCGATCCTCGTGAAGGACGGCAAGGTTGCGTTCGTCGGGTCCGAGGCCGACGCGCGCGCGTCGGCGCCGTCCGCGAAGGTCGTCGACCTCGCGGGCTCCGTCCTCGTTCCCGGCCTCGTGGACGCGCACGGTCACGTGCGCTCGCTCGGCGCGCTCCAGCGGATGATCGACTGCCGCGGCCTCTCGAAGGACGAGATCCTCCTGCGCGTCCGGGCGCTCTCGGCCTCGGCCGCCCCCGGGACGTGGATCCGCGGCCGCGCGTGGGACCAGAACCGGTGGAAGGACACGGCCTTTCCGACGGCCGCCGACCTTCAGCCGGCCGCGCCGAAAACGCCCGTCGTCCTCGGGCGGGTGGATGGACACGCCCTCTGGGTGAACGCCGCCGCGCTGAGGGCGGCCGGCATCACGAAGGCGACGCCCGACCCGCCCGGCGGCCGCATCGAGCGCCTGAAGGACGGGTCGCCCGCCGGCGTCCTCGTCGACAACGCGATGGAGCTCGTCACGAGGGCGATCCCCCCGCCGGGGCCGGACGAGGCGCGCAAGGACGTCGTCGCCGGTCTCGAAGCCTGCGCGAAGGCGGGCCTCACGGGCGTCGGCGAGGCCTCGGGCTCGTCGCTCGCGGACCTTGCGATCTACGAGTCGCTCGCGCGGGAGGACAGGCTGCCGATCCGCGTTTACGCGACCGTGGGCCCGAAGGATCTCGACGCGGCGATCGCGCGCGGCCCGGTTTCCGCGGGCCGCCTCACGATCCGGGCCGTGAAGCTCTACGCGGACGGCGCGCTCGGCTCTCGGGGCGCGGCCCTCCTCGCGGATTACTCCGACCAGCCGGGCAACCGCGGCCTCGACGTCACGCCGCCGGAGGAGATCGCGAAGCTCGCGGAGAGGGCGTTCCGCGGCGGCTTCCAGGTCTGGACGCACGCGATCGGCGACCGCGCGAACCGCACGACGCTCGACGCGTACGAGAAGGCTTTGGAAGCGGCGAAGCCGGCCGACGCGCGCCCCCGCATCGAGCACGCGCAGGTCATCGCCCCCGGCGACTTCGAGCGCTTCGCGAAGCTCGGCGTCATCGCGTCGATCCAGCCGACGCACGCGACGTCCGACTGGTCCTGGGCCGAGGCGCGCCTCGGGAAGGACCGCGTGAAGGGCGCCTACGCCTGGCGCACGCTCCTGAAGGCAGGCGCGAAGCTCGCGGGAGGGAGCGACTTTCCCGTCGAGTCCGAGGACCCGAGGCTCGGGATCTTCGCCGCGGTCACGCGGCAGGAGCCGGACGGCAAGCCGCCGGGCGGCTGGCGCCCCGAGGAGGGCCTCGGGCGCGCGGAGGCGCTGCGCCTCTTCACGTCGGACGCCGCGTACGCCGAGTTCGCCGAGAAACGCCGCGGGCGGATCGAGCCCGGCTTCGACGCGGACTTCACCGTCCTCGACCGCGAGATCTTCGCGCCGGGCACGCCCGCCGGCGAGATCCTCAAGGCGAAGGTCGTGATGACCGTCGTCGGCGGGGAGATCGTCTACCGGATGCCGTAACAGCGGCGGACGCGGGTTGCCCTCCGACGCACGCGCGTGCTGCCTGAGCGAAGCGAGTTCACGCGCGAAGGAGGACGGGCATCCCGCGTCAAGCCGCGGGAGCCGCGGGCGCCGGAGCCTGCGGAGCCGGGGCCGGAGGTTTCGGCGGCTCGCCGTTCGGATACGCCTCCGTCGAGCAGTAGTAGCACTTGACCTTCGGCTGCGCGACGTCGTCGAGCACCCAGTACCAGAACTTCTTGCCGCATTTCGCGCAGGTGAACATCTTCCGGTCGCCGTTCATGCCGCGATCCTACCCGTTCGGGAGCCGTCTCGCGCTGCGGGCGACGAGGAGGACGAGGAGGAGGCCGAACGCGGCGGTCGCCGCGAGCGAGCCCTCGGGCCCGAACGCGCCTCCCGAGAGAAGCGGCCGCCCGGCTCCCGTGAAGCCGGTTGCGACGAGCGGCGTCTCGAGAGGCATCCCGCTGACGGGCAGGCCGAGCGCGGAAAGCCCCCAGTTCCAGATCGCGTGGAAGGTCCAGGCGCCCGCGAGGCCGCCGCCCGACCAGAAGAGCCAGCCGATGACCCCGCCGGCGAGGCCGATGTTCAGGAGCGCGAGCGGGGTCACGTGCGGGTTCCCGCCGTGGAGCACGGCGAACCCGGCGGCCTGGACGGCGTTCGCGGCGAGGCCGGCAACGAACCAGCGGCGCGAGAAGCGGGGGAGGCCGGCCGGGTCGCCGCGCTCCGGGAGCGACCCGAAGAGCAGGCGAGCGAGGCCGAGGACGAGCACGGCGAGGAGGACGAGGAGCGCGGCGCGGAAGAGAAGCTCCTCGACGAGAGCCTGCATCGTGAAGAACGCGAGCGACGCCGGGGCGGCCCGCGCATTCGCGGCGGGCGCGGCCGGCGCGAACGCCGTCCACGAGGGCGACCCGCTCCGGAACGCGCCGGCCAGCAACGCCGGGAGGACCGTGGCCGCGACGAGCGCGAGCGCGAGGGCAGCCCCTTCGAGTGCGCGGCGCCACGCGGGCCGGCAGGGACCGGGCAGGGCGCGTCCCGGCCCTCGGAGCAGGCCGAGACGCAGCGCGACGAGCCCCGCGAGGCCGAGCGGCAGCGCGAAGAGGAGGTCCCGCGACGCGAGGACGGCGTCCGGGAGGAGCGGGACCGGAGAGAAGATCGTCAAGCCGTTCGCGTCACTTCATCGCGGGCTTCTCCGGCGCCTTCGCCTGGCGCGCGGCCGTCCACGGCGGGACGACGCCGTTCATCCGCGCATACGCGATCGACTGTCCGAGGTGCTCGTGCTCGTGGTTCGCGACGACGAGGTAGAGGCCGCGGACCGTCGAGTCCATCCCGAAGAACCTGAGAGGCTTGTCGAGGTCCGCGTCCGAGGTCGCGGTGACCGCCGCGCGCAGGTGGGCGAACGACTTCTTCAAGGCCTCGATGACGGCCGCCTTTTCCGTGACGGTCTTCTCCATGTCGCGCGAGATGCCCTCGGGAACCTTTACCCCGGCGAAGCCCGGCAGCATGTAGTTCGTCCCGGCGATGTGCATGTAGACCTCGCTCACGGAGCGGACGCCTTCGGCGGGCCGCCACGCGAACTTCTCGGCGGGAGTCGCCTCGGCGAGGCCGAGGAGCTCTTTCTCGACGCCGGTCTGCTGGGCGAGGAACTCGGCGCGGAACCCCTTGGCGGGCGCCTGCGCCACGGCGGCGGACGCGCAGAGAACGAGGGCGGCGAGGACGAGGATCGGCGCGATTCTCTTCATCGTGAGGCTCCTTTGAGACGGGATCTTATCCATCCGCGTAGAATTCGCGGACCCGAGGCGATTTGCCCGGGAAACACCCGAAGAAGAAGAACAGTGGAGGACTCACCGATGTCGAAGATCCGGCTTTCCACCGCGGCGCTCGCCCTCGCGGCCGCTCCGGCGCTCGCGCAGCTTTCGACGCCGCTTCCCAGCCCGAACGCCACCGTGGCCCAGACGATCGGCATCACGAAGGCCGAGGTCGTTTACAGCCGCCCGTCCGTGAGGGGCCGCGTGATCTGGGGCGAGCTCGTCCCGTACGACCAGGTCTGGCGCACGGGCGCAAACGCGATCACGAAGATCTCGTTCGATACGGATGTCACGGTCGACGGCCAGAAGCTCGCGGCGGGCTCATACGGACTTTTCACGATCCCCGGCAAGGCCGAGTGGACCGTGATCTTCAACAGGCAGTCGACGGGCTCGCCGTACGACTACGCCGCCGACAAGGACGCGCTCCGCGTCAAGGTCAAGCCGGCGCCGCTCGCCGAGCCCAAGGAGCTCTTCACGATCTCGTTCCCGGCCGTCTCCGCGAACGGCGCGACGCTGCAGCTCGCGTGGGAGAAGCTGAAGGTCTCGCTCGCGATCGGCGTCGACACGAACGCGGTCTTCCTCCACAAGGCCCGGCTGGCCGTCGCGGAGGCGAAGGCGGACGACTGGCGCACGCCGCTGACCGCCGCGCGCGGCCTCTACGACATGAAGGTCGCGCCGGAGGAAGCTGCGAAGTTCCTCGACCGGTCGCTCGCGGCGAAAGAGACGTACGGAAACCTCGCGTTCAAGGCGAGAGTCCTCGCCGGTCAGGGCGACAAGAAGGGCGCGGTCGCGTGGGGCGAGAAGGCGCTCGCGGCCGCGAAGACGGCCGACCCGAAGCCGGACGCCGAGGCCGTCGCGGAGCTCGAGAAGTCGATCGCGGGCTGGAAGTAGGAGGGTCCGGGGGGACGCGGGGCGTCCTCCCGGCCTCATTGGTCTTTGGGGAGCGTCAGCGTTCGGGTTTCCAGCCCCGCGCCCGCCGAGACCAGGTTGACGAAGAACCGGTACGCGCCCGGGACGCCCGCGGGCAGCTGCCGGAAGAACGCGTAGCCCGTGTAGACCCAGGCGCCCTTGCCGACCTTCGCGAAGAGAAGGCCGCCGCTCTTGTCGCTTTCCCCGGGGTCGTGCGAAGCGATCGGCGTCTCGTAGCGCGGGTCCCACGAGCCCGCGAAGTAGAGCCCGCGCTCCTGCACCCAGCCGTCGAAGTCGGATTGCGTCAGCTTGTTCGGGAAGTTCAGGAGGGAGCTGCCCGGCTTCGTGAACGTGACGGGCGCCTCCTCGACGGTCACGCGGTCGCGCGAGAGCTTGAACGGATAGGGCCCGAGCTCGTCCGTGACGAGGTCGCCGGTCGTGCTGTACTGGACGAGGACCGTGCCGCCCCCTTCCGCGTACGCTTCGAGGCGCTTCGTCGCCTGCTTCAGGCGCGGGCGTGTGTTGTAGGCGCGGATTCCCGCGACGATCGCGGCGTAGCGCGAGAGGTCGCCCGTCTCGAGCTCGTCGTCGGAAAGGAGCGTCACGGAGTAGCCCATCTGCCGGAGCGCCTCCGGGCCCGTGTCGCCCGACCCCATGATGTATCCGACGGGCGCGTGCGGCGCCTTGACGTCGATCCTCAGGACGCGGGCTTCGGCGGGCGGGAAGAGAGTCTGGAGCGGGATGTGCGCGTAGTCGACCCGCACGACGCTGCGTGAATCCGTCTTCCCGCCGACCGTCGTCTCGGCCGCGAGCGTCCCCGACGCGAGGCCGTGGGGCGGCGTCAGGGTGAAGGTCACGGCCTTCTCCTCGCCCTTCGTCGCGATCTCGAACAGGACCTCGGCGGGCGCGACGCGGAACCCGGCGGGCGCCACGAGGCGCAGGGACCCCGAGACCCTGGGAGCGCCGGCGACGAGCGTGACCCGCACGGTCTTCGGCGCGTCGCTCCCGAACGCGTAGACCTTGTCGTCGAAGTTCGCGGTGACGGGCGGGACGACCACGAACGGGGAGTAGATCTCGCCCTTCACGGGGTCGGTCCGGCGGAAGACGACGGGCGTCTCGAACGGAACCGAGGCGCCCGCGACGGACACGAAAAAGCGCGCGACGAGGGGCGGCGCGTTCTCGGGCCGGCCGATGAGCGTGGCGTCGGCAACGGCGTAGAGACCCTTGCCCGCGGGCTTACGCAGCCAGTACGGCTGCGTGATCGCGGCGTCCGGGGACAGGACGAGCGTCGCGTCTCCGCGCAGCGGCTCGTTCGGAAGGAGCGGGCCGCCGGCGAGCGGCGAGGTGGCGCCGGTGATCTCGATCCTGTCGAGCGCCGCGGGAAACGCCGAGCGGTTCAGGATCATCGTCGCGGCCTTGACCTCCGCGCCGGGCGCGGCCGACGGCTCGGAGGCGATCGCCTCGGTCCAGAGCCCGAGGCACGCGCGGATCGCATCGACGACCTCGGCGCGCTTCGCGCGGAGGAGAGGATCGGTTGGCTTCGGACCCGTGCGCTGCGTGTCGCCCTCGTCCGGACTCGCACCGGGGGATTTCTTTGAAGGTGAAAAGGAAGAGGGGGAGGGCGGCGCGGAGGGCGACGGGTCGGCTTCGAGCAGCCGGCCGATCGCGGTCCACGCTTCCACGAGGCCTGGAATCGACGCCGCCGGGTCGTTCGGGCGGAAAGCCCCCTCTACCTTTCTGAGAATCTCTCCTACGGTCTTTCCCTCTGCGCCGTAGCGCGCCCATGTGAGGTCGACGCCCTCGAAGAGGTCCTCCTTCGCCGGTTCGCCGAGGATCGGCCTGAAGTCGTTCATCCACGTGCCGCGGCGCTCGGCGGCGCCGAAGCCCTGGCTCTTGTGCATCGACCGGCTCTGGCCGGCGATTTCCGTGTACGAGCGCCCGAGGAGCGGGTTGTACGCGCCGAGGTCGAGGCCGATCTCGCCGGCGGCGTTGTTGCGCGGGGCGTCGCCGCCGAACCGGAAGACGTTCCAGAGGAGCCGCTTCGGCTGCCACGGCGCGACCCACTTGAGCTGCCAGGCGAACGCCTTCGGGTCGGCCGCGGCCGTGAACGCCTCGCTCGCGAGGATCGCGGAGGCCGTGTGGTTGCCGTGGCCGCCCTCGCCGGTCGTCGGGAAGCGCGTCACGATCACGTCGGGCCGGAAGGACCGGATGATCCACACGACGTCCGAGAGCACCTGGTCGTGTCCCCAGATCGCGAACGTCTCCTCGGGGTTCTTCGAGAACCCGAAGTCGATCGCCCGGGTGAAGAACTGCCGGGCGCCGTCGATCCGGCGCGCCGCGAGGAGCTCCTGCGTGCGGAGGACGCCGACGAGCTCGCCCGTCTCGTTGCCGATGAGGTTCTGGCCGCCGTCGCCGCGCGTGACGGAGAGGTAGCCGGTCTCGAGGAGCCGGCCCTTGGCCCCCCACGCGAGGAAGGCCGTGTTCTCGTCGTCCGGGTGAGCCGCGACGTAGAGGACGCTCCCGACGACGTTCAGCTTCTTCAACTGGAGCTCGATCTCGGAGGCGCTCGGGTTCTCCCGCGGCGCCGCCGCCCGGGCGGCTCCGGCGGCGAGCGACAGGACGGCGAGGGCGGCGAAGGCGCGGTGCAGGCGACGCGTCATGCGCTGCATTCTAGAGGGGGCGTCTCAATCCCCCTCGTGCTTTCCGAACGTTTCCTTCACGAGGAACGTCCCGGCACAGGCGACGAGGAGCGTTCCGAGCGAGGCGAGGAATGCCGCGTGGTAGCCGGCGGCGGGGTACCGGCGGGCGCCCTGCTCGACGGTCCCGAGCCAGTGGGCGTCGAGGATGCGGCCGAGGACGTTCTGCATGACGGCCGCGCCGAGGAAGCCGCCGGCGTTCACGGTGGCGGTCGCGATGCCGGAGAAGCGCGGCGGGTTGACCTCCCTCGCGAGGACCCAGGTGAGCGTGAAACAGCTCGCCGTGAGTCCGACGAGGAAGCAGAGCGGGCCGAGGAGGAACCGCGGCGGGCCGGCGGCCGGGACCGCGATGCACGCCCAGACGGCCGTGTAGACGAGCGTGAAAAGAACGTACGGAAGTCGCCGCGCGCGGAGGACGCGGTCCGAGAGAAAGCCGGCCGACGGCGCTCCGAAGACGACGCCGATCCCGACGAGGGAGACGAGCTGCGCCGCGTCCTTCGCCGAGAGGCCGTAGACGTCGCGCATCCACGGGACGGCCCAGAGGCCCGAGAACGAGATGAGCGTCCCGTACTGGCAGAAAAAGACGACGAACATCGGCCACGTCCGCGCGTTTCCCCAGACCCTGCGGTACCCCTGTGCGACGCTCAGCTTCGGCGCCGGGCCGCGCGGGACCGGCGGCGGGAAGCCCGCGTCCTCGGGCCGGTCGCGCACGACGGCGAGCGTCAGTGCCGCGAGCGCGACGGAGAGCGCCGCGACGCCGCCGAACGTCGCGCGCCAGCCCGCGAGCGAGACGACGAGCGCGAGCGGCGCGGCCGCCATCAGGCCGCCGAGGTTCCCGGCGACCTGCGTGAGGCCCGACCACGTCCCGAACTCGTCCGGCCGGAACCACGCGCCAACCTGCTTGAGCGTCCCGATGAAGACCACCGACGCGCCCGCTCCGACGACGACGCGCGCGGCGTACACGGCCGGGAGGACCTGCGCGGCCGCGAAGATTCCGCCGCCGAGGCCCATGACGAGGGCGCCCGCGGCGACGGCCTTGCGCGGCCCCCACGCGTCCACGGCGGCGCCGACGGCGAACTGCATCGCGGCGAACGCGTAGAGGTAGAGCGCGGACATCGTCGCGACCTCGACGCCGGTCGCCGCGAACGTCCGCATGAGGTCCTTCGCGAGGACGGCTGGGGCGATCCGGTGGAAGTACGCGACGACGTACACGAGGGCGAGGACGCCCCAGACGAGGACGCGGCGGAAGCGGAAGGCCGAGATGACCGGGGGATTCTAGGGCCGGCGGTGCGCGAGCGCGGGCGGCGCGAGGCTGCCGACCGGCTCGTGCGCCGGGACGCTCTGGAGCGGCGACGTCTTCACGACGACGTCGGCATGCGCGCCGAGGGCGTGATTCTGGAGGCCGACGCTGCCGCCCGAGTACGTGGAATCGACGGCGACGAGAGCCTCGACGCCGTCGACCGAGACGGCGATGCGGCTGCCCGCCGCGCTCAGCGCGAGCCGGACCGTGGCGGCCTTCGGGTCGCGTCCCGTGCGCGCCGAGAGGTTCAGGCCGCTCTTCTTGCAGTAGAGGCCGACGTCGCCGTTCGAGCGGAGGAACGCGAGGTAGCCGCTTTCGGTGCCGCCGTCGGAGGCGGCCTGCGTCCGGCCCGCGAGTCCGACCCAGTTGAAGGCGTTCCCGAGATCGTCCGTGATCCGGACGGTGCTCGAGATCTCGAAGTCCGTCACGGAGAGATCCTGCACCTTGGCCCGGAAGTCCGGGACCGAGTTCACGAGGCGCAGAGCCGAGACGGCCCCGCCGCCGTTCGGAAGCAGCCACCGGAACAGGGTCTCGCTCCAGGCCCCGTCGAAGCGGTCGCGGAACGCAGGCGGGACCGGACTGAGATCCGTCAGCTGGCTCTCGAGGACGTTGGCCCCCGGCTTCCAGGAAAGGTCCGACCGGAGCAGGCCGAGGCCGGGCGTGATGCACCCGACGCAGTCCACGAGCTCGTAGGTCAGGAGCGCCGTCACGCGCGGGCGCGGGGCGTAGAGCTGGAAGACGCGCAGCACGTCGTTGCCCCCTCCCGCGTCGCCGCCGCCGTTGAAGCCGAACTCGGTGATCCAGACGTCGCGCGAGGCGAGGACGCTGCGGTCGATCCAGTAGAGGAGCGACCGGTGAAACGTGTCGCCGTCGAAGAACTTGTTGAGGATCCCGTTCGGACCGGTGAGCGACCCTTCCTCGTAGACGTGCTGGCTCACGATGTCGACGAGGCCCGCGGCGTTGCGCTGGGCGATCGCGTCGAAGAACGAGCCGGGGGAGCGTGGCGCGGCCCAGGAGCCGGAAAGGTCCGGCGCCGCGATCTTCGCGAACGGATCGGCGGCGCGGATCGCGGTGGCGGCGGGGACCAGGAGGGAATCCACGTAGGACAGGGGCTCGCCCTGGAAAGACACCGTCTCGTCGGGCTCGTTCCAGATCGAGTAGACGGCGATCGCGCCCCGATAGCGCGTCGCGAGAGCCGTCGCGAAGGGGCCGATGGTTCCCTCCTGCGGGACGCACGAGCCCTCGGTGGGAGGGACGCCCATCCGGCAGGCCCAGAGCGGCGTCGACCCCAGCGTCGCGTAGATCGTGAGGCCGCGCGACCTGGCGGCCTGCACGGTCAGGTCGAGATCGTGCCAGTCGTAGACGCCGTTCGCGATCTCGATGAACCTCCAGACGACGTCGATCCTCACCACGTTCAGGTGCATCGCCGGGACGGAGTCCAGCTCCGGTCCGTTCGAGAGGTGGACGTTCGCGCCGCGGAAGCGCGTCTGGCCGGCTGCGGGCCGGGCGGCCGCGAGCAAAGCGAGCACAAGGAGAGGGAGCGAAGGGAAGCGGCGCATCCGGAAGCGCCGAAATTACTTCATTTCATCGCGCTGCGCACGGCCTCGAGGTAGTGGTCGATCGCCTCGATCCGGATGAGGCCCATCCGCGGGTACTCGAAGTCCGCGATCACGTAGAGGATGAACGCGACGCCGACGGCGTAGGCGAGTACGTGGAGCCAGCTCTTCGCCGCGCTCGCGCCCATCTCGTAGCCGGCGAGGAGCGCGCACCCGAACGAGACGACGAAAAGGACGCCGTACACGAGCTTCGGCGGATGCATCTCCGTGGCGGCGAGCCGCGTCGTCGTGATGTCGATCATCGCGTTGAGCGCGGGGAGGAGGACGATCGTGGCCTGCGAGGGGGCTTCGCGGCACGCCGCGACCGCGCCCGCCCAGATCTCGTTCTGGATCGCAGCCGCCCGGTCGTACTCGGCCCGGGCGCCGTCGAAGTCCAGGTCGGCGACCTTCCGGTACATGAGGATGCGCGCGTCCGTGTACCGGCGGAACGCGTCGCGCAGCTGAGGCTGGGCCGCCGCCGGCAGGAGGTCGAGCCTGAGCCATGCCGTTCCGATGTCGTTCGCCTCTTCGACGACGAGCGCGCGGCGCGCGTCGAAGCGCGACGCGGCGCCCGAGAACGTGAACGCGAGGAGGAGGCCGAGGACGCCGAACGCGACGGTCTCGACGGTGCCGAGCCCCGCGGGCCGGGGCGCGTCGGGTCCGGAGAGGGCGCGCCGCCCGATCCGGATGCCCGCCTCGAGGCAGCCGAGCGTGATGAGGAAAGTGGCGCCGAAGAAAAGGATGGCTCCCATGGCGTGGCTCATCCTACGAGAATACCGGGAAGGGCGGGGCCGATCCCGCGCGTCCGGAACGCCCAGCCGAGGAGGAGGAGGCCGATCGCGGCGACCCAGCTCCCGGCGACGCGCACGGCGATCCGCGCCGCGGGCGCCTTCAGCGAGACGACGAGCGCCGAGGCGGGAGCGACCAGCACGAACGCGACCGCCGCGATGCCGAGGAGGCCGAGGGCGCCCGGGCCCGCGCCCGCGAGAGCGGGCCCGTTGAGGAACCCGTGGACGAGGCCGAGGACTCCCGCCAGCGCCGCGACGGCGCCGTCGGGCAGCTTCGCGTCCGCCGCGACGAGAAGGCCGAAGAGGATGAAGGAGAGCGCGGGAACGGGAACGCTCGTCGCGTGACCGAGGCCGAGGCCGAGGAGGCCGCCGGCGATCCACGCGACCGGCAGGATGAAGAGCGCGAGGCGGCCGGCCCGCGCGCCGCGGAGGCCCGCGTAGAGCGCGAGCGCGACGATCGGCACGAGGTCTTCCGGCGTGAGGAGCAGGTGGCCGATTCCGTCGTAGACAGGTCCGAGACCCGTCGTCACGAGGTGGGCTTCCGCGCGCACCGGGACCAGGAGAGAGGCGAGGAGCGCGAGCGTTCCCGCGCCGGCCGCGCGCGTTCTCATCGGATCGCCTTCCAGAGGAACCCGAGTCCGGCGACCGTCACGAGCGTTCCCGCGACGCGGAGCGCGATGCGGCCCCACGGCCAGCGGTGGACGAGGCCGATCGCGATGCCGGTGAGGTGCAGGCACCCCGTCGCGACGACGAACCCGATGCTGTAGAGGATGCCGCTCTGCCCGGGCGGGAGCTCCGTGCCGTGCGCGTGCCCGTGGAAGATCGCGAAGACGCCGACGAGCGCCGCGGCGAGAGGGAGCGGCGGCCGCGCCTCGCGGGCGACGGCGAGGCCGAGGAGGACGGCCGAGAGCGCGATCGCGATCTCGACGCCCGGGAGCGGGACGCCCACGAGGCCGAGGAATCCGCCGAACGCCATGACCATCGGGAAGACGACCGGCAGGAGCCACATGGCCGGCGCGCCGAGCTGTGCGCCCCAGAGGCCGACCGAGACCATCGCGAGGACGTGGTCGAGGCCGGAGATGGGGTGCTTGAAGCCCGAGAGAAACCCGCCCACTTCGCCGGCCTGGATGTGCGCACGGGCGGGCGCCATCGCGAGCGCGAGGACGAGAAGCGCGACGAGTCCCTCGGGCGACGGGCGCCGGCGCGCGGGCGCCGCCCTCACCGCGCCCCTCCGAACAGCATCACGGTCCGCTGGATCGTCCAGTACGCGCCGAGGGAGCCGACCGTGTAGCCCGGCAGCGCCTCGGCCCAGCGCGGCCAGCGGATCTCGAGCGTCCGGAACGAACGTTCGAGGACGAGGATGACGGCGACGAAGAACATCTGCCCGATCTCGACGCCGACGTTGAAGAGGAGGAGCGCGAGCGGAATCTCCGCTTTCGGGAGGCCCATTGCCGTCAGCCCGCTCGCGAAGCCGAAGCCGTGGAGAAGGCCGAACGCGAACGCGACGACCCACGGGTGGCGGATCGTGAAGCTCGTCTCGCCACGCCAGACCCTCACGATCTCGGGCCCGAGGAACAGGATCGAGAGCGCGATCGCAGCGTTGAGCGGCGGGAGGGGCGCCGAGGCGAAGCCGAGCGTCGCGACCGCGAGCGTGAGGCTGTGCGCGAGCGTGAACGACGTGATCGTCTTCACGAGCATCCAGCGGTCCGACACGATCAGGAGGAGGCCGAGGACGAAGAGGAGATGGTCGACGCCCATGAGGATGTGCTCGACGCCGAGCTTCAGGTAACCCGCCGCGCGCTGGGCGCCCGTCGTCGCGCCGCCGAGCGTCACGGACGGGGCCGCCGGGCCGACGAGGCGGCTCTCGAGCCGGCCGTCCGCGTGCCTGAGGCGCACGAGGACGTCCGTGGCAGTGGACTCGAGGCCCTCGATCACGATCGTCTTCCCCTCGAGGCCGCCCTCGCAGCGGAGCGTCCCGCGCACGAGAATCGCGCTCGACGTGAGCTGCTGGCGGTCCGGCGTCGCGAGCGCACAGCCCGGCGGCAGGACCGGCGCGATGGCGATCTCCGTCTCGCCGCCGAACGGCGCCTTCCAGAGGAACGCGTAAACGCCGGGCGACTTCTCTTCCATCTCGAGAAAGCCGGGCCGGTTCTCGTGGGCGCGCGCGGGGAGCGCGGCGACGGCGAACGCGGCCGCGAGGAAGGCGAGGCGGCGGGCGTTCACTTCTTCTCCGGCGTCGTCTCGATGACGACCTTCGTCTTCGCGAGGAGGCGCGCGTAGAGCGCGTCGAGCTCGCGGGTCCTGCGGTCGGCGGTGAAGTCGCGTTCGACGGAGGCCCGCACGTCCGCGAGCGCCGGCGCGCGGCCGGGCGTCTTCTCGCGGACGAGGACGGCGTGGACGCCGAAGCCGGACGGGACGGGCGCCGTCCAGCGGCCGGGCTCGATCTTCACGACGGCGTCGGCGAAATCGCTCCCGAAGACGCGCGCGATCTCGCTCTTCGGGGAGAGCGGCATCTCGGGCGGGAGGAGGAGGCTGTCGCCCGCGGCGTCCGCGCCCGGCCCCTTCCTTTCGAGCGCGGCCGCGAGGCGCCGCGCCTCGGCCTCGGCTGCGGCGGAGCCGCCGCGCTTCCCGGGCGCGAGGCAGACCTGCCGGAACGAGATCCGCTCTTCGGCGCGGTAGAGGTCCGGATGAGCGGCGAGCCACGCGGCGAGGTCCGCGTCCGTCGGCGGCGCCGCGTCGATGCGGTCCTCGGCGAGGAAGTCGACCTTCTGCTTGAGCCGCCGCCGGATGATCGTGTCGTCCTTGTCGAGGCCGGTCGCCATCGCCTCCCGGACGGCGATCTCCTCGCGGACGAAGCCGTCGACGAGGCCCTTCAGCTCGTCGGGCGACGGCGGGCGCTGCCACGTCCGCGCGAAGCCGGCGGCGAGGGATTCCATGCGCGCGCGCGTCACGACGATGCGGCCGGACGAGGCTCCCGCGCCGCCCTTCAACGCGAAGACGAGAAACAGCGCGGCTCCGATCGCGAGGAAGTGGACGAGCGGCTCGCGCAGGAGACGTTTCATGCTCGAGCCTTCGCGTCAGGGCTGCTCGTCGATCGCCTTCGCCTCGGCCGGGAAGAGAACCGATCCGAAGAGGACGCCCTTCACGGTGCCGAGCGCCGGCTCGAGAAGGAGGGACGGGACCGCGTCCTTCGCGAGCGCTTCGGCGCGCGCCTTGAGCTCGGCGACTTTCTCGGGATTCTTCGCGGCGACGTCGGCCGTCTCGGAGGGGTCGTGCGCGAGGTCGAAGAGCTCGGTTCTCGACGGGAGCGTCGCCTGCCACACGAGCTTCCAGTCGCCCTGCCGGATCCCGGCGCGGAACGCCTCGATCCCGTAGACGACCTCCGTGCGCGGGGACGGCTTCCCCTCGGCGATCGCGGGCCAGACGTCCAGGCCGTCGAGCGTTTTGCCCTTCGCGGTCGGGGCGCCCGCGAGGGCGGCGAGCGTGGGGTACATGTCGACGATGTGGATCGGCCCGTCGACGACCGTGCCGGGCTTGACGCGCCCCGGCGCGTTCAGCAGCGTGACGACGCGCGTCCCGCCCTCGTAGTACGACGCCTTGCCGTCGCGGTATGGGCCGTTGTCCGCCGGGATCGTGCTCTTCGACATGTCGACCTCGCCCGTGAACTTCGCCGAGCGGGGCCCGCCGTTGTCGCTCCCGAACACGACGACCGAGTTCTTGCGCATCCCCTTCTTCTCGAGGGCGGCGACGACCTTCCCGATCTCCTCGTCCATCGCGGTCGTCATGGCCGCGTACGCGCGGCGGGCGGGATCCGCGACGTGTGCGTAACGGTCGAGGTACTCCTTCGGAACCTGGTAGGGAGCATGCGGCGCCGTGAACGCGAGGTAGAGGAACAGGGGCTTTTTCGGGTCGTGCCGCTCGATCACGCGCACGGCCTCGCGCCCGAGGAGCTGCGTGACGTAGCCCTCTTCCTGGAAGGGCTTCTCGTCGCGGAACCAGTCGCGCACCCCGTGCGCGGTGTGCGTGAAGTAGTCGATCTCTCCGAGGAGCGGACCGTACTGATGGTCGAACCCTCGTTCGAGCGGCCAGTACTTGCGGTCCGCATGGCCGAGGTGCCACTTGCCGACGATGGCGGTCTCGTAGCCCGCCTCCTTCAGCGCCTGCGGGAGGAGCCACTCGTCCGTCGCGAGGCCGTATTTGCCGGCGGACGGGATCACGAGCGTCTGAAGTCCGTACCGAAACGGGTAGCGTCCGGTCAGGAGCGCGGCCCGCGACGGCGTGCACATCGGCTGCGCGTAGAACTGCTCGAGCCGCGCGCCGCCGTTCGCGAGCGTGTCGATCGCCGGGGTCTTGATGTCCGATCCGTGGAACCCGACGTCCTTCCAGCCGAGATCGTCCGCGAGGATGTAGACGATGTTCGGGCGTTCGGCGGCGCGCTGCGCGGCGGCGGGCCCCGCGGGCGCGGCCGTGGCGAGCGCGAGCGCGGCGAGGGCGAGGCGTCGTGTCACGAAAGTCCTCCTTGGCCGGGGTCCGACGCCGGACTATGCACCCGAGACGCTTTCGCGGGAAGGGGACCCTCGCGTGTGGGAACCGGCACATCCGGTACACTGACGCCGCGAATGCATCTCAGAATCCCGACCGGGGACACGGACGGTGTGAGGATCGTCCGCGTCCCGGGCCGGCTCGCCGCGGGCGGAGCCGCCGACCTTCAGGAAGTAAGGAGACGAACCATGAAGAAATCGTTCTCGCTCGTGATGCGGGCCGCGCCGCTGGCCGTGCTCCTCGCAATCTCCGCAGCAGCATCCGCCCAGCAGCCCGCGCCCAAGGCCGCCAAGCCGGCGGCGAAGCCCGCGGCCGGGGCCGCAGCGCGGCCCGCCGGCAAGCCGAACATCCTCATCATCTGGGGCGACGACATCGGCCAGTTCAACGTCAGCGCCTACAACCTGGGTGTGATGGGCTACCGGACGCCGAACATCGACCGCATCGGCAAGGAGGGCGCGCTCTTCACGGACTGGTACGGTCAGCAGAGCTGCACCGCCGGGCGCGCCGCGTTCATCACGGGGCAGTCGCCGATCCGGACGGGCCTCACGAAGGTCGGCCTGCCCGGGGCGCCCGAGGGCCTGAAGAAGGAAGACCCGACGATCGCCGAGCTCCTCAAGCCGTACGGTTACGAGACGGGCCAGTTCGGCAAGAACCACCTCGGCGACCGCAACGACATGCTGCCCACGGTTCACGGCTTCGACGAATGGCTCGGGAACCTCTACCACCTGAACGCCGAGGAGGAGCCCGAGAATCCGGATTACCCGAAGAACGCCGCGTTCCGCGAGAGGTTCGGCCCGCGCGGCGTGATGCACTGCTGGGCGACCGCCAAGGACGACCCGACCGTCGACCCGCGGTTCGGCAAGGTCGGCATGCAGAAGTGCGAGGACACGGGCCCCCTGACGCGCAAGCGGATGGAGACGGTGGACGAGGAAGTCACCGCCGGAGCGCTCAAGTTCATGGACAAGGCGCACAGGGACGGCAAGCCGTTCTTCGTGTGGTGGAACTCGTCGCGCATGCACGTCTTCACGCACCTGAAGAAGGAGAGCCAGGGCAAGACCGGCCTCGGGATCTACGCCGACGGCATGGTCGAGCACGACGCGATGGTCGGCGAGCTCCTCGCCAAGCTCAAGGAACTCGGGATCGAGGACAACACGATCGTCATGTACTCGTCGGACAACGGAGCGGAGTCGATGAGCTGGCCCGACGGCGGCACGACGATGTTCCGCGGCGAAAAGAACACGAACTGGGAAGGCGGCTGGCGGGTTCCCACGCTGATCCGCTGGCCGGGCGTCGTCAAGCCCGGCACGATCGTCAACGACATCGGCGCCCACGAGGACATGCTCCCGACACTGCTCGCGGCCGCCGGCGACACGACCGCGAAGGACGATCTCCTGAAGGGCCGAAAGGTCGGCGACCTGACTTACGCCGTCCATCTCGACGGGTACAACCTGCTGCCTGCGCTCAAGGGCGAGGGCGCCTGGCCGCGGCGCGAGTTCCTCTACTGGACCGACGACGGCAGCGTCGCGGCCCTGCGCTACGACGAGTGGAAGGTCACGTTCCTCAAGCAGAACGCCCACGGACTGGCCGTCTGGCAGCATCCATTCGAGGAGCTGCGCGCGCCGATGCTCACGAGCCTGCGCCGGGATCCGTTCGAGCGGGCCGAGTACGAGGGCATGGATTACGAGCGCTGGTACATCGAGCACATGTTCGCGTTCGCGCCGGCCGGCGCCTACGTGGGCCAGTGGCTGCAGAGCTTCAAGGAGTTCCCGCCACGCCAGAAGCCGGGTAGCTTCAACCTCGACCGCGTCATGGAGGCCGTGACGAGCGGCGCCGCGCACAAGAGCAGCAACTAAACGGGAGAAACCCATGAGCACGAAGAACTCTGTCTTTCTCCGGGCCGCCGCCGCGGGCTCGCTGATCCTCGCGGCGACGGCCTGCTCGTCGAGCGTTCCCGCGCCGTCCGCCCCCGCTCCGGCGGCCGCCTCGGCGCCGGCGCACGAGAAGCACTGGGCGTACGAGACTCACGGCGACGCGATCGGACCCGCGGGCTGGGGCTCGCTCCCCGGAGATTCGGCCTGTTCGACAGGGACGAAGCAGTCGCCGATCGCGCTCATGTCGGCCGTGGCCGACCCGGCGCCGAATTCCCTCTCGTTCGCGTACGGCCCGACGCCGCTCAAGATCACGAACAACGGCCACACGCAGCAGGTGGACGTCGCGCCGGGCCGGAGCGTCACGGTGGACGGCGTCGCCTACCCGCTCGTCCAGTTCCACTTCCACTCCCCGAGCGAGCACACGCTCGACGGAAAGCAGTTCCCTCTCGAGATGCACCTCGTTCACGCGGGCGCGGACGGAAAGCCGGCGGTCGTCGTCGGCGTCCTTTTCGAGGAGGGCGCTGCGAACGCGGCGCTCGCCCCGTTCTTCGCGAACCTCCCGAAGACGAAGGGCTCGGTGGCGCCCGCCGGCCTCACGATCGACCCGGCGGCGATCCTGCCGGCATCCCATGCCTTCCTTCACTACGGCGGGTCCCTCACGACGCCGCCGTGCACCGAGGGCATCCGGTGGTTCGTCCTGACGACGCCCGTCACGGTCTCCGTCGAGCAGGTCAAGGCGTACGTCGGGACCGGCCTCGACCACACGAACCGTCCGGTCCAGCCCCTTGCCGGCCGGCGGGTGCTGGAGGGCGGAAAGCCGTAGCGAGGAGGCTTACTTCTTCGGCGGGAAGCCCGCGAACATCTCCGCGGCGACCTCGCGAAGCCTCTTCTCGCGGTCCTCGGCGGTGCGGCTCGCGTCGGTGTTGATCGTGTCGCTCGCGACGCCGCGCCAGACGAGCTCCTTCTTCTTCGCGTCCACGAGGTCGATCAGGAGCGTTCCGACCGGGATCTGGGTCACCGTCGTCGTCGCCATGCCGCCGTACCCGTACCACCCGTAGCCGTAGCCCCAGCCGGTGTTGTACGTGTTGATCTGCGTCTCCTTCGAGAGGCGCGGGTGCGCCGCGACCCAGAGGTCGCCGCCGGAGTCGACCTGCTTGAGCCCCTTCGCGACGAGCGTGTCCGTGAACACGCCCTGGATCCGCTTCGTCCAGATCGAGTCGATCCCGTCGCCCGTGTCCTTCCACGTGAACGTCTTGTACTGGGAGAAGTCGGCGGCCTTGTCGAAGTCCGTCGAGATCGAGAGCGTCGAGCAGCCGGCGGCCGCGAGGACCGCGCCGAGCAGGAACGTCAGGGTGCGTTTCATGGTGTCGTCTCCTTCGTCTTCATCGGGGAGGATCTCACGGACGGCGGCCCGGCCGTCACTTGAACGCGCGGACGCCGATGAGCTTGTAGGGGCCCGTCGCGAACGGGGTTGTCTGGAACTGGAGCTTGCCGTTCGCGTCGAAATCCACCTTCGCGGCGGGGACGACGGCGCCGGTCCCCTTGCCGTCTGCGGGGATCACGAGCTCCATGACGCCGAACTCGAAGTCCGTCGAGCGCGTGTTGAAGTACTTCTCCTCGAATGCGATCGGGCGCTCCGTGAAAAGACGGATCACGCGGCCCTCGAGGCCGGCGCCCGTCGTCGCGACGTCGACTTCCCACGAGGGCCAGCGCGAGATCGCCGGCGGGCGGATGAAGCCGGCCTTGCGCGAGCGCAGCTCCTTGAGGAGCGCTTCCTTGCCCTGGGTCTTGAGGATCCCGAGGAGCGCGTTCGCCTCCTCCGGCGAGGTCCACTTCTCGACCGTGATCGTGAGGCTCATCGTGTTGCCGCCGGGAAGGCGCAGGTTCGCGCCGCCGACGACCGTGGCCGTGAAGCTCTCGGGTTTCGGTTTCGCCGCCGCCGGTGCGGCCTTGTCGTCGGCGCCCGCGGCGAGCGGAGCGAGGAGAACGAGCGCGAGCGCGAGGGTGTTTCGGGCCATGAATCCTCCTTTTTCGGGCGTGACGTCGAAAGGGGGCGCGGACGTTCTCAGACCGGCGGCCGGCGCCGGTGCCAATCCGTTCTCTCCTGCACGGCGGCGCCGAGGACGACGAGCCGCTCGTCCGAGAACGCGCGGCCCGTGAACTGGAACGCGGTCGGGAGGCCGTTGTCGCCGAACCCATTCGGGACGACGAGCGCGGGCTGGCCGGCGAGGTTGCCGGCGGCGATGACGCCCGGCCCGCCGCTGATCCCCGGGTAGACGTTGTCGAAGTCCGGTCCGATCGGGTAAGAGACCGTCGCCCGGGCCGGCGAGACGAGCGCGTCGAACTTCGCGTAGAGCGCGTCGAGCGCCCGCTTCATCGGCGCCCTGAGGCGCATCGCCTGGATGTAGTCGACGGCGAAA
>DATKLW010000204.1:0-7208 GCA_035542215.1 Thermoanaerobaculia bacterium | reverse complement strand
CGGACACCCGAGGCGTGCGGGCCCGAACCGGGCCTTCCGGGCCCCCCTTGATAGACTTCCGCGGGTGGCTCTCGCTTTCGACGAACGATACGGCCCCGCCGACATCGCGCGGCGTGTGACGGACGTCGGGCGGCGGATCGCGCACGACTACCCGAACGGCCCCATCGTCCTCATCGCGATCCTGAAGGGGGCCGGGTTCTTCGTGGCCGACCTCGCCCGGGCGGTGCCGCGCCCCGTGCGCTGCGAGTACATCGACGTGCTCCGTGACGGCGACGCCGAGAAGGTCGTCAACTACCACTT
The DNA here is from genome assembly GCA_035542215.1 of Thermoanaerobaculia bacterium. Taxonomy (GTDB): domain Bacteria; phylum Acidobacteriota; class Thermoanaerobaculia; order UBA5066; family UBA5066; genus Fen-183. The sequence continues at coordinate 6,908 of DATKLW010000204.1, read as the reverse complement.
CCTCGCGCCCTTCGACGTGAAGGACGCGCACCTGATCGTCCTCAAGGACGTCATCCGCAGCGGGATCGTCGAGGGCTGGCTCCTTTCGCAGCTCCGGGAAGAAAACCCCAGGTCCTTGCGTTTCGCCTGCGTGGTGGACCGCCCGCAGGAACGCAAGAGCTCGCTGCTCGCCGATTACGTGCTGTTCCCGTCCGAGGAGGGGGTCCTCGTCGGATACGGCATGGAGTATCAGCGGGAGGGTGGCAACCTGCCCTTCATCGCCCAGGTCCGGACCGAGGGAGAGTCGCCGTTCGAGACGAGCGGCGAGATCGCCCGGCGCGCGCGGCCCCGAACCGCGTGAGCTTCAAACACGTAGAAGAAGGAAGCCGAGGCATTTCAAGGTGAATACACACGTCAAGAACATCCTGCTCTGGATGGTCATCCTCGTGGTGATCCTCCTCCTCTTCCGCGTCGTCGACGTCGGCCGGTCGACGACGTCGACCGTCTCCTTCACCGAATTCATGGAGATGGTCAAGAAGGGCGACATCGAGAAGGTGACGATCCGGGGGCAGGAGATCCGGGGATTCAAGAAGGGCGCGGTCGAAGGCCGCGAGCCCGGCGTGCGCACGTACGCCCCGGTCTACAACGACCTCACGACCGACCTCATGAAGGCGAACGTGAAGATCACGGCGGAAGAGCCGCGCGAGGGCTCGCTCCTCGTGATCCTCCTCCAGTGGGCCCCGATCCTGTTCCTGATCGGCCTGTGGATCTTCATCATGCGGCAGATGCAGACGGGCGGGAACCGCGCGATGCAGTTCGGAAAATCGCGCGCGAAGATGCTCACGCCGAACCAGAAGAAAGTCACGTTCAAGGACGTCGCGGGCTGCGAGGAGGCCAAGGAAGAGCTCTCGGAGATCATCGATTTCCTCAAGGAGCCCGGGAAGTTCCAGAAGCTCGGCGGCAAGATCCCGAAGGGCGTCATCATGATGGGCCCCCCGGGCACGGGCAAGACGCTCCTCGCGCGCGCCGTCGCCGGCGAGGCGAACGTCCCGTTCTTCTCGATCTCGGGCTCGGACTTCGTCGAGATGTTCGTCGGCGTCGGCGCGAGCCGCGTGCGCGACCTCTTCGAGCAGGGCAAGAAGAACGCGCCCTGCATCATCTTCATCGACGAGATCGACGCCGTCGGGCGCCACCGCGGCGCCGGACTCGGCGGCGGGCACGACGAGCGCGAACAGACGCTGAACGCGCTCCTCGTCGAGATGGACGGCTTCGAGGGCAACGACGGGGTCATCCTCGTGGCGGCCACGAATCGGCCCGACGTTCTCGACCCGGCGCTCCTCCGTCCCGGCCGCTTCGACCGCCGCGTCGTCGTGGACCGGCCCGACGTCAAGGGCCGCGAGGGCATCCTCAAGGTGCACACGCGCACGATCCCGATGTCCGACGACGTCGATCTCTCGGTCGTCGCGCGCGGGACGCCGGGGTTCGCCGGGGCCGACCTCGCGAACCTCGTGAACGAGGCGGCGCTCGCGGCCGCGCGCGTCGACAAGAAGAAGGTCGACATGGTCGACTTCAACTACGCCAAGGACAAGGTCCTCATGGGGGCGGAGCGGAAGTCGATGGTCATGTCCGACGAGGAGAAACGCGTGACCGCGTACCACGAGGGCGGGCACGCGCTGATCGCCTCCTTCGAGGAGCACACGGATCCGCTCCACAAGGTCACGATCATCCCGCGCGGCCGCGCGCTGGGCCTGACGCAGCAGCTCCCGCTCGAGGACAAGTACACGTACTCGAAGGAGTACATCGAGGCCGAGCTCGCCGTCATGATGGGCGGCCGCCTCGCCGAGGAAGTCTGCATCGGGCGCATCACGACCGGCGCCTCGAACGACTTCGAAAAGGCCACCGAGATGGCGCGCCGCATGGTCTGCGAGTGGGGGATGAGCGAGCTGGGGCCGATGTCCTTCGGCCGGCCGGAGGGCGAGGTCTTCCTCGGCCGCGACTTCTCGCGGCAGCCCGACTACTCCGAGGACACGGCGCGAAAGATCGACGACGAGGTGAACCGCATCGTGACGACGTCGTACGCGCGAGGCAAGAAGATCATCGTCGAGCATCGCGCGGCCCTCGAGGAGATCGCCAAGGTCCTCCTCGAGAAGGAGTCCCTGGACGGCGAGGAGATCTACGCGATCATCAAGCGCGTCACGGGCCACGAGGTCGCGAAGAGACCGCCCGTGAAACCCGAGCCGCCGAAGCCCACCGCGCCCGCCACCGTCACGCAGAAGGACGAGGGCGCCGCGCCGGCCGGGGGCCTGATTCCAGTCCCCGTCTGACGTGAATCTCCGCCTGACGCTCCCCGGGGGCCGCGAGCTCGCGCTCGGGGCCCTGCCGGGCGTCATGGCGATCCTGAACGTCACGCCCGACTCCTTCAGCGACGGGGGGCGCTTCGCGGACGCGGAGGCTGCGGCCGAGACGGGCGCACGGTACGCCGACCTCGGCGCGGCGATCATCGATGTCGGCGGAGAGAGCACGCGCCCCAGGGGCAGTGCGTACGGAGTGGGCGCGAAAGAGATTTCTTCGAGTGAAGAGATCGATCGCGTTCTTCCCGTCCTCTCTTCCCTTCGAAGAAATCTTCCATCGTTCCCTCTCTCCGTCGACACGCGGCGCGTCGAGGTGGCCCGCGCCGCGCTCGACGAGGGCGCGGACATGGTGAACGTCGTCACGGGTCTCGACGTCTCCCCCGCACTCTTCGAACTCGTCGCGAGCCGCGGCGCCGCGATCGTGCTCAGCCACTGCCGAGGCACTCCCTCTTCCACCTTCGAAGAATCTTCATTCACCGATGTGGTGGCCGAGGTGGCCGCCGACCTGCGCGCCGCTCGCACCCGTGCGCTCTCGTCCGGTCTCCCCGCAGAGCGGATCTTCCTCGACCCCGGCCTCGGCTTCGGCAAAACGCCGGAGCAGAACTTCGCCCTTCTCGGAGCGCTCGACCGCCTTGCGCCGCCCGGCGTTCCGCTCGTCATCGGGGCGTCGCGCAAGGCGTTCCTCGGAGCCGTCGCAGGAGCGCCCGTCTCGGACCGGCTCCCGGAATCGCTCGCAGCCGCGGCCGTCTGCGCGGCCGCCGCGCGGACGCGTCCGGTTCTCGTCCGCGTCCACGACGTCGACGCGACGCTGCGCTTTCTCGGCGCCCTCGGGCGCGCGGCCGGGCCCTCGCGGACGTAACATCGGCCGATGCGCAAGCTGTTCGGCACGGATGGCATTCGCGGAAAGGCGGGCGCGCCTCCCCTCGACGGCGCGACGGTCTCGCGCATCGGCGCCGCTCTCGCGGCCTCGCTCGGCCACCCGAGTCCCACCGTCGTCGTGGGCTGCGACACGCGCGAGTCCTCCGGCGACATCGTCCGGGCTCTGACCGGGGGTCTTACCAAGGCCCGTGGCGTCGTGCGCTTCGCGGGCGTGGTCCCGACCCCGGCCGTTGCGTGGCTCGCGAAGGAGATCGGCGCCGACGCGGGCGTCGTCGTCTCGGCCTCGCACAACCGGTGGGACGACAACGGGATCAAGATCTTCTCGCGAGACGGCCGCAAGCTCCCCGACGACGTCGAGCTCGAGATCGAGCGCCACATCGAGGAGGCCGCGCCCGCGCCGCTCGCGCCGGCCGCCGTCGAACCGGCTCTCGGACGAGCCTACGTCGCGCACCTCGTCTCGACGCTCCCCCATCGGCTCGACGGGCTCAAGGTCGTCGTCGACGCCGCGAACGGCGCGGCGTTCGAAGCGGCGCCTGCCGCATTCGCGGCGGCCGGCGCGGCCGTCGTCGCACGGAACGTCGCGCCGGACGGACGGAACATCAACGAGGGCTGCGGCGCCCTGCATCCCGAGGCGATGCGCGAGGCCGTCCTCGCGGAACGAGCCGACCTCGGGATCGCGCTCGACGGCGACGCGGACCGCATCATCGTCGCGGACGACGCCGGGAGGCTCCTCGACGGCGACGACGTCCTTTTCCTGTGGGTGCTCGAGATGGAGCGCGAAGGCCAGCGGCCCGCGTCCGTCGTTGGCACCGTCATGTCGAATTGGGGCCTCGAGAAGGCGCTGAAGGACCACGGCGTCACGCTCGTACGCGCGGCCGTCGGCGACCGCTACGTCGTCGAGGAGATGGAGAAGTCGGGCGCGCTCCTCGGCGGCGAGCAGTCCGGGCACCTCATCCGCGCGGACCTCACGACGACGGGAGACGGGACGCTGACGGGCCTTCACCTCGCGGCGCTCGCCGCGGCCTCCGGACGGAAGCTCTCGGCGCAGCCGCGGTTCGTCCACACGCCGCAGGTCCTGCGAAACGTGAAGGTGAAAGAGCGCGTCCCCTTCGACGAGATTCCGGGCTTCGCGCCGGCCTGGCGCGCCGCCGAGGCGAAGATGTCGGGGATCGGGCGGATCCTCCTGCGCTACTCGGGGACCGAGGCGCTCGCGCGCGTCATGGTCGAGGGCGCCGACGCCGTCCTCGTCGATGCCGTCGCGGCCGATCTCGTCCGCACCCTGCGCGAGAACGTCGGAGCCTGAGTGGCGGCCTTTCCCCTCGAGCCCTCGGACGACGAGCTGACGTCTCTTCTCACGGAAGCCGTGGGGCGCGTCGTCCGCCACGTCGGCTCGCTCCCGTCCCAGCCCGCCGACGGGAGCGCGGGGGCCGGCGCGCTCGCGCGTGCGCTGATCGAGCGCGAGGCGCCCGAAGACGGCGCCGACGCGGGCCCCCTGCTGGATCTCCTCTTCGACCGGGCGATCCCCGCGAGCTTCAACAACGCCGGGCCGGGGTTCATGGCGTACATCCCCGGCGGCGGCCAGCCTTACGCCGCGGCCGCGGACCTCATCTCCGCGGCCGTGAACCGCTACACCGGCGTCTTCGCGCCGGCGCCGGCCCTCGTCCAGCTCGAGACAAACGTGGTTCGCTGGTTCGCGCGCGCCGTGGGCTACCCGGCGAGCGCCGGCGGCTTCCTCACGTCCGGCGGGTCGCTCGCGAACTTCTCCGCCGTCGTCGCCGCACGCCACGAAAAGCTTCCCGAGGACTTCCTGAAGGGCACGCTCTACGTCTCGGACCAGGGCCACCACTGCATCCGCAAGGCCGCTCTCCTCGCGGGCTTCCCCGCGGCGAACGTTCGCGAGGTCCCGTCCGACGCGACGTTCCGGATGCGCCTCGACGCGCTGGAGGAGCGTGTCTCGGCGGATCGCACGGCCGGCTTTGCGCCGTTCCTCGTCGTCGCGAGCGCCGGCACGACGAACACGGGCGCCGTCGACGATCTCGACGCCCTCGCGGCGTTCGCCGCGCGGGAATCCCTATGGCTCCACACGGACGCCGCGTACGGAGGATTCTTCGCGCTGACGGCGCGCGGCCGCGCGACGCTGTCCGGCCTTTCGCGCGCCGACTCGATCGTCCTCGACCCGCACAAAGGCCTCTTCATGCCCTACGGCTCCGGTTGCCTCCTCGTGAGGGACCCCGGCGCGCTCCGCCGGTCGCACAGCGTCCAGGCCCACTACATGCCCGGCATGCAGGAGGACGCCGACTCCGTGGACTTCTGTGAAATTTCCCCGGAGCTGTCGCGGAATTTCCGGGGGCTCTCCGTGTGGCTCGCCGTGAAGCTGTGCGGCCTCTCGGCATTCCGCGCATCGCTGGACGAAAAGCTCGACCTCGCGCGGGAGGCGGCCGACGCCGTTCGCGCGATCCCGGGCGTCGTGATCGCCGCCGAGCCGCAGCTCTCCCTCTTCGCGTTCCGCTACGCGCCGCAAGGCGCGTCCCTCGACGAGGCGAACCGACTGACCCGCGAGCTCATGGCGCGCGTGAACGCCCGGCAGCGCGTCCTCCTGACGGGCACGCTGCTCGGCGAGGCCTTCGCGATTCGCATGTGCATCCTGAGTTTCAGGACCCATCGGGATCGCGTCGGGATGGCCCTGGACGACCTCCGGGAGGCCGCCGCGGCCCTCGCGAGGGAATAAACGGCGCCCGAAACGACTAACAGGAGCGTGGAGATGACCCGACGCCGCCTGATCCTCCTCGTGTCCTTCCCCGTCCTCGCGGCTGGCGCGGTCCTCGTCGCCCGGCCGCAGGCCGCCTCCAAAGGAGCGCCGATGCCCTCGTCCGCCTCGTCCGACGCCGCCCCCGAGCGCCCCGACCGCGTCGTCAAGACCGACGCCGAGTGGAAGAAGATCCTGACGCCCGAGCAGTACACGGTGACCCGCAAAGGGGGCACCGAGCGCGCGTTCACGGGCCCGAACTGGGACAACCACGCCAAGGGCACGTACGTCTGCGTGTGCTGCGACCTCCCGCTCTTCGACTCCGCGACGAAGTTCGACTCCGGGACGGGCTGGCCGAGCTTCTGGCAGCCCATCGCGAAGAGCGCCGTGCAGGAAAAGACCGACCGGAGCTTCTTCATGACACGCACCGAGGTCCTGTGCGCGCGCTGCGACGCGCACCTCGGCCACGTCTTCGACGACGGCCCGAAGCCGACCGGCCTGCGTTACTGCATGAACGGGACGGCGATGAAGTTCATCCCGGCCAAGTGACGTCGGAACCCGGCCGGCGCCTCATCGGGGTCTGGCGCACGAACGCCCGTGCGACAGCCCTGCTCGTCGGGGGGCTGCCGCGGGAGATCTGGACGTCGGCCGTGCCCGGCGCGTGGCGCCGGACGGTGCGCGCGCTTGCGGCGCACCTCCACAACACGAGGTGCATGTGGCTGAAGATGCTCGGCGGCGGGACGAAGGGCCACGGCGTCGCGATCCCGAAGAACGTCGACGCCCGGCGCGTGGCGCAACGCGACCTCCTCGCCGCGCTCTCAAGGAGCGCCGAGGCATACGTGAAGCTCATGGAGGTCGGCATCGCGCGCGGGGGCGAGGTGCCGAAGGCGGCGTGGCAGAACTTCCCGCCCGACCTCGAAAGCTTCACGGCCTACATGGTCGCGCACGAAGCC
>DATKLW010000203.1:0-31074 GCA_035542215.1 Thermoanaerobaculia bacterium | reverse complement strand
GGCGTCCTCTGGGCGTACGACGGCTGGATCAACCTGTCCGCGCTCGGCGGCGAGGTGAAGAACCCGAAGCGCGACATCCCGGGAGGGATGATCCTCGGAGTCGGCGCCGTCGCGCTCCTGTACCTCGGCGCGAACGCGGTTTATCTGGGCGCCGCGCCCGCCGCGACGCTCGGCGCGTCGCCCCGGGCCGCCGAGACGGCCGTGAAGGTCCTCTTCGGCGATGGCGCGGCGCGCTGGCTGACGCTCGCCGTGATCGTCTCCGTCCTCGGCTCGCTCGCCGCGAACATCCTTCCGGCGCCGCGCATCGCGTGGGCGGCCGCACGCGACGGCAACCTCCCCGCTCCGTTCGCGCGCCTCCACCCGCGTTACGCGACGCCCGCGTTCGGCCTCGTGTTCCAGGCCGTCTTCTCCGCCGCGCTGACGCTCTCGGGGAAGTTCGACGAGCTCGTCGCGACGGTCTCGTTCGCCGCGACGTTCTTCTACGCGCTCGGCGGCGCGGCCCTCTTCGTCTATCGCCGCAGGCAGCCCGACGCGCCGTGGCAGACGCCGGGCTACCCGTGGGTGCCCGCGTTCTACGTGGTCACCTCGATGGTCTTCACGGCCGCCATCGCCCTCGACGCGCCGAAAGACGCCCTCCGCGGCCTCGTGATCCTCGGCGCGGGCGTCGCGGTTTACGCATGGGAGCGGCGGCGCCCGCCGCGTGCCTAACGCGCAGGCTCGGCGAAGCGCTTCGCCTCGCGGGCCTTCTCGACGTCCGAGCACGGGAAGCCGAAGGTCGCGTCGAACGCGCAGCCGGGCCTGCGTTCGCCCTTGCGGAGGTCCATCGGTTTCGCGAACCGGTCCGGCCAGACGAGGCCGAGGAAGTCCTTCCCGTACGATCCGAACTCCGCGACGGCCGGCAGGATCGGCGCGAGAGCGAAGAGCGCGTCGCGCATCCCGGGCGAGACGAGGGCCGCGACTTTCTCTCGCAGGGGCGCCGCCTGAGTTCCCGCGAAGGCGCCCAGCCCGGAGACGACGGCCCCCCCGGCGCCCGTGAAGACGAGGCACGCGTCGGGGGCGCGGACCGGGGAGCACGCGGGGATTTCCTCGAACGAAGAGAGTACGAGACGCCGGCTGAGGGTTTCGCCGTCGGTCACACGGCGAATGCTCTCCATCGAGTCGCGACCGGAAGGATTCTGGGAAGAAAGGAACACGAACCGGCCCGCCGGCGCCGCGACGAGAAGGCGCGTCGCGTCGCCCTCCCCCGCTTTCCTTTCGAAGAGAATCGAAAGGCTCCATTTCCCGAAGGTGAAGTGCCACCGCGCGGGCGCGGCCGAGGCGGCCCGGGTCCCGAGGAGGAGCGCGAGGGCGAGCGCCGCCTTCAACGTCCGAGAGCGAGCCAGACTCGCCCCTCGATGAACGTCTTCACCATCCACCGGTCGAGCTTGCTCGCGGAGGCCTCGGCCTCGAGGACCTCGAGGGCGCGGCCGTGCGGCATGGCCTTCTTGTACGGGCGGTCCGAGGCCGTGAGGGCGTCGTAGATGTCGCAGACCGTCAGGGCGCGCGCCGCCGGCGGGATGTCATCGGGCCCGATGCGGCGCGGATAGCCCGACCCGTCGAGCTTCTCGTGGTGCGCGTAGGCGATCTGGGGGACACGGGCGAGGTCCGGCGTCCACGGGATCGTCGAGAGGAAGCGCCACGTGTGCGTGACGTGGCTCTCGACGTCCAGCCGCTCCTCGGGCGACAGGCTCCCCTGCGCGATCGAGAGAAACCGGAACTCCTCGGGCAGGAGGAGCGTCGCCGTCCGCCCGCGCCGGTCCCGCCACGTCCTCCCGACGAGGCGCTCGAGCGTCCCCCGCGCATCCTTCGGGAGCATCGTCGGCTCGTTCGCGGACGCAACCTCGTCGAACGCGGCCTCCAGCTCGCGGCTGCGCGCGTCCGCAGCCTCCGCGAGAGCCGCGAGGTCGCCGTCCGTCGCGAGCCTCCCCTCTCGCAGGAGCCGCCCGAGAAGCGCGCGCGCGTCCTCGGCCTCGGCGGCCGCGAGGACATAGTCGAAACGGTCCCGGATCCGCTGCAGCCCGTCGGCCTCGATCTTCTTCGCCTTCACGAGGACCCGCTCGGGAATCGAGATCTTCCCGAAGTCGTGGAGGAGCGCGGCCGTGAAGATCTCGCGCATCTCCTCGCGCGAGAACGACACGCCGGCGTACGGGCCGTCCGGGGCGCGGTCCACGAGGCCCGCGAGCTCCACGGTGAGCGCCGCGACGCGATTGCTGTGGCCCGCGGTCGTCGGGTCGCGCTGCTCGACGGCCACGATCGCGGCCTGCGCGAAGTCCTCGAAGAGCCGGCGGATCGACGCCGTGAGCTGGTTCGCCTTGAGGCACACGGCCGCTTGCGTCGCGAGCGAGAGAAGGAGCGGGACGAGGTCCTCGGGATAGGGCTCCGGACCCGCCGGCCCGAGGCGGTTCATGAGCTGAAGGACGCCGACGAGGCCGCCGCGGTGGTCCTTCATCGGGACGACGAGCATGGCGCGCGTTCGGAAGCCCGCCGCCTCGTCGAAAGCGGGATTGTGCCGGAACGGGGCGCCGGCGGGGATCTCGTACGCGTCCTCGAGGACGATCGCGACGCCGTTCACCGCGACCCAGCCCGCGAGGCTCGCCTCGTCCACGGGGACCGTGCGCTCGCGGAACACGAACGAGACCGCGTCGTTCTGCGCGAGCTTGAAGCGGAGCTGCTGTCCGCCCTCAGGGGCGTCCTCGACGAGGTAAAGCGAGCCCGCCTCGGAGCCCGAAAACCGCCGTGACTCCGTGAGGATCGTCTCGAGGAGCTTCTCGAGGTCGCGCTCGGCCGAGAGCGCGATCCCGATGTGGTTCAGCGCCGCGATGCGCGCCTCCGCCTGCCGGAGGCGCTCTTCGAGCGAACGCGGGTCGACGCTCACCGTTCCCTCCCGCGCGCTCCGCGGACGGCCGGTGCGACGACGCGCTCGCGTGGAAAGGTGACGCGGAACCGGCTTCCCTTTTCCCGGCCCTCGCTCTCGGCCGCGATCGTTCCGCCGTGCGCCTCCGCGATCGCGCGCGCGATCGAGAGCCCCACCCCGAGGCCGCCGTACCGCCGGCTGGACGAGGTCTCCTCCTGGCGGAACCGCTCGAACACGTGCGGGAGGAACTCGGGCTCGATCCCGTGCCCCTCGTCGGCCACGACGAGCTCGAGCCCGCCGTCGCCGGATCTCCTCGCCGTCACGTCCACCGTGCCGCCCGCAGGAGAGAACTTCACGCCGTTCGCGAGGAGGTTCCACGCGACCTGCTTGAGGCGCGCCGGATCGCCCTCCATCGCGGGAAGGTCGCGTTCGATGTGGCAGCGGATCGACACGCCGCGCTTGGCGGCGCCGGGCGCGACGGCGTCGAGGGCCGCCGCGACGGTTTCGGAGAGGCGCACACGCTCGCGCCGGAGCTCGAGCCCGAAGTTGTCGATCCGAGACAGGTCGATGAGGTCCGCGAGCATGCGGCTCAACGTGTCGGCCTGCCCGAGGATCGCCTCGAGCGCGCGCCGCGACGTCGGATCGCCGCCGCTCGCGTCCAGGAGGACTTCCGCCCAGCCGACGATCCCGGTGAGGGGCGTCCTCACCTCGTGCGAGAGGTTCGCGAGAAAGTCGTCCTTGAGCCGGTTGCTCCGCTGGAGCTCCTCGATGAGGCGGGCGTTGCGGAGCGCGATCGCGCACTGCTCGGCGAGGAGCGCGAGCGTCGCGCCGTCCTCCCGCGTGAAGGCCCCCTTCCGGCAGGACATGACCTCCAGGACGCCGAGGCGCTGGTCGCCGACATGGATCGGAACCGCCATGAGCGCGTGCACGTCCGGATTCGCGACGGCCGCTCGCGCCTTCGCCCGCGCCTCGACGGGCTCGCCTTCGGCCAGCTCGTCCAGCCCCTCGACGTTCGTGAAGACGGGCCGGTTCTCGCGAAAGGCCCGTCCCGCGCTCTTCAGGCGGGAGACGGGCCGCGGCGCCGTCCCGGCGGCGTGGAGCGTCATGACTCCCACCCCGAAGACGGCCGCCACGGAGAGGCTCTTCCCCGGCGCGTCGGCGACCCAGGCGACCGCGCCGTCCGCCGCCGGAAAGGCGCGCGTCGTCTCCTCGACGACGGATGTGAGGACGTCCGGCGCGTGCAGGCGGAAATTCAGGAGCTGCGTCGCGCGTGCGACGGCCTCGAGGACGCGCGTGCGCTCCTCATAGGCGCCGACGAGCTCGGCGAGACGGAGCGCGAGCGCCGCGCGCTCGGCGAACGCCGCGATGTTTCGTTCGTCCGACGCCGAGAACGCGGCCTCGTCCGCGGACTGCAGATCGAAGACGCCGATCACGTTTTCGTCGAGGACGAGCGGGACGACGAGCTCCGAGCGGGCGGCCGCCCAGCCGACGACGTAATCCGGGTCCCGGGAGACGTCGGGAACGTTCACGCTGCGCGCCGTCCGCGCCGCGAGAGGAATGAGGCCCGGAGCCTCGAGCGGGATCGCGACCCCGTCGTGCGACGGAGACCACCACTTCCCGCGCTGGCCGAACTGAACGAGGGCGTTCCGCTCGCGCTCGACGAGAAGGAGGCTGCAGGCCTCCCGGCCGAAGTGGGCCGCAAGGGCGTCGAGGATCTGCGTCAGGAGCACGTCCCGGTTCGCCGTCCGCGTCAGGAGCGCGCGCGACGCGTCGGCGAGGCTGCGCGCCTCGCGCATGGACTGCGCGACGGCCTCGGCCGAGCGCCTCTGCTCGAGCGCGACGCCCACGAAGTCCGCGAGCGACTGCAGGGTCTCGACGTCGTCGAACTCGATGCGCCGCGCCTCGTCGCGCGTGGCGACCGCCATCACGCCCACCGTCTTGCCGGCCGAGCGCAGCGGGAAAATGCCGACCGACCGCGCGCCGAGCCGGACGAATCGGTCACGCGAGGTGCCGGCCGGTTCGAGCCGCACGTCCGTGATGATCGTCGGCTGGCCGGTCTCGAGGACGCGGAGCGCGTACGTCGGGTTGTCGGGCGACAGCGGAACGTCGCCCGTGAACTCGTCCTCGCGGTTCCCCCCGTAGCCGCCGAGCCCCGCGAGAGTCTCGCCGTCCGGCGAGAGAAGCGAGAACGCCGCGACCGGATAGAGGAGCGTCTCGCGCAGACCCGCAAGGGCCGTGTCGACGACGTTCTTGACCGTCGTCGAGCGCTGGACCGCCGCGGCGAGGTCGAAGAGGACCGAGAGGCGGTCCCGCTCGCGGCCGAGCTCCTCGATGAGCTCCGTCTGCTTCAGGGCCGCCGAAAGGTGGTGAACCGCGGACTCGAGGAACGCGACGTCCTCGGAGGGCCAGTCGCGGCGGCGGCCGGCGGTGGCGGCGAAGACGAAGCCCCGGAGGACACCGTCGATCCCGATCGGGACGAGGAGAAGCGACGCGATCCCCTGGCGGCGAAGCTCGTCCGCCCGGTCGGCGAGCCCCGGGTCCCCGAGCGCGTCCGGGGCGACGATCGGCTCGAACCGGCGGAGAGCGGGCGGGATCCCGGGGACGGTCCCGGCCGAAGCGAGGCTCGTCAGGAGCGGCGACCCCTCGGCGGACCACGCGGCGCGGGCGACGAGTGCGGCCGGCTCGTCCTCCGCCCCCATCAGGAAAAGGGTGATCCGGTCCACGTCGAGGATGCGGCCGATCTGGGAGACGGACCAGTTCAGGAATTCGTCGAGCTGAACGCCCTCGACGAGCGCAAGCGCGAACTCCGAGAGGAACCGGTCCCTCACGCTGCCTTCCGCGGCGGCATGGGCTGTATCGGCCACGGCGACGGATTATGACGCGGCGGCCGCGGCGACCGCCGCCTTCAGCGCGCCGTGAGGAGGGGGGTGAAGATGAGGTAGGGATTCACGACGAGAGCGCGCCCGCCGGACGCGGCGTCCTCGTCGCGGAAGATCGCGAAGTGCAGGTGAGGCCCGCCGATGACATGGCCCGTCGCCCCGACGTCGCCGAGGCGCTGCCCCTTCACGACGTGGTCGCCCGCCTTGAGGCCCTTCTCGTGTTTCGCGAGGTGTGCGTAAAAAAACGTGTAATGGCCGGAGTTGTCCCGCAGGTACACGACCTTGCCGCCCCGCCTGTCGCGGCCGAGGCGCTCGATGACGCCGTCCGTCACGGCGAGGACGGGCGTCCCGCGCGGCGCGGGCAGGTCGATCGCGTGGTGCTTTTTCTGGCGCCCGCGCTTGGCGAAGAACGTGTCGCGGAACTTCGCGCGGTCGAAGGCCGCGAGAGGGATCGGGAAGTCCGTCGCGAGGAGTCCGGCGATCTCTTCCTCGGGGAGCGACGCCGGCCGGCTGTTCGCCTTGCGGACGACGAGGTTCTTGACGGTGTTCGCGAGGTTCTTCCAGAACGCGAGCTGGGCGGGCGAGAGCTTCTCGGCCGCGGCGTCCGCCGCCGGGGCCTCCTCGTCGGGGTCCTCCTCGTCCTCGGCGCGCGCGGACGCCGGACTGACGGGCCGTCTCAGCCACGCGCGGTCGGCCGCATCGGCCGAGGCATAGCACGCCCCGCTCTCGGGATCCCGCGCGGGACATTCGGCTTTCACGGCGCCGGTCGGCGCGCCCACGAACGCGGGCGCGGCGGACTCCACGGTCACGGAGGCCACGAGCACGGGCGGCTCGGCGGGCGCCGCCGACACCTCTCCGGCCGCGCCCAGCGCTCCGGCGATGACGGCCGCGAGAACGAGGCTCAGCTGACCCGCTCCAGGTACTTGTTGTCGCGCGTGTCGATCTTGATGACCGTGCCCGCCTCGACGAACTGCGGCACCTGCACGACGAGCCCCGTCTCGAGCTTGGCGGGCTTGTAGGACGCCGACGCCGTCGCGCCCTTCATGCCGGGCTCGACCTCGACGATCCTGAGGTTCACGGTCGTCGGAAGCTCCACGGAAACCGGGTTGCCGTCGTGGAAGTCGATCTCGATCACGGTCTCCGGGAGAAGGTACTTCATGGATTCGCCGACCACCTCGTCGTCGAGGCGGATCTGGTCGAACGTCTCCTGGTTCATGAAGTGATGGCCCTCGGAGTCCGAGTAGAGGTATTGCATCTGGTGGGTGTCGAGGGAGGCCTTCTCGACCTTGTCTTCCGACCGGAACCGATGCTCGTTCATCGCCCCGGACTTGAGGTTCCGGAGCTTGGCCTGCACGAAGCCCCGGAGGTTCCCGGGCGTCTTGTGCAGGACGCTGTGCGCCCGGTGCAGCTCGCCGTTGTGGATGATGATCATTCCCGGACGAATTTCGGTGGCGGAAATCATTGTTACTCCGAGAGTTCTGGAATCGCCCGCGGCACGGCTTGCAGGGGGCGAAGACCACCACCCGACCCGAACCAGCTGACAGAGGGGGAGCGTAACCCAGCCTCCGCCGGAAAGACAAGCGGCCCGGGTCGAACGACCCGGGCCGCGGAAAAGACCGGAAAAGGGGACGCTTACTTCTTCGTCAGGACGAAGTGCGTCCGGCGGTTCTTCGACCAGGCCGACTCGTCGTGGCCTTCCACGAACGGCCTCTCCTTGCCGTAGGAGATCGTCTTGAGCTTCGCCGAGTCGACGCCGAGCGAGACGAGGTAGTCCCTCGTCGCGTTCGCGCGGCGGTCGCCGAGGGCGAGGTTGTACTCGCGCGTTCCGCGCTCGTCGCAGTGGCCCTCGAGCAGGAACTCCGCCTCGGGATGCGCCTTCATCCAGCCCGCGGCCTTGTCGAGCTTCTCGCGCGAGTCCGGCCGGATGTCCGACTTGTCGTAGTCGAAGAAGATGTCCTGGATGTAGCCCTTCTCGATCGGGTCCTCGAAGACGGCGACCGCGGGCGGCGGCGGCGGCGGCGCCGGGGCCGGCGGGGGCGGGGGCGGCGGAGCGCACGTGAACGTCACGGACGCGGTCTCGCGCCGCTTGCCGTTCTGGCCGATCGCCCAGCCCGTCGCCTTGTGCGGGCCGGTGGCGAGATCGTTGAACGTGGCCGTGAGCGGAACCTTGTCGGCCGGGACCATCTGCGACGGGCCGCCGTCGACGGAGATCTCGTAGGCCTTCGGCGGGAACGTGCAGAAGTCGCCGGCCACGGGCGTGACCGTCACGGGCACGGCGCGGCAGGCTTCGGCCGAGAGCGTGTCGCCGGCCACCGGCGCGGTGATCGTGAACGCCGGGCCCGTCTTGCACGTGCAGGCGCCGAGGAACAGCGCGGCGACGGCGATCAGGGAAACGCCGGCGCGTCGCGCGAGGGATCTGGAAGCGGTCGCTTTCACGTCAGTCCTCCTTCAGGGCATCGGGTCGAGGCGCGTCGCGCGCTCGAAGCGCTGCGCGGGCTCGGCGGGGCCGGCCGCAGCCGCGGCGCGGTGAGCCGGAATGAACGACGCGAGGGTCCTCGCGAAGTCCAGCGTGAAGATCTGCTCGATCGCGCTCGCCTTCTCGGCGTCCGTCAGCGGCGACCACACGTAAGGCGCCGTGTACGGTCCGGAGAGGCCCCCGTTCGTCCCGCCCGCGATGAGATAAGTGCTCATGTCCGGCTCGGCGAGATTCGTGTTCGGGAAGTTCGCGTTGATGAACTTGATCATGTCGTCGGCCCAGATCGCGTAGCCGATCGGCGTGAGATGGAAGCCGTCGTAAGAGAACATGCCGCCCGTGAGGTAGCTCGCGTTCACGGTCATGCCGCCAATATCGAAGCCGGCCTGCGCGCGCACGAGGAGGGCGTTCAGGTCGTAGACCTTGTAGCCGACGGCCGCGGCCGCGGCCTTGATCGCCGTGTTGTAGTCGGCGCCGCGCTGCTTGAGGAAGGCGACGTCCGCGGGGTAGATGAGCGCGCCCGGGTGGTTCGCGTCGATCGCGGCGGCCGGGAGCGGATAGTTGCAGTACGGAAGCGTGGGGGCGACGGCGCAGGGGATGCCGTACCCGTAGGGCATGTACGCCGCGGCGTTGAGCGTCACGATCGTCGTCGGCGGGATGGAGCAGGCCGGGACGCCCGTCGCGCAGCCCTTGGGTCCGAGGAGCGGGATCGGCGCGCCGTTGACGAGGACGAGCTTGCCGCCGCTCGTGACGTACGGCGGGATCGTCGTCGCGAAGGGGATGCTCGTGACGTCGGCGACCGTCGTCACGATGCCGTTCTTCTGCTTGGAGGCGAGCGTCTGGAGGGCCGTGTTCACGTCGGCCGTGAACTGCGCGACCGGCGTCACCGTGACGCCGTCGATGACCGTGCCCGAGAGGACCGCGCCGAGGTAGTCGTTGCCCGCGTTCTCGAGGACGACGAACGTCGGGTTCAGGAGGTTCGCCTGCGTGATCATCGGGCCCCACTGGGTGGCCGCGTTCCGCAGGATGAGGTCCATGAACGTGCCGCACGTGCCGGCCGTGTTCGCGGACGACGTGCCGCGCACCATGTCGCCGATCGCGCAGCCCGGGATCGACAGGTTGTTGTAGGGCCGCGGGAGCGCGAGGTTCGCGGGCGTGCCCGTCGAGGGCTCGTAGCTGAACGACGGCGCGAGCGACGTGAGGACCATGCAGCCGCCGAGGCCGGGGTCGTTCACGATCGGCTGCTGGAAGTCCGAGACGCTGTTCGCGCGCGCGATGACCTGCGACGGCGAGTCGACCTGGACCCGCTTCGTCAGGCAGTGGGCCGTGAAGCCGGCTCCCTCGGAGTCGCCGAGCCAGACGAACCTGGTCAGGTCGACCTGGGCTGCGGCGGGGAGGGCCGTGGCGGCCGCGAGAACGGCGGCAAAAGCCGCGGCGGAGAGGAGGCGGAAGAGGGCGGTAGGAGTCTTCATGTTACGTCCTGGCTCCCTCAGAAGGTGCTCTTGAAGCCGACGTTCGGGAGGATCGCGAACGTCTGGTAGGTGGCGCTGAAGTTGTCCTGGTTCGTCGTGATCGTGCGCTGGTGGAACCAGAGGAACATCGACGAGAACTGGAGCTCGAAGGCCTTCGCGAGATGGATGCCGCCGCCGATCGTCACGCCGGTCCGGTTGCTGTCCGGGAGAAGCGGCCCGGCGTTCGAGTCGGGCTGCGGCGTCTGGTCGTAAAGGAAGCCGGCGGCGAGCCACGAGCCGCCGGTCGCCTTGTAGGAGGCGCCCGCGCGGACGGCCCACGTGTTCTGCCAGCCTTGCGGGACGTTCTTCGCCGGCAACCCCTCGATGTTGATGGCGAGGTTCTGGAACGTGCTCCAGCCCACGTAATTGCCGTCCACCTCGAGCGTGACCTTCGGCGTGAGGTCGTACGCGATGCCGAAGGCGGTCACGGAGGGGAAATTGATCGACGTCGAGGCCGCGACGTTCTTGCCGAACGGCAGCTGCTGGGAGACGGCCGCGTCGAACTGCGGGTTGCCCGTGAGGATCTGGCCGAACTGGGCGTAACCCGAGAGATCCGTCTTCACGCCCGCGTGGTACGAGAGACCGACGCGCAGGCGGTCGCAGGGCTTGATCAGGACTCCGGCCGTCCACGTGATGTCGATCGGCGTGCCGGTCGAGACGATGCTCGTGTGCGCGATGTCCGTGTAGCGCTGCGTGAACGGGTTCACGGCGCCGAGGTTCTCGGAGAGCTTGACGTCCGTGATGCGGAGCTCGGGACCGCCGCCGATCGCGACTGCGTCCGAGAGCTTGAACGCGAGCTGCGCGCTCACGGCGAGCTGCCGGAGGTCGGTGCGCTGCGCGATGTACCGGCCGCGGAACGTGTCGGGGTCCTGCCACGGGACGCCGAGGCCGTTCGGCGACCAGAAGCCGAGCGAGAGCTTGACGTCCTTGCTGAGGGAGAGAACCCCGTAGCCGTACCCGAACCAGTAAGGCCCCTTCTTCATGTTCGTCGAATAGCCCTCGCCCGGGTACGGGTTCTCGCCGTCGAGATGGGCCGTCGGGCGGAGGACGAGGAACGCGCCGCCCATCATCTCGAACTTGTCGTTGAACGCGTTACCGGCGGGGTTGAAGAACATCGCCGACGGGTCGTCGGCCGTGGCGGCGAACGCACCGCCCATGGCCGTCGCCTTCGCACCCTGCTCGAAGAGGGCGAATCCTGCGGCCTCGAGTCGGGCCGCCGGAAGGGCGACCGCGAGGCCGACGAGCACGAGTGCCGCCAGCCGGGTCCCAATCGCTTTGAACACCGGTTCCTCCTTCACGTCGCTTTCGGAAAACACAGGGAATTGAAAGATTCGGCACCGATTCTACAGATAATCCGGAGTCTTTGACGTTTGTTCTGCTTCGTCAAGGGGGCAGGCTGCATCCTCTGCCCGCGAGCGCGTCAACGCGGGCGGGCGGCGAGGGTTGCGACGGCCACGGCGCCCGGCCCGGCATGGGCGGCAAGGGCCGGAGTGACCTCCACGACGAACTCCTCGGCGCCGGGGCGCCGGGCGAGGAGCTCCCCCGCGATCCTCCCGGCCAGATCGGCGGCGTCCGCGTGCCCGACCGCGAAAACGGGCGCCGCGACGCCTCGGGACGCCCGCAGGGACTTCTCCACGAGCTTGACGCACGCGCGCGGAAAGCCCCGGGCCGCGCCTCCCGGCTTCGCCCGGCCCCGAGCATCGACGGTCAGAAGGGGGACGACCCCGAGCAAGTCGGCCAGACGGCGCTGGCCCGGCGAGACGCGCCCCCCGCGGACGAGGGAGGCCAGGGAAGGCACGGCGGCGAGGAGCCGGACGCGGGAGGCCGCGTCCTCGGCCGCACGCACGACCTCGGCGAGGCCGCCTCCCCGCGCGGCCGCCTGCGCAGCCGCCCTCACGACGAGACCCTGCGCGACGGACACCGTCCTCGAGTCCACGACCTCGACCGGGGCGAATCCCGGCTTGCCGCGTAACGAGGCGGCGGCGACCCGGGCCGCCGAGTGCGTCCCGGAGAGCGCGCTCGAGACGTGGATCCCGACCACGGGCGTGCCGTGCCCGGCGAGCGCGCCGTAAACCTCGCGGAAATCGGCGGGCGGCGGCTGCGACGTCCGCGCGACGATGCCCTCCCGGCGCAGGCGCCGGAAAAAATCCGACGGCGTGAGCGTGACGCGGTCGAGGAAGGTTTCGTCGCCGACGAGAAGGCGGAGCGGCACGAGGGCGATGTCCTCGCGCTCCAGGAAAGAGTCCGGCAGGTCGCACGCCGTGTCCGTGACGATCGCGACGCGCCCGGCGGGACGCGCGCGGCTTCCTGCCGCGTCGCGCTGCGCGCGCATGTCCTCGGCTTTCGTCTCCTCCACGCGGCCGAATCGCCGCGCGACCTCGACGACGTCCTCGGGCCGGTTCACGTGGACGTGAAGCCTCACGCGCATCGCGCTTCCCACGACGGCGAGCGAATCGCCGAGGGGCGCGGCCGCGCGGCGAAGAGCGTCGCGGTCGATCCCGGGACCCGACAGGAGGACTTCGGTGCACCAGCGGAAGAGCAGCGTCTCTCTCGCCTCGTGGATGCGGGCTTCGACGCGGTCCTCCGGCACCGGCGCCGGAGCCCGGCGGACCGCGTAATGCGCCGCGACCCCCTCGAGGAAGTCCACGAAACCCTGGCCTCCCGCGTCGACGACGCCGGCCTTCTTCAGGACCGCGAGCTGGTCGGGCGTCCGCGCGAGGGCGGCTCGCGCGGCGGCCAGCGCCGCGACGAACGCGGACGCCCATCCGCCGCCGCCCGCCGGGAGGCGGCCGGCCTCCTCCGACCAGGCGTCGAGGACCGACAGGAGCGTCCCCTCCTTCGGCTGGGCCATCGCCCCGTGCGCGGCCTTCGCGGCCGCGCGGGCGAGGTCCGCGAACGCGGGGGCGGGCAGGCGCGCGGCGCCCTGAACGGCTTCGGCGAATCCCTCGAGCGCCTGCGCGAAGATCGCGCCCGAGTTGCCGCGCGCGCCGAGGAGCGCTTCGTCCGCCGCGCGCCGCGCGACCGCGGCGAGGCTCCGTTCCCGCGTCCCGGCGACCGCCGCGGAAACGCGCTCGAGCGTCGCCCAGAGGTTCGAGCCCGTATCGCGGTCCGCGACCGGAAAGACGTTGATGCGGTCGATCGCCTCGCGGCGCACCGCGACCGCCCGGGCGCCGGCCGCGAGGGCGCGTGCAAGACGGCGCCCGTCGAGGTACGCGATGCGGACGCCGGGCATTCGGGGAATTCTATGGAAGAAAAAGAAGAGGGTCTCAGCGCACCGTCGGCGCGCGCAGGACCGGCGCGAAGTTTCCGACCTTCGAGGCCTCGCGGGCCGCGCCCGCTTCGTCGAGCCGCCGCACCGGCGTCGTGTGCGGAGCGCCGTGGACGATCTCGGGCGCGTCCTCGCACTCCTTCGCGATCGCGATCATCGCGTCCACGAACGCGTCGAGCTCTTCCTTCGGCTCGGACTCCGTCGGCTCGATCATGAGCGCGCCCGGCACGATGAGCGGGAACGACATCGTCGGCGGGTGGAAACCGTAGTCCATGAGGCGCTTGGCGACGTCGATGTTGTGGAGGCCCTTCGCGGCCTGCTTCTTGTCGTCGAAGACGACCTCGTGGTAGCTCGGGGCCGCGTACTTGAGGTGGTAGAAAGGCTCGAGCTTCCGGCGGATGTAGTTCGCGTTCAGGACCGCGTTCTCGGCGACCTCGTGGATGCGGTTGCCGTACGAGACGATGTACGTGAGCGCCCGGACGAGGACACCGAAGTTCCCGTAGAACGTCCTCATCTTCCCGATCGTGTCCGGCCGGTCGACGTCGAGGCGGAAGACGCCGCCGTCGTTCTCGACCGTCGGGACCGGGAGGAAGGGGACGAGCGCCGGCGCGACGCCGACGGGCCCGGCGCCGGGGCCGCCGCCGCCGTGCGGCGTCGAGAACGTCTTGTGCAGGTTCATGTGCATGACGTCGACGCCCATGTCCGCGGGCCGGACCTTCCCGACGAAGGCGTTGAAGTTCGCGCCGTCGAGGTAGACGTACGCGCCCTTGTCGTGGACCATCTTCGTGATGTCGAGGATCCGCTCCTCGAAGACGCCGAGCGTGTTCGGGACCGTGATCATGAGCGCCGCGACGTCCTCGTTCAGCTTCGAGGCGAGCTCCGCGAGGTCGAGCGTCCCGTGCGCGTTCGAGGCGAGCTCGACGACGTCGTAGCCCGCGAAGTGGGCCGTCGCCGGATTCGTGCCGTGGGCGGAATCGGGGACGAGGACGTTCTTGCGCGGGTTGCCCCGCTTGACGTGCGCGGCCCGGATCATGAGCGCCCCGGTCAGCTCGCCGTTCGCGCCGGCCGAGGGCTGGAGCGTGACGCGCGCGAAGCCCGTGAGCGCCTTGAGCGCCTGCTCGAGCCGCCACATGAGCTCGAGGTTCCCTTGAGCGAGGTGAACCGGTGCGTAGGGATGGGCGTCGTTGAACCCGGCGAGGCGCGCGATCTCCTCGTTGATGCGCGGGTTGTGCTTCATCGTGCACGACCCGAGCGAGTAGAGCGCCGTGTCGATCGCGAAGTTCAGCTGCGAGAGGCGCGTGAAGTGGCGGACGACGTCCACCTCGTTCGCCTCGACCTCGCCCGCGACCTCGGAGCGGTGCGCGTCCCCGTAGAGCGCGGCCGGGTCGGCGGCGGGCACGTCGAGCGCGGGAAGGAAGACGCCTTTGCGGCCCGTCCTCTTCACGTCGAAGAGCGAGCCGAAGCGGCGGCGACGGTCGAGGCGCGCGTCCCTGCGGACGCCGGGTTCGGTTGCGAGGGCGTCGCTCATCTCAGAAGCTCCTCAGGACGGCGAGGAGGCCGTCGAGGCCGGCGCGCGGGACGCGCTCGGTGACGGCCACGAGGAGGACGTCGCGGTGCGCGCTCCCGGGCGGATCGAGCCGCGCGTAGGGGACGCCCGCGAGGATCTTCTTCTCCTCGGCGCGGCGGAGGACCGCGTCGACGCCCGGGCCGCAGCGCAGGGCGAGCTCGTTGAACGTCTTCCCCGTGAAGGCGAGCGAGAACGGCCCCCGGAGGGCCTTCACGCCGGCCTTGAGGTACTCCGTCTTCGCGAGGCACTGGAGCGCCGTCTCGCGGAGGCCCTGCTTGCCGAGCGCCGAGAGCGTCATCGTCGCGGCGAGGGCGAAGAGGCCCTGGTTCGTGCAGATGTTCGACGTCGCCCGTTCGCGGCGGATGTGCTGCTCGCGCGTCGAGAGCGTGAGGCAGTACGCGGGCGCGCCGTCCGCGTCCACCGTCTTGCCGGCGAGGCGGCCCGGGATCTGGCGCTTGAACGCGTCCCGGCACGCGAGGAATCCGACGAGCGGTCCGCCGAACGACGGCGGGACGCCGAACGAGGCCGCTTCCCCGCACGCGATGTCGACGCCGCGGGCTCCGGGGGGCTGGAGGACCGCGAGCGAGAACATCTCGCTCACGACGCCGATCGCGAGCGCGTTCTTCGCGTGGGCGGCGGCGGCGACGGCGTCCCAGCCCTCGACGATCCCGAAGACGTTCGGCGACTGGACGGCGACCGCGAACGTCGCGTCGTCCACGGCCGTTCGGAGAGCCGCGGCGTCCGTGGCGCCGTCCGCGCCGACCGGGACCTCGACGATCGCGAACGGGAAGTTCGCGAGGTACGTCCGGAGGCACCGGAGATACTCGGGGTGGATGCCCTGCGAGACGACGACCTTCGTCTTCTTCTTCGTGAGGCGCTCGGCCATCAGGACGGCCTCGACGAACGCGGAGGCGCCCTCGTACATGGAGGCGTTCGCGATGTCCATGCCCGTCAGGAGGGAGACGTGAGTCTGGAACTCGTAGATGGCCGTGAGCGTTCCCTGCGAAACCTCGGGCTGGTACGGCGTGTAGGCCGTCAGAAACTCGCCGCGCAGGAGCAGCTGCGAGACGAACGCGGGCGAGTGGTGGCTGTAGAGGCCCGCCCCGAGGAACGACGTCCAGTCGGAGAGAGACGCGTTCGACGCCGCAAGGGCGCCGAAGTCGCGGCGGACCTCGATCTCCGACGAAGGCGGCGGGAGCGGAAGCGGCCCGCGCTGGTAGACGGCGCGCGGGACGGTCGCGAAAAGGTCGTCGACCGACGAGACTCCGACGGCGGCGAGCAGCTCGGCGCGCTCGTCGGGGCTGTTCGGGATGTAGCGCATTGAGTCGCCCCTTAGGCCTTGGCCTCTTCCTCGACGAACTTCTCGTAGGCGGCCGCGTTCATGAGCGCGTCCATCTCCGCGTCCGACGAGAGCTTGATCTTGACCAGCCAGCCGTCGCCGTGCGGGTCCTCGTTCACGGCGCCGGGCTCATCCGCGAGGACTTTGTTCGTCTCGAGGATCTCCCCCGCCACCGGCAGGAAAACCTCGGAAACGGCCTTGACGGACTCGATCGTCCCGAATTCCTGGCCGGCGTCGAAGATTTCGCCCGTGTCCGGCAGCTCGACGAACACGATCTCGCCGAGCTCTTTCTGGGCGTGGTCGCTGATGCCGATGGTGCCGACGTCCCCGTCCACGCGGATCCACTCGTGACTCCTCGTGTAGCGGCGGTCGTCCGGATAAACGCTCATGTCCCTCTCCTGCTCCCCTTGGGTGAGTCGGCTAGCGGCGCTTGTAGAACGGGGTCGGCACGATGACGGCCGGCACCCCGCGGCCGCGGACATCGATCGTCAGAGGCGTCCCGGGCGCGGCCTTGTCCGCAGGCACGTATGCGAGGCCGATCGGCTTTCCGACGGTCGGCGGCTGGGTCCCGGACGTGACGACGCCGGCGCCCCCTCCCGTCTGAACGGCATAGCCGTGCCGCGCGATCCCGCGGCCTGTGACCTCGAAGCCGACCAGCTTGCGCGGCACGCCGGCTTCCTTCTGTTTCACGAGCGCGTCGCGCCCGTTGAAATCGCCCTTCTTCATCCGGACGATCCATCCGAGGTTCGCTTCCCAGGGCGTGTGCGCGTCGTCGATGTCGTTCCCGTAAAGCGCGAGGCAGGCTTCGAGACGCAGCGTGTCGCGCGCGCCGAGCCCGGCGGGCAGGATGCCGTGGGGCTGGCCCGCCTTCAGGATCGCGTCCCACACGTCGCCCGAGTGGGTCGGGTGGAGATAGACCTCGAAGCCGTCCTCGCCCGTGTAGCCCGTGCGCGAGAGGAGCGCGGGCACGCCGAGGATCTTTCCCGCCTCGAAGCGGTAGTACGTGATCCGCGAGAGCGGCGTCTCGGTGAGCGTCTGGAGGATCGTCTCGGCGCGCGGCCCCTGCAGGGCGAGCTGCGCCCAGATGGGCGACTCGTCCTCGACCGCCGCGCCGGGGCCCTCGGCCGACTTCGCCCACGCAACGTCCTTCGGCGTATTCGAGGCGTTCACGACGAGGAGGTAGTCGTCCGCCGCGATCCGGTACGTGAGGAGGTCGTCCACGAACGTGCCTTGTGGCGTCAGGAACGCCGAGTACTGGATCTTGCCGTCGTCGAGGGCGCCGACGTCGTTGCACGTGAGGCGCTGGACGGCATCGAAGGCCTTCGGGCCCTTCACCCGGATCTCGCCCATGTGCGAGACGTCGAAGAGGCCGGCGCGCTCGCGGACGGCCCGGTGCTCCTCGGACAGCCCGGAGTACTCGACGGGCATGTCCCACCCGCCGAACGGAACCATCTTGCCGCCGAGCGCCCGGTGGCGCTCCCAGAGAGGGGTATGCCGGAGGGCCTGGGCTGGATCCGTGGAGGGCACGCTCATCGCCGCGTCGCGACGATAGTGCCCACCCCCCGGGCCGTCAACCGATACAGATGCACCGTCCGGCGGATAATCTTGAAGTGGAGTGCGCACGCGACGCCGAGCTGCTTGCCGGAGCGCGCGTCCGCCGTGTTTTCTCCGAGGGAGACGAGATCCCGGACGGCGCCTCCCCGGCGGGAGTGTTTCTCTTCCTCGGCGGCGGCGCGGGCCTTCTCGCCGAGACCCCGTTCGGCCCGCACCCCGTCGCGCGGCTGTGCGCCCCGTCGCTCGCCGACCTCCGGGCAGCCCTCGGCGGCTCGCCCGGCGTCGCGCGCCTGAGGCCGGACGCGGGGGCGACGGCGGTCTTCCTTCCGGCCGACGAGGCCCTCGACCTCGTTTTCGACGCCGGAGCCGCGGGCGGAGCGTTTCGCAGGCTCGCCCTCGCGAGCCTCACGGCGGCGATCCGGGACACGAACGAGTCGCTCGGCCGGTTCTTCGAGGGCGTCGGCGGCCGAACCGCGCCGCCCGACCCGGCCCGCGTCCGCACGATCGACTCCGACGTGGACCTCGCGCGGGCCCGGGACCTCTTCGAGACGGCGGGCCTCGACCCCGCGATCCTGCCGGCTCTCGGCCTCACCGCGCGCACCGTGCTGCCCGGAGCTGCGCTCATGAGGGCGGGCGACGCCGGCCGCGAGGCGTTTCTCCTCGTCGAAGGACGGCTCCGTGTCTCGCTCGACATCGCGGGCGCCGGGGAGGAGGCCCTCGCGGTCCTCAGGCCCGGCGAGATCGTCGGCGAGATGCCGCTCGTCGACGAGGCGCCGCGCTCGGCGGACGTTTACGCGCACGGCGGGCCGGCGGTCGTCTACGTCCTCACGCGCGAGGTCTTCCAGCGGCTGCTCGGGAGCGGCGCGCCCGAGGGCGCGCCCCTTCTCGGCGGCCTCACGCTTCTCCTCGCGCGGCGGCTGGAACAGGCGATCCGGAAGGCCGCGGGCTTCCGCATCCTCGCCGGGCCGATCTGACTACTGCTTCTTGAGCTTTTCCTTGATCGTCGCCCGGATCTCTCCGGCCGTGGGCGCGACCATGAGCCGCACCGTCTTCGACTCGCGGCCCGGCGCCGAGAGGCCGATCTGGTACACGGCCATGTCGGGGAACATCATCTCGTCCTTCGACCACTTCGACGCGGGGCCGTACTCCTTGCCGTTCACCGAGACGATCGCGTCCGGCGGGTCCACGTTGAAGAGCACGGCGCCGACCGTCTTGTAGTTCGGCCGGTGGAAAGAGCCTTCCGGCCCCGTCGGCCCATCCGGCGTCCCCGACGGAAGGTCCTGCTCGATCGACACCTTGTCGTCCGCCGCCGTCCCGCGGACGATGACGTCCACGAGGAGGTCGCGGTGCTGCGGGGCGCAGATCCGGAGCCGGTGCTGGCCCTCGAGGTTGAACGTCAGGAGCGAGCCGCCGCCGGCGTCGTCCCAGTCGTCCGAGATCCCGATGTAGTTCCCGTCGAGGAAGACGCGCGCCTGGCTCGGCGAGACGTTGATCTTCAGGAAGCGGCGAACCGTCACCGTGAGGTCCGCGGGCTTCGCGGCGGTCCCCGACGGCTTCGCGGTCCCCGGCGGCTTCGCGGCGATCCCCGACCCCTTCGCGGCCGAGGCAGGCGTCGATGACGGCGGCGCGGCCGTGTCGGTCCCCGCCGCGGTCTTCGTCCGCGTCTTCTTCGCGGCCACGGAAGCCGTCGCGGCGGAGGCCGCAGCGGGCGCGGAGGCGACCGGCGTCTCGACGACCGCGACCGCGGGCCCGGCCTTGGCCGGCGCCGAAGCCGCCGGCGCAGAGGAGGGCGCGGCCGCTGCGGTTTCGGCCGCGGCCGGCGGAGGCGCGTCCGCCTTCCCGTCGGTCGGGCCTCCCCTTCTCGCAACGTAGACGCCGCCCGCGACCGCGGCGACGGCGACGAGGACCGCCGCGCCGAGGACGGCCGGAGAGAGGGTCTTCTTTCCCGCGGGCGCCGGCGGCGGAACCCGGCCCGACGCCTTCGCGGCGATCTCGCCCATGCGGCGACCCGTCGTGATCGTAGGCGACTCCGAGTCCGGCACCTGGATCGGCGTCGTGACCGGAAGCGGCGCGGCTCCCACCGGCCCGGGGGCGACGACGGGCATCGCCGCCGTCGGCGCCATCGACGCCGAGGCCGAACCGCCCGGCTGCGGGGCTGCCGGCGTGGAGGCCGAGGACCGCACGCGTTTCACCCGGCTGTCCGAGTAGCTCGCGGTCGCGCCGACGGCGGGAACCCCGAGCGCCTCGCGCAGGTCGTCGGCGAGCTCGCCGGCGTCCGAGTACCGGTTCGCGCGGTCTTTCGCGAGGCACCGGCTGACGATCGATCCGAGGCCCTCGGGCAGGTCGCCGGCGACAACGGCCGGATCGGCGGGCTCCTCGTGGAGGATCTGGTACACGAGCGTCGTGAGCGTGTCGGCCGGGAACGGCTTGCGGAGCGTCACGGCCTGGTAGAGGACGACGCCGAGCGAGAAGATGTCGGTCCGCGCGTCGAGCTTGTCGCCCTTGATCTGCTCGGGCGACATGTAGGCCGGCGAGCCGACCATCTGGCCCGTGGACGTGAGCTCCGTGTCGCCGGTCAGGAGCTTGCCGATCCCGAAGTCGGTGACCTTCGCCGAGAGGGACGGCGTCAGGAGGATGTTCGCGGGCTTGATGTCGCGGTGCAGGACGCCGCGCTCGTGCGCGTGCGCGAGCGCATCGGCGACCTCGGCGACGACGCGCACGCGGTCGCGCATCGCGAATCCCGAAGGGTCGGCGAGGCGCTGCGAGAAGCTCCCTCCCTGCACGAGCTCCATCGCGAGGTAGAGCATTCCCCCGTCCTCGCCGACGTCGAAGACCGTCACGATGTGCGGGTGCTGAAGGCGCCCGGAGATCTTCGCTTCCTTGAGGAAACGGGCCTTGGCCTCCTCGGCGCTGAAGCTCTTCTCGCCGTCGTCGAAGCGGATCGTCTTGAGCGCGAGCTCGCGCTCGATCTGCGGGTCGCGCGCGAGGTAGACGACTCCCATCGCGCCCCGTCCGAGCGTGCGCAGGATGACGTACCGGCCGATCTTTTCGGGTTGCACGGAAGCTCCGGCGCCGGATTCTAGCGGACGCCCGCGGAGATCATCTGATCAGCCGCCGGACGGCTCCTCGTCGGTGATCAGATCCGAGCCGGGCGCGGCCTTGTCGTAGGCCTTTTCGCGCCGGGCGAGCTCCTCGCGCGCCTCGGCCACGCGCGCGGCCGGGACGCCAATCTCGATCCCCGAAAGGTCCTCGCTCTCGGTCGGAGTCTGGTGGAAACTCCTGTCGACGACGCGGGCCGGAATCCCTCGGCTCTCGAGGAACCCCGCGATGAGCGCGGCCTCGGACTCGTTCGCGGCCGCCGTGACGCCTTCCCAGCGTTCCTCGTTGCTCGTGTCGTCCATGTCCGCCTCCTTCAGGGTCCGACCCGGATCGCGGGTGAGCCCTCGTCCGCCTTCGCGAATCGTCCCACGACCGCCGCCGGCGCGTCCCCGGCTTCGCGCAGCGCCTCGACCAGCGCCTCCGCCTGCGAGGCCCGGACGGCGAGAAGAAGCCCTCCTGACGTCTGGGCGTCGGCCGCGAGGAGCAAGTCTTCCATTGCGACTTCCGATGCAACGTCCAGGCCGGGCCGCGCCGCCGCGAGGTTCCGCCGCGAGCCGTCCGGCGCGAAACCGCGCGCGACGAGCCGCCGCGCGCCCGTGAGGACCGGCATCGCCGCGACGGAGATCTCCGCCGCCACGCCGCCTCCGCCGAGCATCTCCTTCAGGTGGCCGAGCAGCCCGTAGCCGGTCACGTCCGTCGACGCCGCGACGTCGAACGCGTCCGCGGCCCGGGCCGCCGCGCGGTTGAGGCGCGCCATCGACGCGACCGCGGCGGCCTCCTCGTCCGGCGACGGGCCCTCGCCCCGGCCGAACAGCGCGCGGAACGAGCCGTCGCGCAGGACGCGCGCGCGCAGTGCGGACGTCAGGATCCCCGTCCCGAGGGCTTTCGTGAGGACGAGGGCGTCGCCCGGCCGGGCGCCCGTGTTGCGGCGCACGCGCGAGGCCTTCGCGCGCCCCGTCACGGCCATCCCGTAGACCGGGACGTCGAAGTCCGTCGAATGGCCTCCCAGGATCGGGATTCCCGCCTCCTGCGCGACCGCGGCGCCGCCCGCGAGGATCTCGCCGAGGACTTCCATCGGAAGCGCCTTCACGGGAAACCCGACGAGGTTGAGCGCGAAGAGCGGCTCGCCGCCCATCGCCCAGATGTCCGAGAGCGCGTTCGCGGCCGCCACGCGGCCGAAGTCGAACGGCGAGTCGACGACGGGCGTGAAGAAGTCGGTCGTCGCGAGGATCGTTTCGGCGTCGGGGTCGCCGGCCGCGCCGAGGCGAAACACGGCAGCGTCGTCGGAAGATTCGAATCCGACGAGAGCGCGCGGGTCGTGAGCCCGCGGCAGCGCTTCCAGCAGTTTCACCAGGTCAGACTGACCCAGCTTGCACGCTCAACCCGCCGACGACGCGAACGTCAGGATCGACGGATGAGCCTTCGCGGCCTTCTCCATGCGACCAGTGTACTCACCGGCCGCGGGAGCCGCAGGTCAGCCGAGGTCGCCGCCGACGAAGGACTCGCCGATCTGGCGCAGCACCATGTTCGCCGCGACGCCGGCGAGGGCGCCGACGATCGCCTTGCCACGGTAACGGCCCACGAGGAAGCCGACCGCGGCCGCGCCGACGAGGCACGGGATCGGGTGCTTGCGGACCGTCTCGAGAGCCGTCTTCTGCCACTCGCCCGACGCGAGCATCCCGAACGGCTCGCCGAGCGCGCCGACGGGGCCCTCCGGCGAGGCGCCGTGCGGGGCGGGAGGGCGGACAGCGTCGTCCATCAGTCGTCCCTCCGCCTGAGGAGCAGCCCGAGCGCGAACCCGACGCCGAGCGCGATCGCGATCGACTTGCCCGGGTTGTCGCGCACGTAACCCGCGACGTTCGACTTCACGTCTTCCCACTCCGTGTCCGCGATCTTGTCGCGCAGGGCGCTCGCGCGCGCCTTGACGCTGTCGGCGACTTCCGAGACGCGCTCGCGCACCCGGCCCGCGCCCGAGGCCGCGGCCTCGCGCGTCGCGTCGATCTTCTGCTCCACCGCCCGTGCGGCGTCTTCGACGGTTGTGTTGGCCATGGGAGCCCTCCTTCGGGAGGCGGAATCTTGTCACAGCCCGCGCGCGGGCGGAAGGTTACGATGGGAGGCGGCATGCAACCGACGACCGCGCCGATGAGGCTCGCCCGGACCTCGCGGCGGAGCCTCGCCGGGACGCTCCGCGTGATCGGGCGGGGGACGGCGCGCCGCTTCTGGGACGCCCGCGGCCTCGACCTCGCCGCGAGCCTCGCCTACTCGTCCCTCCTGACCCTCGTTCCCCTCATCGCGTCGGTCACCGTCCTGACCTCGACCCTCTTCGGGCTCTCGGGCGTCGGGATCTACCGGATCCTGCGCCTCGCCCTTCCGGGCGCGGGCCGCGAGGTCGTCGCGGACCTCCAGACGCTCGTGCGTTACGCCTCCGTTTCGGGAACCGCCACGGTCCTCTTCCTCGTGCCGTCTCTCCGGACGTACTTTCTCGTCGAGAGCGCCGCGCAGGCCCTCTGGGGAACGACGGTCACCCCGCGGCCGCCGCTCCGCCGGTTCGGGACTGCCCTGTCCGTCATGATCCTCGGACCGATCGCGATGGGCGTCCTGACCTCCCTGCTCCTCGAGAGCGGGGGACCCTTCTCGGGCTTCCGCCCCCTCGGCGCGATCCTGACGCTCGTCCTCCTCGTCTACCTCTACCGGACGCTCCCCGGAGCGTCCGTGCGGTGGGGTCCCGCGCTCGTCGCGGCGACTTTCGCGGCGACGACGATCACGCTTCTCAGGATGGCGATCACGCGCGGCGTCGCCCAGCTCGCGGGCGCCGGCGCCGTCTACGGCCCGCTCACGGCCGCGATCGTCTTCGTCGTCGCCGTCGGCTTCGTCTTCGTCCTCTTCCTCCTCGGGATCTCGCTCGCGCACGCGATCCAGTTCCGCGCGGAGTTCCTCGACCACGACGCGCTCGAGGAGCGCACGGAGGAGGGAGGCCGTCTCTACGAGTCCGTGCGCCTCCTTCTCGTCCTGACGGTCGCGTGGCGAAACGACCGCGCGACCCGCACGCTCACGGCGCTCGCCCACGAGCTCGGCACGCCGGAGTCGGACCTCGTCCCCCTCGTCCGCGACCTGCGCCAGGCCGGCCTCGTCGCGGCCGGGGAAGGGGGCGTCTTCACGCTGACGCGCGCGCCGGAGACGATCTCGCTCTACGCGGCCGCGCGCGCGATCGGCGAATCGGCGGCCCGCGCGGTCCCGAAGGGGAGCGACGCCGTCGCCACGAGCCTCCACCGCATCTTCGCCAAGGCGGCGCGCGAGGAGCGCGCCGTCCTTCAGGGAACGAGCCTCTCCGACCTCGCGACGAGGGGCGACTCGGAGGAGAATCCCGTCGTGAAAGGGATCACGAAGCCGTGAAGGCTCTCCTGAAGTTCCTCGGATTCTGCGTCGTGGCCGTGGTCGTCATGATCATGATCGGGGCCGGGATGTCGCCGCGCCACGTCGTGACGCGCCGCATGTCGTTCGCGGCGCCCCCCGAGCGCGTGTGGTCGGCGCTTCTCTCGATCCGCCAGCTGCCCGTCGACCGGTCGGACCTCCGCGCGGTGGACCAGGGCACCTCGACCCGGCCGCCCGACTCGATCGAGGTCGTCGGGACTCCGGTGAAGCTCGAGGTCGACACCTTCCGGCCTCCGTACGCGCTCGTCGTCAGGACCGTGGAGCCCGACGTCGCCTGGGGAGGCACGTGGTCGTTCTTGCTCGAGCTCGAGAGCGCGCAGATCACGAAGGTCACGGTGACCGAGGACGCCGAGATCCACACGCGGCTGCTTCGCTTCGCCGTCCGCGCGCTCGGCCTCGAGGAGTCCCTCGTCGACGGCATCTTCCGCGCCGTCAAGCGCAAGCTCGTGGAGACCCCGCCCTGAGGCGAGGCGACGCCGGGCCGCGGTTTGACGCCCTCGCGCCTTCCCGCTAATCTCCGCGTCCTCTCCGACGGGTGGGGCTGTAGCTCAGTTTGGGAGAGCGCCTGAATCGCACTCAGGAGGTCGCCAGTTCGATCCTGGTCAGCTCCACCACTCTCTCTACGGATGAAGGCACTCGAGAGGGTGCCTTTTCTTTTCGGGAGACCGCCGTGACCCGCCCGTGACCCGTCGCTCTAATGAGATCGTATCTCAGATTCCGGACCGAGAGCGACGCGTTTCGAAAACCGAGCTCGTGCGCCGCCGCATTTTCGCCAGCCCGGCATCTCGAGTCCGCTACCATGCCCGAGGGACCTGATCGATGCCCCGGCGCTTCCGGATCCTGCTTCTCCTCCTCGCCGTCTTCGCCACCGGCCCGCTTCTCGGCGATCCGGTGATTCACCTCCGCAACTACGTCTCACCGGCCGACGGGGTCGTTCGCAGCTATCAAACCCTGACGCCCTCCGGGTACGACGGCATTACCCGGATGCCCGCCGTCCTCTTTCTGCATGGCAGAGGGGGATCGATGTTCTCGTTCCAGACGGAAGGGTACGAGGACGAGGCGGATGCCCGCGGTTTCGTCCTCATCTTCTGGCAGGGGCGCTTCGATCCCACGATCGGCGCGTTCTCGACCCAGTACGTCGACGGCGTCAACGGAATTCCCGACGAGACCGACGTCCTCGCCTGCCTCGACGACGCGCTCGCTGCGTTCCGGATCGATCCGGACCGCGTCCACCTCGCCGGCTTCTCGCAGGGAGGGAAGGGCGCACTCCTGATCGGACTTAAGAACCCCGACCGCTTCGCATCCATCAGCGACGGCTCGGGCCCGTCGGATGCCTTCGAGGGGCAGATCTGGTCCCCGGCCTTTCCCGATTTTCGTGCCGCGGCAGGGGGCGATTTCGCCGGCGCGACCGGCCCGGTGCTGGCCGGATGGTTCGCGCAGTCCGCCCGCTTCTATCTCGGCAATGCACGGAACGTTCCTCTCTACCTCGCGCACGGCACGGCCGATTCCGTCGTCCCCGACTCGACGGCGCTCTTCCCCTATCGCAACACGCACCACATCGCCGACACGCCGGGATTCACCGACGCCCGCGGCTCCGTGCCGACCCTTTCCGAGCTTCGGCTCCAGGATCCCGGCGGCTACGTCTTCCAGACGTTCTACCCGGTGGGCGTCGACCACGTCGAAGAGGTCGTGCTCGCGCCGAAAGCCCTGTTCGATTTCATGGCCGACAAGATCCGCTCGCATCGTCCGGACCGGGTCGTGGCGACGACGTACGACGCCCGGGAGCGGGGCTATTACTGGGCCCGGCTCGGGCGGACCGTCCCGCCGGACGGCGCGCCTGCAGGATTCGGCGCGACCGTCGATCCTGCCGGGAACGCGCTCTCGATGAGGATCTTCGGAGCTCCGAGCGTCGACATCCGAGTCGGCGACGCCGGGCTGGACCCCTCGCAGCCGTTGACGCTGCACGTCTCCGGCGCGCCCGCGCCCTTGCGCCTTTCCGGGTCGTTCCCGGCCCGGCTCAGCGTGCTGCGCGACGGGATCCTCCTGGGCGAAGGGGCGTTCTACAGCCGGATCGGCTCCGACGTGATCCTGTCCCCTCCCGACGGCTTCTGGGGACAGGAGCTGACGGTCGAACCCGGACCGCAAGGAGCGTTGACCGAAAGCGACCTCCTCGTGCCGGCGCTGGTCGACGCGCAAGGTCTCGCGGGCGCGGTCTTCAGCACGGAGTTGACGCTGACGAACCTCTCCCCGGCGGCGCTCACGATCGAAGCGTTGCTGCTGGACGGGTCGGCCGCCACGGCGTCCATCGAGATGCTCGCGTTCGAGACCCGAACCCTCACGTCGCGCTCTCTTTTCACGTCGTTCGGAGAGCCGGGTGGAGGAGCGGCCCCCCTCCGGCTCCGGATCGTCGCGGGAACACCGGGTGTCCTTCTCGCGTCCTCGCGCGTCTTCAACACGGTCCCGGGCGGCGGAAGCTACGGCCTGTCGTTTCCCGTCCTCTCCGCGGGCGAGTCCGTTCTGAACCCGGGCGACGTGGCCGATCTCTTCGGGACGGTGGACGCCCGCTCGGCCCGCATGGACGTTTCGCTGTTCGCGCCTTTCGAGGAGGTGAGCGCGGTCCTCGAGACGTTTGATTCGTCGGGGGCCACGGCGTCGAGCCGCGCTCTCACGATCCCGGCCGGATCCCGGATCCAGGAGAACGACGTGCTCTCGGGCCTGCCGAACCCGGGCCGTGTCTCGGTGTCCCTCCTCTCGGGCCGGGCGCAGGTCTACGGAACGGTGATCGCGAACGCGTCGACGAACGATCCGTTCCGCAGTCCTCCACTCCTCCGAAGCAGGAGCGCGACGTCCTGGACGATTCCGGCCGTCGCCGCCGCCCCCGGCCGGGACGGCGCCGTCTTCTCGAGCGACGTCTTCCTCGGGGCGCCGCCGGGCGCGTCGGACTCCGTCATTTCCGTCTCCCTCACGTACCGGCCGCGGGACGGAGGTCTTCCCGTGACCGTGACGACCCCGATTCCGCCGGGCGCGACCCGCGTCCTGCAGGACGTTTTGAACGGCGCCTTTCCGGCGTCGTCCCCCGGCGCGGGCGCGCTCGAGATTCGGAGCGGCGCCGGCATTCAGGTGCTGGCCGTGACGCGGAGCGACTCGGAGGCGGGCCCCGCGTCGCAGGACGTCGTGTCGATTCGGGGAGGGGACGAGATCACGAGCGCGTCTCCCGCCGCCTTCGTCGGAGTGGCCGAGTCCGGAGAAGCCCGCTCGAATCTCGTGCTCGTGAACGAAGGACCCGCCACGACGGTCGACCTTCGGATGCTCTCCGAAGAGGGAGTCATTGGCGGACGTGTGTCGGTCGATCTCGGCGCCGGCGAGATCAGGCAGCTCGATTCGTTCCTGGCGCTTTTCGCGCCAGGTCCCGGAGCTCTCGTGAGCTCCGGCACGCTTCTCGTCATTCCTGCGGCAGGGGGAAGGGTCGTCGCGTCGGTCGCCCGCATCGACAATCGCACGAACGATCCCGTCGGGATCGCGCCCGTCCCGATTCCGACGGCGGCGACGATTCCATAAACCAGCGAGGCGCCTGCCCGGCGGACGATCCCGCTATTTCACCGCGATGCGCGTCGAGCCGCCCTCCGGCACCGTGAAGGCGACCGGCGCCGTGCCAGGGCACGCGAGGACGCCCGCGACGGGCGGAAAGTTCGTGAGGTGCGTCGACGCTCTCGCGAGCGAAAGGTCCCCCCGCTTGCCCCATTGGCGATACGCGAGCGGGAGCCCTCGCGCCGTCATCTGGCACGCGATGGGACCCGCCGCGAGGCGGTCGGCCTGCACATCGACGTCCAGGGTTCCCCCGGGAGTGAGAATCACGGTGAGGCCGGATCCCGGTACCGTGACGCCGTCGTATGCGGAGGGTGCGTAGCCGTTCGCGCTCGCGAGGATCGAATACGAACCGGGCTTGAGCGACGGGATCTCCCCGCGGCCCGTGCTGTCGAGCTGAACGTACGCGGCCGTGAGTGCGGTCCCGGCGCCGTCGAAGACCTGCGCCGAGAAGGACCCGAGCGGCGTCCCGAGGATTCCATCGCGGGCGGTCACGTCGAGCCCGTCTCCGCGCGTCATCTCGATCACGAAATCCTCGGCTGCGTCCGGCGAAACCGTTCTCGTCTCGACGAGGTAGCTCTTCTTCTGCGCCGTCAGTGAGAGCGGCCCCGCATCGAGCCCGGAAAACTGAAACTGGCCGGCGCTGTCCGTCGTCGCGCTGTGCGACATGAACGATCCGCCCGTGTTCGTCGGCGAAACGGTGATCTGTACGTCGGCGAGGGGTTGACTGGACCCGGACGCGACGACACGGCCGGCGAGGCGCCCGGCCGGGAGCGTGAACTCCAGCGTCTGGTCGCCGTTGACGTCGACCTTCTGTTCGGGTGCCGCACTCGAGGTCGCCATCGAATACACGAACACGTGGAAGCTGCCGGCTTTGAGCCCCGTGAGGCGACAGGACCCGGACGCGTCGGTCGCCGCGCTTCCGAAGGTGCCGTTCTCGGGCAACGCAGGCCTCGCATTGACCCATGCGCCCTCGACGGGCTGACCGTCGCGCTGGACGTGGACGGTCAAGGTGAAGCCGGCTTCGAACGGCAGCTCCACCTCGATCGTGCCCTCCTCGGGAACCGTCACCGAACGGCTCACGGATTTTCCTGTGGGATCCATGGAAAGACCAACGCGCGCGTAGACCCCCGTTGGACCCGGTGCGACGTCGAGGGCCTCGAAGCGCCCATCCGGAAGCTCTCTTGTGCTCCCGTTGGAGGCGTTCGTGGAGAGAAAGACGCTCACCTGGCTTCGCTCCTCCGGCGAAAGGCCCGTCACGGTCACGAGAACCGTCGCACCCCCGCCGATCACGACGCGGACGCCGTCACGCGTCTGATCCGCCTCCAGGGTGAGGTCCACCGGCTTCGCGTATCTGCCGGCGATTCCGGCGGTCAGCGTGTACCGCCCCGGCGCGAGGTGCGAGAAGAGCAGACGCCCATCCGGCCCCGCCGTGGCTTTCGTTCCGTTGTAGGAATTCTGGCCTGCCTGGGTCAGGACCGCCTGGGCGCCGGCCTGCGGCTCGCCTCCGGGCGACACGACGATCGCGGCGACGGACGCACCCGCCGAGAGCTTCAACTCGACCGGCGCCGCGTTCTCTCCCGCTTCGACGACCTGGCTGGCCGGGGTGTAGTCCGAACCGCTGGCCGTGACGCGCACTTTCCCGGGCGGCAGGCCTCCGATCTCGAAAGAGCCGTCCGCGTCGGTCGTGGCGCCGGAGGGCGCGCCGTCCGCCCGGACGTCGATGTCGGGCAGGGGCGCGCCGCTCCGCGCGTCGAGGACGCGCCCTTGAAGGGACACGCCGCGCGACAGCGTGAGCTCGACCCCGGAGCGCGTCTCGCCCTCCTCCAGCGCGATTCCGCCGATGCGCGCAGGCTGGTATTCCTTCGCAACGACTCGCACTTCCAGAAGCGTGGCCGGAACGTTCTCGAGAGCGAATTCCCCGGACTCGGAGGAGACGTCCTGACGGACCGGGTTCACCCGGTTGGCGCCGCTGCTGCTCCGATCATTCTGGGCGGTCACCTGGAACTCCGTCACCGGCCGTCCTCCCGCATCGAGAACCCTCCCTTCGATGCGCCCGATTCCGATCCCCGACAACTCGACGCCCTCGGCCGGCGCGATCACGGATTTCCGCTGCCCACTGGCCATGCCCGAGGAAACGGTGAGCGTGTACGTGACGCCGGGCTTGAGCCCATCGATCCGGAAACTGCCGTCGGCGAGCGTCTGGGCGAATCCGCCGCTGCGGATCGAGGCATCAGCCGCCGTCGCCCGGACGAACTGATCCGCGACACCGGAACCGCGCTTGCCGCGGGCGCTGCCGGCGATCACGGCCTCGGGACCGAGAGCGAAGACCAGCTGCTGCGGGCCACGGCGACCCGCGACCACGATTCCGTCCGTGCTCTCCCGGGCGTATCCAATTTTCGAGGCCGTCACCGTGTATTCACCCGGCGCGAGGCCTCCAATCCGGAAGCGCCCGTCGGCGCCCGTCGTCGCGCTCGGCCAGCTCCACACGGGCCCGGTAAGAGAACGTGGCGGCGCCTCGACGCCCGCGCCCCTGCGCCCGAAGGCGAGGCTCACCTGCGCGCCCGCGAGCGGCGCTCCGCCCGCGGTCACGATGCCGGCCACGATCGCTCCCCGGGTGAGCGCGAACGCGACCCCGGTCCGCTTCTCGCCCGGCTTGAGCCCGAGATCTCCCAGCGAGGCCGGCTCGAAATCGGGATGCGTGGCGACGAGACGCAGGGTCTCGACCGCCGGAATTCGCCGGAGCGTGAACGTGCCGTCCTCGGCCGTGAGGGCCGCCGCGGTCGGGCCCGCGCGGGAGTTCTCCGACACTCTTATCCTCGCGGCGGCGACCGGCCGGCGCTCGTCGTCCGTGACCCGCCCGGAAATCGTCACGCCCTCCTTGAGAAGCAGCTCCACCGGCTTGTCCGAATTCCGTGCGCGCGCGAGCCGCCGCGTCGTCTGGACATAGCGCGGGGCGACAGCGCCGACGGACCAGTCGCCCGCCGGCGCCGGGCGGATGGCGAAGGACCCGTCCGGCTCGGAGCGGGTCCAGAGACGCCGCCGGCCCGAGACGGCGTCGACGTACGCACGCGCGAGGGGGGCGTGCGTCGCGGCGTCGAGGACCCGCCCGCGCAGGACAGGCGCGGGCCCCAGGACGACCGTGAAGAGCGTACCGGGGAGCTGCGGAATCAAGACGCCGGTGATCTCGCGGACTCCATGATCGCCGCCGTCGGCAGCCACGAGAACGCGACCCGCGGAGAGCTCACGGACCGCGAATCGGCCCTCCGCGTCTGTTTCGGCGAATGCCGCGACATTCCGGCCCTCGATGCGCACCACGGCACCTTTCACGGGGGTCTTTCCGTCCGGTGCGAGGACGATCCCCGCGAATGGAAGCCCTGGATGCAGGACGACGGCCACCGTGCCTCCGGCGCGGAGGCCCGTGACCTTCGCGGCGGCATACCCTTCTGTCTTGACCGTGAGGTCGACGCCGGA
>DATKLW010000202.1:0-4958 GCA_035542215.1 Thermoanaerobaculia bacterium | reverse complement strand
CGCCGACGTATGCGGCGACGGCTTTCTCGAAGGCCTCGACGCGCGGGCCGAGGATGAAGCCCTGGCTTTCGTAGACCTCCGCAGTGACGCGGAGGATCTCGTCCTTGAGCGTCGCGTACTGCTTCTTGAGGTCGAGGAGGGGGACCGGGATGGCGGGAGGCGCGCTGATCGTCGTCACGGCCCCTACGCTACACCAGCCGGCGGCTGACGAGCTCGGCCTTGACCCAGGCATAGACGACCGGCGCGAGGACGACGCCCGGGATCCCGAATGCGGCTTCGAAGACGAGGATCGCGAGGAGAGTCTCCCATGCCGCGGCCCCGATCCGTCCGCCGACGATCTTCGCGTTCAGGACGTATTCGAGCTTGTGGATCAGGACGAGGAACGCGAGCGAGCCGACCGCCGCCCACGGCGAGATGCCGAGGGAGACGAGGACGATGACCGTGTTGGACACGAGGTTCCCCGCGACCGGAATGAGGCCGCAGAGGAACGTGATCGCGACGAGCGTGCCCGGCAGCGGGAGGCGGATGCCGGAGGCGGGCAGGATCGCAAAGACGAAAAGCGACGTCAGCGCGGTGTTCACGGCCGAGATCTCGATCTGGGCCTTCGCGACGGAGCGGAAGCTCGCGGCGAACCGGCGGACCCGCTCGGTCAGCGCGGACGCAAGCGGTCCCGGGCTCTCCGAGGGCGCGTGGAAGAAGACGAGAACTCCGGCCACGGACCCGAGGAGCGCGTGCAGGAGGCCGCGGGCGCCGACGGTCCCCGCATGGCGGAGGGCGCCCGCGTTCTCGTGCAGCCAGCCGGCGACGGCCTCCGTCGAGCCGCCCTTCGCCGGAAGAGGCAGCGTGACGCCCGCGCCCTCGAGCGTGTCCTTCAGGCGCGCGAGCGTCTCCCCCATTTTTTCGAGGACCGCGGGCACGTCCCCGATCCTCCCGCGGACGAACGCCCAGAGGAGCGCGATCACGAGCGTCGCGAGCCCCGCCGCCACAAGGCCGAGAAGGCCGGCCGCGAGGGCGCGCGCGACGCCGCGCGACACGCGCTCGCCGCGCAGCCGGCGCGCCATCGACTGGAGGAGCGCCCAGGAGAGAAAGCCCGCGAGAAGCGCGGGGACGAGATGGAGGACGAGGACCGCGAGCAGGGCGAGCGCCGCAAGGACGAACGCGGCGCGCTCGTACGGGGCGGGCGAGCCTGAAGGTGAGGCGTCGGTCATCCCGGGCGATTATCCGCCGCGATTCCGGAGACTTCGATCCGCCGGCGGAAGAGCCCGGCCGCAGCGCGGACGAGCGCGAGGACGAAGGTTTTCACGGCACCCGCGTGTCGCGCGGGAACCTGACCTTCAGGAAAGCGCCGATCGCGAGCGCGAGGACAGCGAAGAGGACGCCGACGCCCGCGTGGTAACCGGCCGGGCTCCGGTCGGGGAAGAGCGCGAGCGTCGCGGCCCAGAGGAACGGCCCGAGGACCGACGCCGCCTCGCCCGCGAGCGTGAAGAAGCCGAAGAACTCCGTCATGCGCTCCTTCGGGACGAGCGCGATGAGTCCGAGCCGGCCCGTGACCTTGACGCCGCCGAGACCGATCCCCGCGAGGACGCCGACCGCCGTGAACGCTTTCGGGTCGCGGACGACGAGCGCGAGCCCGAAAACGAGCACCCAGTTGAAGAGCGCGACGAGCGTCGCCGTGCGGATCGTGACGCGCTGGCAGAGAACGCCGTAGAGAAGGCCGCCGACGACGGCGACCGCCGTCGCGACGAGGAGCAGCAACTGCACTTGCCCGTCCGTCAGGCCAACGGCGTACTTCGAGTACGTCGCCATCTGGATCTGGATCGTGTGGATGACGTCGACGTAGAGGAAGTTCGAGACGAGAAACCACAGGAGCGAGGGGGTCGCCGGCAGCGACCGGATGGTCCCGAGCACCTGGCTGAAAGAAGAAAGAAAAGGAGATTTCTTCGAAGGTGAAGAGGGGCCTCCGCTCGGGCGACCGGCGCCCCCCGCCGCGGGCTCCGGGGCGCGCGCAGCGGCGCTCATGTCCGCCGCCTTCGGCAGGCGCGCGAAGAAGAGAAGCGGGACGGCCGCCCCGAGCCACAGGAGCGCAGTCGGGAGGTAGGCGTTCCGGCGCACCCAGGCGTCGTTCACGTTCGAAGAAACACGAGCGACCGACAGCGCATCGATGACAGGCAGAAGGAAGTGCGGCATCTGCAGCCGGATCGCGCCCGAGACGAACGGCAGGACGAGGAACATCGCGAGGAGCGAGCCGACATAGCCCGCCGCGACGCCGAAGCCGGACACGCGGCCCGAGTTCGACGCGTCGGAAACGTCGGGGAGCATCGCGTTGTAAAAGACGTACGCGCACTGGAACGCGACGTTCGCGCACGCGAACAGGACGAGGACCCGTGTCACGGGCCCCGGCGCCGCGACGAGCGCCGTGAGCGCGACGCCGGCGAGGACGAACGGCACGAGGAACCGGCGCTTGCCCTTGCGGTCCGCGAGGTGCCCGAGGAACGGTGCCGCGAGAGCGACGACCGCCATCGAGACGCCGAACGCCAGCGAGAATTTCTCGCTCCCGCGCGGGACACGCCCCGCGATGTCGAGCGGGAGGTGCAGCGAGAGGAGGTTCATCGCGAACGCGGTCGCGCCGAGCTCGTAGAGGCTCCACGCCGTGACCGTCGAGGCGCGGGTCCTCACGAGATCCGGTAGCGCGCCGCCGGCGTGCGCTTCGAGCGGAATACGAGGATCCACGCCACACCCGCGACGAAGCCCCCGACGTGCGCCCAGAAGGCGACCCCTCCCTGGGCCGCGCCACGGCCTGCCGAGGCGAGCTGGGACGAGCCGAGCCAGAACTGCAGGAGGAACCACCCGAGGAGGTACAGCCCGGCGGGGATCTCGACGAGCGGAAACAGGATGAAGAGCGGAACGACCGTGACGACCCGGGCGCGCGGGTAGAGGACGAAGTACGCCCCGAGGACTCCCGCGATCGCTCCGGACGCACCGAGGTTCGGGACGAGGGAGGCCGGCGAAAGGAACCCCTGGAGAAGCGTCGCGAAGACGCCGCACGCGAGATAGAAGACGAGAAAGCGCGCGTGTCCCAGGGCGTCCTCGACGTTGTCCCCGAAGATCCAGAGAAAGAGCATGTTCCCGGCGAGGTGCAGAAACCCGCCGTGCAGGAACATCGCCGTGAAGATCGTCACGACGGCCGCCCCGGCCGTCCAGCCCGGGAACAGCTCGGGGTGGAACAGGCGCGCCGGGACGAAGGCGAACGCGTTCACGAACGCTTCGAGGCGGTCGCCCTGGAGAAGCTCGAGGAGAAAGGCCGCCACGTTCGCGACGAGGATCAGCCGCATGACGAACGGAACCGTCCGCCGCGGGATGGTGTCGCGCAGGGGGATCACGAGGCGCCCATCATACGGGCGCGCCCGCCCCTATTTGCGCTTGCGATTCAAGAGCTCTTTGAGGTCCTTGCCGGCGCGAAAGCGGGCGACCTTCGCGGCGCCGATCCGGATCGCCGCCTTCGTCCGCGGGTTCACGCCCGTCCGTGCCTTGCGGTCCGCAACATGAAACACCCCAAGGCCCGGAAGGGCGACGCGGTCGCCCTTCTTGAGAATTCCCGTGATCGCGTTTACGACCGAGTCGAGCGCCGCCGCGGCGTCCTTGCGGGTCAGGCCGGTGTCGTTGGCGATGGCTTCCACGATGTCGGCTTTGCCGGCCATTGGATCCCTCCTGCGTGCGCCCGGGGCGGGAAAACCGCGGGGAATCTAGGGCGCGCACGCCCCGCTTGTCAACGACGCAGGCGCGTCATGAGGAGCGCGCTGAACCCGTCGTGCGCCGGCCCGGGCGTGACGCGCACGAGTCCGCTCGAGTCCGTCCGTTCCGCGAGAGGTTGCGACATCTCCACGGCGGGTCGCACGCGCGCGAACGCGGGCCTGGAGGCAAGAACCGCATCCACGACGTTCTCGTTCTCTTCGGGCTCGAGTGAGCACGTGACATAGAGGAGCGAGCCCCCCGGCGCGAGAAGAGAGAGCGCCGCGTCGAGGAGACGGCGCTGAACGGCGGCGAAAGCGGCGAGATCGCCCGGCGCGAGACGCAGTCGGATCTCGGGGTTCTTACGCAGCGTTCCCGTCCCCGAACACGGCGCGTCGAGGAGGACGGACTCGAACGTCTCGCGAGGAAGCGGAGGGGCGCCCGCGTCGGCCCGTACGACGAGGACCTCGTCCCTGCGGCCGGCCGCGGCGAGGTTTGCAGCGAGGCGCGAGGCGCGCGACGCCGTGCGCTCGAGCGCGACGACCCGGCGGGCGCGCCCGGTCGCGAGGAGAACGCGTGTCTTCCCTCCCGGTGCCGCCGCCAGGTCCAGCGCGACGTCGGCGCGGGGCAGGAGCGCCGCCATTCCCTGCGCGGCCACGTCCACGACCGCGAGCGCGCCGCCGGCGACGAGCGGATGCGTCGCCGCGTTGCCCTCCGTCACCGTGAGCGCGAGCGGGGCCCACGGCGAGCGCTCGGCCGTGACGCCTCCGCCGGCGAGCGCGGCGAGGATTTCGTCGATCGACCCGGCGCGCGGGTCCGCGAGGAGGTCGGTCGGCGAGTCGACGTCGTCCGCTTCCAGCGCGGCGCGTGCAGCGGCCTCGCCGAAAGCCGCGGTCCAGCGCCGCACGAGCCATTCGGGATGGGACGTCTCGAGCGCGAGTCGCGCGACCGCGTCGGCGCCGGGCGGGAGCCGCACGACGCCGGGTTTCGCCTCCCGGTCCACGACGCGCCGAAGGACGGCGTTCACGAGCCCGGCGGCCTTCGGCGCGAAAAGCCGGATCGCGGCCACGGTCTCCCCGACGGCCGCATGCGCCGGAACGCGATCCATGAGGAGCAGCTGCGCGGCGCCGAGCCGGAGCGCCGCGAGGACGGGCGGGTCGAGAGACGCCGCCGGCTGGCGGAGGTGGCGCTGGACGACGTGGTCGAGACGAATCGCGCCGCGCAGCGTC
>DATKLW010000201.1:0-33765 GCA_035542215.1 Thermoanaerobaculia bacterium | reverse complement strand
GGGGCCGGCCACCGCGTGCATCCTAGGGAAGACGCCCGGGGTCCGCGATCTGGTCACGGCGCGACGCCGGGGCCGGGCCCCGGCGCCGCCGCCCGGTCAGTGGTCGCTCTTCTTCTCGCTCTCCGCGTAGAACTGCTGCTCTTCGGTCGAGCCCTTGAGGGCCGACGTGGAGACGTCGCCGCCCGTGACCGTCATCTGGATCTGGTCGAAGTAGCCCGCGCCGACGAAGCGCTGGTGCTTGACGGCCTGGAAGCCCGCGGTCCGCTCCAACTCGAACTCGTGCTCCTGGAGCTTGACGAACGCCGACATGCCCTGCGCCTTGTAGCCGTGCGCGAGGTCGTACATCGACGCGTTCAAGGTGTGGAAGCCCGCGAGCGTGATGAACTGGAACTTGTAACCCATCGCGCCGAGCTCGTCCTGGAACGCGGCGATCTCCGCGTCGGCGAGCTTGCGCTTCCAGTTGAAGGAGGGCGAGCAGTTGTAGGCGAGCGGCTTGCCCGGGAACTTCTCGTGGACGCCCTCGGCGAAGGCCTTCGCCTCGCCGATGTCGGGAGTCGACGTCTCGCACCAGATGAGGTCGACGTACGGCGCGAACGCGCACGCGCGGGCGACGGCGTACTCGAGGCCTCCCTTGACGATGTAGAAGCCGTCCGCCGTCCGGTCGCCCGTGAGGAAGTCCTGGTCGACCCGGTCGATGTCGCCGCGGATGAGGTTCGCGCCGAGGGAGTCCGTGCGCCCGATGAAGACGGTCGGAACGCCCGTGACGTCGGCCGCGAGGCGCGCCGCGATGAGCTTCTGGATGAAGTCGTGGATCGGGACGAGAACCTTGCCGCCCATGTGCCCGCACTTCTTGAGGGACGAGAGCTGGTCCTCGAGGTGGATGCCCGCGGCCCCGGCCTCGATCATCGACTTCACGAGCTCGAACGTGTTCAGCGGTCCGCCGAAGCCGGCCTCGGCGTCCGCGACGATCGGCGCGAAGTAGTAGATGTCCGTCTTGCCTTCCATGTGCTGGATCTGGTCCGCGCGCATGAGGGCGTTGTTCACCTTGCGGATGACGGTCGGGACGGACGTCACGGGGTAGAGGCTCTGGTCCGGGTACATCGTGAGCGCGTCGTTCGCGTCGCCCGCGACCTGCCAGCCCGAGAGGTAGATCGCCTTGAGG
This sequence comes from Thermoanaerobaculia bacterium, assembly GCA_035542215.1. Classification (GTDB taxonomy): domain Bacteria; phylum Acidobacteriota; class Thermoanaerobaculia; order UBA5066; family UBA5066; genus Fen-183. Next base: position 32,603 of record DATKLW010000201.1, on the reverse strand, counting down.
CCGGCCTGGACCTGCTGGACGGCCTGGTTGCCCGTGAGCGCGCCGAGGGCGCGGACGAACTTCTCCGTGTGGAGCAGATTCCAGAGGCGCTCGGCCCCCATGCGGGCGATCGAGTGATCGAGCTGGACGGTCCCGCGAAGGCGATCCACTTCCTGCGCCGTGTAGGGGCGGACGATCCCTTTCCACCTGAGGTCGTTGGCCCAGGAGCGCTCGAGTTCGGTGATGGACTGGGTGCGGTACATGGGATGCTCCTCCCGTTGCGTGATCATCTCTCTCTCCCGGACGCCGGGGCCGGCGGAATTTAGCTCAGTTGAGCCGGTTCCATCAGGGCAATCTGGAGGCGCCGGGCCACTTTTTTCAAGGCGGTTTCTTCGACGGCCCAATAGAATTGCGGCCATGAAGACAGCCGCCGCCGTCCTGACGCTCGGGCTGACTGCCGCGTTCTCGGGCCCCCGGGCCGCCGCCGACGAGCCCCCGACCGTCCTCGAGCGCGTCCAGAAGAAGTTCGCCGAGAACGAGGACATCCGAAAGCTCGCGACGAGCCAGCCCCAGGCCCTCGCCGCGGCCGGCTGGATGACGGGCACGTGGAACGCGACCGTGAAGACGTACGCCACGAAAGCCGAGGTCGAGAAGGTCGAGAAGGGGACGCGGACGACGCGCTTCGAGCTCGGCGGCCGCTGGCTCCTTTCGCGGAACAAGGGAGCGGGGCCGCTCGGCGAGGATGCCGTGGAGATCCTCGGCTTCGACCCGTACCAGCGAACCTGGCGCTGGCAGTTCTTCTCGAGCGTCGGCCGCGGGACGAACGCCGCGCTCGTCTCGGCGCAGGGCTGGGACGGCGACCGCCTGACGCTCGCCGGGACGTTCTACATCTGGGGCGAGTCCGCGGACGTCGCGCTCCGCCTCGTGAAGATGAGCGACGACGAGTATTACGAGATCTTCGAGGAGAAGCTGCCGGGCGACGTCAGGCGGCCGTTCCTCGAGTACCACTACACGCGGGCGAAGGCGCACGCCGCGGCGAAGCCCGCCCCGCAGCCGCCCGCGAAATAGCCGGTGCGGGCGGCCGGGTCGGCCTAGAACTTGTAGACGATCGCGGCGACGAGGGCCGTATCCGTCTTCTTCAGTGGGTTGTTCGGGTCCGTCGAGATCGGCTTGTTCTTGTAATCGACGAGATACGCGACCTTCAGCTCGAACGACTTCACGAGCGTCGCCGAGAGCCCGACCTCGAAGTGGTAGAAGGAATCGGACGTATTGCTCGTCTTCCAGAGGCCGGCCGCTTTCTGCGTGAGCGTCGCCGACGGCGAGAACTTCCACGTGAACGCCTCGCCGACGCCGAATGCGCCGCTCGACGTCGCGGCGAAGCCCGAGTCCTTCTCGAACGCCCCGCCGACCGACCCGTCGAGAGAGAGCTCGAGCGTCTTCTCCTTGACGACATAGGTCCCGGCGCCGGCCATCGGGGCGATGAGGTACGTGATGTTCTTGTTCTGGTCGCGAAGGTAGCCGACCTGCGCGAACCCGTAGATCCGGTCCGTGAACTTGTACTCGTAGCGCAGGGACGCGGTCGCCTTGTCGACGGACACGACGCCGTCGGTCGTCGAGCGCAGGTAGAAGGCCTCGGCCTTGAACAGGTTGTGTGTCTTCGGGTCGTACGTGAGGTTGAAGCCGAGGTTGAAGGCGCTCGTGTCCGAATTGCCGGTCGTGAGAGAGAGGCCGGCGCCGAGCGAGCCCGTCAACGGCGGCGGCGGCGGCTCGGGGCACGGACAGGGACACGCGCACGCGGGCGGAGCCGGCGGGTCGGTCTGGGCGAGCGCGGGCGCGGCGGCTGTCGCGACGACGAGCAGGAACGGTATCAGCGACTTCTTGAGGTCCATCGAATCCCCTTCTCTAAGAGTGGCGGCGGCTCACGCCTGCCGGAGAGACCGCGCGAGTTTACGACGGAGTCGCCGCCTCAGCGGACGAGGAGGAGGGCCGCGACCGCCGCGGCGAGGACGAGCGCCGCGATCAGGGCGGCCCTCGCGAGCCGGCCGCCGGAGGTCCGGGCGGGAACGGCCGCCGCCGCGCTTCCTCCGGTCTCTCTCGCGAGGAAGCTGCGCAGCGCGTCGCGAAGGCCGGCCGCGTCATAGCGGCCGCGCCGGTCGCGGGCGAGCGCCTTCGCGACGATGCGCTCGAGCTCTGGGTCGGCGTCGCCCCGGAATCTCGAGAGCGGGGGCGCGTCGTCGTCCAGCCTTCGGGCGAGGTCCTCGATGCCGCGGGAGCGGAACGGGAGGCGTCCGGCGAGGAGCTCGAAGAGCGTCGTCCCGAGCGAGTACACGTCGGTCCGGCCGTCGAGCGGCGTGCCCGCGAGCTGCTCGGGCGAGACGTACGCCGGCGAGCCGACGAGAAAGCCCGTCTTCGTCCGCACGGAGCTGTCCGCGCTCTTGGCGATCCCGAAGTCCATGAGCTTCGGCCGGCCATCCGGGGCGAGGAGGACGTTCTCGGGCTTCACGTCCCGGTGGAGGACGCCCTTCGCGTGGCTGTAGGCGAGCGCGTCCGCGAGCGCTTCCCCGAGGCGCGCGGCCTCCTCGGCGCCGTGGATCCGGCCGCGGCCGGACGAGAGGCTGGGCCCTTCGACGAGCTCCATCGCGTACCAGAGCGCGTCCCCTTCGCCGCCGGAGTCCCAGACCCGGACGATCGAAGGGTGGTCGAGGCCCGCTGCGATCCGCGTCTCGTCGCGGAAGCGCTGGAGGGCGTCGGGGTCGGCCCCGGGACCGACAGCCATGATCTTCAGCGCCTCGATGCGTCCGTTCGAGAGGTTCCGCACCTTCAGGACGGCCGCGTAACCGCCCGCCCCGATGGGCTCGAGGATCTCGTACCGGCTCCCGACGTGGTGCCGCGCGAGCGCGGCGGCCTCCTCGGCGTGCACGAGAGGATCCTACGCGAGAGCCGTCAGTCGGGGAGGATGACCTCGGTCCGCCGGTTCAGGGCCCGGCCTTCGGCCGAATTGTTCGGCGCGACCTCGAACTGCTTGCCAAAGCCCTGAGTCTTGATCCGGGAAGCGTCCACGTTCTGGTTCACGAGAAAGTTGCGCACGGTCTCGGCCCGCTGCAGGGAGAGCTTGTCGTTGAAGGCGTCGCTGCCCGTCGAATCCGTGTACCCGCAGACGTACACCTCCGCCTTCGGGAAGTAGCGGTTCAGGATCTCGGCCTGGCGCGCGAGGACCGGAAGCGCGTCCGGCTTGAGGTCGGCCCTGGAGGAATCGAAACAGACCTTTTCGGCGTACTCGAAGATGAGGACACGGGTCAGAGAGAGCTTCCGGGCGACCGGAGACACTCCTTCCTTGCCCAGCCGGAAGACGACGACGGCTTTTTCGGGCGACAGGATCCGGATCCGCTTCTCGACGATGTCGAGATCGTCTTTCTTCACCGTCAACGAGGCGACGTCGTCGAACGTCGTCACGTTCAGGGATTGCGGCGCGTCGCCGATGCTCTTTCCCTTGAACGTGACGTGGGCGTGCTCCGGGTCGGAGATCACGTCGATCGCCATCTTCATCTCGATGGTCTTCGTGCAGCCGGCGAGCGCGGCGGCGGCGGCGAGCGTCAGGAGACGCGAAGCGGTCGTGCGCATCCGATCACCTCCCGGGTTGCGGCGGATTATTGCCCACTTCAGAACTGGACGGTGAACGCGAATCGGCCCTCGACGGCGCCGCCCCGGTCGTCCCGCGCCGGCCGGAACGTGTAGCGCGAGAGGACGTCCAGGGCGAGCGCGTCGCAGGCGGGGGAGACGGGCGAGATCACGCGCCTCGCCTTCAGCGCGCCGTCCGATCCGACGACGACGGACACGCCGACGACCTGCCCCCCGCACGCGCGCTCCTGCTCCGGAGAGAGCGCGACCGGCGCGATCCGATCGACGTCCGGCGGGGCGACCACGCGGCGGACCTGAGGCGCGGCAGCCGGCTCACGGGCGGGCGACAGCCGGGCGGGCGGCAGCGGGACCGGCGTCGCGTGTGCGGCCGCCGGCGGAGGGGTCGTCGGCTCGAGGCGAGCCTGCGGGGTCGAGACGGGAGGAGCCGTCGGAGCGGGAGCGGGCGCCGTCGCGGCGGGTTTCGCCGTGGGGCCCGGCGGGACGTCCACTTCCCGCCGCGCGCCCTGGCGCGTCAGGAAGAAGGCGGCGCCGGCGAGGAGGACGGCAGCGGCCCCGAGGCCGAAGACGGCGAGTCGCGCCCGGCCCGGCTCGGTTGGGAGCTGAGGCATCGGCGAGGACTGGGCGACGACCACGGGCGAGACCCGGCGAACGGGGGTCGGCGTCGGCGAGGGGGGCGGCGGCGGGGGAGCGGCGATCTGAACGACGGACGCAGGGATGCTCGCCGTTCTCTCCAGGGACGAAGGGTCGGCTGCCGGGACGGCGGACGCGGCGCGCGGGCCGTCGAGGAAGGCCTCGAGATCCAGGCGCATCTCGCGTGCTCCCGGATAGCGCTCGCCGCGCGAGCGCGCGAGCGCGCGGGCGACGATGCGATCCAGATCGGGGCTCACGTCCGGCTTCCGGCGCGAGAGGCGCGGCGCGTCCTCGGTGAGCCGGTTCGCGAGGTCGGCCATCCGGTCGGAACGGAACGGGACCGTGCCCGTGACCATCTGGAAGAGCGACACCGCGAGGGAGTACACGTCCGTCCGCCCGTCCAGCCGCTCGCCCCGGAGCTGCTCGGGGGAGATGTAGGCCGGCGATCCGAGGACGAGCCCCGTCTGCGTCTTCACGAGGCTGTCGTCCGTCTTCGCGATGCCGAAATCCATGAGGTAGGGCCGGTCCCGTCTGTCGAGCAGGACGTTGTCCGGCTTGATGTCGCGGTGGATGACGCCGCGCGCGTGGCTGTACTCGAGGGCGTCGAGGAGGGGGATGACGATCCCCACGGCCGCCCTTTCCTCGAAGGCCCCGCGCCGCCCGATCTCGGCCCGGAGCGTCGGCCCGTCGACGAGCGGCATCGAGTACCAGAGCGTTCCCGCGTCGTGCCCGAAGTCGTAGACCTTGAGGATCGTCGGATGCTCGAGCGAGGCGGCCACGCGGGCCTCCTGCTCGAATCGCTGCCGGAACTCCGAGCGCTCCTCGTGTCTCCCGGCGACGACCTTCAGGGCCTCGAGCCGCTGGAGACGGAGGTTCCGGACCTGGTACACCGCGGCGAAGCCGCCTCGCCCGAGAAGCCCGAGAATCTCGTAGCGGCCTTCGAGGAGCCGGGAGACCTCCCGGCCTCTTTCGTCTACGGGCTGCATCCGGCTACTTCTCCTCCGGGGGACGCCCCCCGGGGCGCCCGCAGGGAGGGAGTCTAAGCCGAGCGGGACTCGCGGCGGATCAGGAGGACGGCCCCGCCGGCCAGCGCCCACGGCACGAGCATGAACGCGCCGACGATCGGCCAGACGTTCGGCTCCTTCGGCGACGCGCTCGCCGCGCAGGACGGACACGCCGGAGCGGCCGGCGCGAGAAGGAGCGCGGAAGCGAGGGCGGAGGACGCGAGGAGGGCGCGAAGCGTGGTCTTCACGTGCACGGCCTCAGTGGTGGATCCACGGGAGTGTCGTGGCCCGAAGGAGGTTCGCGCCGTCGAGCATGAGGAAGACCGCGTAGAACCCGGCCAAGGGAAGCGGCAGCGCCGCGAGCCAGAGGAGCGAGCGCTTCTCGTACTTGAGGTGCATGTAGTAGAGGCCGACGAAGGCCGCTTTCGTGAGCGCGAGCGCGACCATCACCGCCGACATCAGCCGTTTGTCGATCTTCGTGTACGAGACCGCGACCTCCACGAGCGTGAGGACGAGAAGGACCCAGAAGATCCGGAAGTAGTCGCGCCTGTGGCTCGAGTGATCGTCCGGGGCGGAAAGCTCGGGAGGGTGTGCATGTTCCGTCATACGGCGCCTTTCACGGGATGAGGTAGACGAGCGTGAAGACGAGGATCCAGACGAGGTCGACGAAGTGCCAGAACAGGCCCGTGATCTCGACGAAGTTCGCGCCGTTCTCGAGGTGCCTGCCGCGGAAGACCCCGAAGGCCGTGATGAGCAGGTAGCACACGCCCGTGAAGACGTGGCCGCCGTGGAAGCTCGTGATCACGTAGAACGTCGCCGGGAAGTTGCCGGACGGCAGCGTGAACCCGTGGTGGATGAGGTGCGTGTACTCGTACGCCTGCCCGCACAGGAAGAAGATTCCGCCGAGCGCCGTCAGGAGCAGCCACTTCACGGCGCCGAGCCGGTTGCCGTGCTTGGCGGCGTCGAGCGCGAGGACCATCGTGAGGGAGCTCACGATGAGGACGAACGTCATGACCGCCGTGAACGGGATGCCGAGGACGCTCGTCGGCGCGGGCCAGTGCGGGTTCCCGACCCGGAGGATGCCGTACGCGAGGAGGAGCCCGCCGAACGTCATCGCGTCCGTGACGAGGAAGATCCACATCCCGACTTTGCCGGTCGTCGCCGAGCCGAACGTCGGCCGGTTCGGGACGGTGTGGTCCGGGGCGAAGGCGACGTCAGATGCTGAGTTCATTCACAGCCCTTCCATGTTCGCGAGGAGGCCGATGTCGCGCATGATCCCGTCGACGTTTTCCCGCGTGGGCGCCTCGACGCGCCGGATGCGCCCGTGGGCGTCGGCGAGGAGCAGGTAGCCGTAGAGCGGGACGTCCGCGCGCCCGCCCGCGGCCCGGCGGATCGCGGCCTCGGCTTTCTCGAGATCGCCGCCCAGGAGCGTCCAGCGCGGCGCGGTTGCCCCCGCGTGCTCGGCGAGATCCGCGAGCGGCGGCGTCCCGGGCGCCTCGTCGACGAAGCTGACGAGGCGCAGCGCCTGGCCCGTGTTTCGGACGCGCTTCTGGAGCTCGGCGAGCGGTGTCGGCTTCCCGGAGAGACGCTCGGCGGAGACGAACTCGGCGAGGACGAGCGTTCCCTTCAGCGACGCGTCCGTGACGGCCTTGCCGTACTGGTCGGTCAGCGTGAACGCCGGCAGAACGCCGAGGACCGGCGGCGCCGCCGGCAGCGGCCGCACGAGCGAGCGCGCGATCGGCAGCGAGAACGCGATCGCGACGAACACGCCCCAGAACCACGGGCTCCCCGTCGCCGCCGCGGCGATCCGCTGGGGGAGGGCGGTCGCGCTCAATTCATCTTCTCGCCGCCGTGCGAGGGCACCGCGAGCGCCGCGATCAGCCGGTCCCTCCGGTCGTCGGCCTCGCGTGTCCCCTTGAGGTCGATGAGGGAGCGGACGTAGTACGCCATCGCCCAGATGTCGTCGTCCGGCAGCGCGCCCTTCCACGTCGGCATCGCCGTGCCGCCGATCCCCGAGGCGATCGTGCGGTAGATGTCCGTCAGCGCCTCGCCCGAGCGCACGTGGTCGCGCGTGAAATCCGGTGGCATGAGGGAGGTCCCGTAGTCGCTGTCCTTCTGCTCCGAGTGGTACGGGTCGTCGCGGAGCGTCGCCTCGCGCTTCGAAAGCTCCATGCTCGCGGCCTGGATCGTCTCCTTCGACTCGTAGGCCGGATGGCAGGAGAGGCACTGCGCGAGGCCGTGGTAAACCTTCATCCCGCGCGTGACGGCCTCGGCCTTTCGCGCGTCGCCCCACGGGTCCGGCCCGGGCACGATCGGCTCGCCGGGCGTCTTCTCGGCCCACTTCGGCGAGAGCGTCTTGATGTACTGGATGATGTCCAGAATGTCGCGCTCCGGGACGTCGTTCCAGGGGAGCATCGCGCTGCCGTGCAGGCCCTTCTGAACGATCCGGAGGAGGTCCTCGTCGTTCGGGAGCTGGCCGCTCGCGACGGCGGCGAACTTGAACTGGCCCTGCGTGAAGTTGCGCGGCGGCGGGCGCAGGCCGATGGATGCGGGGCCCTTGCCGTCGCCGTCGACGCCGTGACACGCGGAGCAGTACGTCAGGAAGAGCTCGTGGCCGCGGTTCAGGCGCTGCGCGGAAACCCGCTTGCCGCCGAGCGTCCGGGACTTCACGAAGTGCGTCCCGGGCCCGGAGCAGCCCGCGGCGAGAAAGAGCGACGCCGCGAGAAGGGCTCCGAATCCGCCCGGCGCGATCCGCTTTCCGACCTTCATAGGAATTCTTTCTTCTCTTTCTTTCTCTTCGTCCGAAGTCAGAGGAGATAGACGGCGACGAACATGACGACCCAGACGGCGTCGACGAAGTGCCAGAACATGGCCGAGACGCGCACGCGGCTCTGGGCGCCCGAGCGCAGGCGGCCGCTCCGCGCGCCCGGGACGAGGACGAGGAGCGCGGCGAGCCCCGCGAGGACGTGGAGCGCGTGGAACACGGTGAGGCCGTAGAAGATCGACCCGTAAATGCCGGAGTCGATCCTGAAGCCCGACCGCCAGAGCGGGACCCAGACCGCGAGCTGCAGGACGAGGAACACGGACCCGAGGGCGAGCGTTGCCTTGAGGGCGCCGAGGAGGGCGCCAGGGCGGGCGTCGGCCTCCTTCCGGACGCCGCGGTGCAGCACGTAGCTCGAGAAGAGCAGCACGAGGGTGTTTGCGAGAGGGAGGAGCCGCGGGAGCGGCGCAACGCCGTCCGGCGGCCACGTCCCGGCCTTCAGGCGCAGGATTGCATAAGCGAAGAAAAGGCCCCCGAACATCATCGACCACGACGCGAGGGCCATGACCATGCCCACGAACGACGTGCGGCGGGATTCCTCCGTCGAGGGGAAGCGCGCGGCGGCGACGGCCGTCATCAGGATCCCGCCGCCGCACGTGCCGCGGGCTCAGTTTCGGAACGGATCGGCTCGTTCTGAGCGAGCCAGTCCTTGCCCTTCACCTCGGGGTGGCTGAACTCGTGCGGGCCGTTCACGACGAGCGGGATCTCGTCGAAGTTGTGGTGGGGGGGCGGCGAGGGCACGGTCCACTCGAGCGTGCCGACCTCCCACGGATTCTCGGAGGCCTTCTTCCCGGCGACGAGGCTCGAGAGGAAGTTCACGACGAAGAGGAACTGCGACGCTCCGAGGAAGAGCGCGGCGCGCGTGACCCATACGTTCACCGGATGGAGGTGCTGGAGGAAGGCGTAGGCATCGGTGTTGTAGAGCCGGCGCTGCATGCCGCCGTAGCCGACGACGAGCATCCCGCAGAAGACGACCGTGATCGGGACGATCGTGAGCCAGAAGTGCCACTTCCCGAGCGTCTCGTTCATCATCTTCCCGAACATCTTCGGGAACCAGAAGTAGATCGCGGCGAACGCGCCGAGCAGGACCGAGGCCGCCATCGTGAGGTGGAAGTGGCCGACCACGAAGTACGAGTCGTGGAGGTAGATGTCCGACGAGATCGCGCCGAGGTGGAGGCCCGTGAGGCCGCCGAGGCCGAAGACGAAGACGACCCCGACGGAGAAGAGCATGGGCGTCGCGAAGCGAATCGCGCCGCGCCACATCGTCCCGAGCCAGTTCAGGAAGAACACGGCCGACGGGATCGAGATGAGCATCGTGAGCGTCATGAACCCCTGCGAGAGGAGCGGGCTCATCCCGACGACGAACATGTGGTGCCCGTAGACGACCATCGAGAGGAACGTGATGACGCTCATCGAGATCGCCGTCGCCTTGTAGCCGAACGCGGGCTTGCGCGAGAAGAAGGAAAGGAGGTCGGAGACGATCCCCCACGCCGGAAGGATCAGGATGTAGACCTCCGGGTGGCCGAAGATCCAGAAAAGGTGCTGGTAGAGGATCGGGTCGCCGCCGCCCTTCGTCACCGCCGCGCCCGCGAGGAAGAAGTGGCTCCCGAACGTGCGGTCGAGGAAGAGGAGGAGCACCCCGGCCGCGAGCACGGGGACGAAGAGCGCGTTCAGGATCGCCGTGAGCCAGATGCCCCAGACGGAGAGCGGCATCTGGAAGTAGCCCATCCCCGGCGCCCTCAGGCGCACGACCGTCGTGATGTAGTTGACGGCGCCCATGATCGAGGCGCTGCCGGTCAGGAAGACTCCCGCGATCCACAGCGTCTGGCCGGCGCCCGGCTGTCCTGCGAGCGTCGAGAGCGTCGGGTAGGACTGCCACCCGCCCGCCGCGGCGCCCATCGGGACGAAGAACGAAACGATCATCGCGGTGCCCGCGAGGACGTTCGTCCAGAACGAGAGCATGTTGAGCGTCGGGAACGCCATGTCCCGCGCGCCGATCATGAGGGGGATCAGGAGGTTCCCGAACGCCCCGATGAGGATCGGCGTGATCGCGAAGAAGATCATGAGCGTCCCGTGCATCGTGAAGAAGGACGCGTAGGCCTGCGGCGGCATGACGCCGCCGCTCTCGGGCCAGAGGAGCTCACCGAGAACGGGGAAGGCCGTGCCCGGGTGCGCGATCTGCCAGCGGATCATCATGGCCATCGTCCCGCCCAGGGCGAGGAACGCGAGGCCGTACCAGAGGAACTGCTTCGCGATGACCTTGTGGTCCATCGAGAAGACGTACCGCGAGACGAAGCTCGTCGGCTCGGGATGGATGTGCTGCTCGGCGTGGAAGTCGGCCCCGGCGTAGAGGCGGCGCAGGTGTGTCGTGTCGGCCATTACTGCAGCCACTCCCAGCCCCACATCTGCTCCTTGTCGCCGGGGTCGTAGCGCCGCTTCGCGTCGCCCTCGGCCTCCTTCATCCAGCGCGAGAAGTCGGCGTCGTTCAGCACGATGAGGTCGCCCTTCATCTTGTAGTGGGCCCAGCCGCACATCTGCGAGCACGCGATCTCGAAGTCGCCGGTCTTGAGCGCCTTGAACCAGCTGCGCGTGACCGTGCCGGGGTTCGCGTCCTGCTTGAGGCGAAAGTTCGGCAGGTAGAAGCTGTGGATGACGTCCTTCGCCTTGAGGTTGAGCATGACGGGGTGCCCGGCGGGGACGCGCAGCTCGTTGAACGTCACGACGTCGTCGGCGGTGTTGAAGACGCCGTCCGGGCCCGCGTAGCGGAAGTTCCAGGCCCACTGCTGCGGCATGACCTCGACGCGGATCGTGTCGGGCGCCGTCGGCCACTCGTATGTCGCCTCCTTGATGTCGCGCTCGGAGATCCGGACGAGGTTCATGTCGATCGTGACGAAGACGAGCGCCGCGAGGACGCCCGTCACCGCGAAGCTCTTCCGGTCCGTTCCGTGCGTGTACAGCGCGCGCGCCCCCGGCCCCGCCCGGTACTTCCACGCCGACCAGGCGAGCGCGAGCACGACGAGGGTGAACGCGATCGCCCCGAGCGTCGTCGTGTACCAGAACAGCCCGTCGGCCCGCCAGCCGTCCTGGGAGACGTCCGCGGGCGGCAGCCACGAGAAGGGCCAGTTGTGCATTTCGTTCCCTCGCTGGGCGCCAATCATAGGGGAACCGAGACTCAGTTCAAGCGGCGCCGGCGGCCGCCCGGCGCCGTGCAGAAAAACCTCCCGGCGCAACGCAGAAAGATATTGCGACTCAGTCCGAGAACGGGCGTAGGATCGGGACAGCACAGGGAGGCCCCATGCGCGACACGCACGCGGAGAAGGGTCACAAGGCGGTCCGAGTTCTCCTCGCCCTGTTCTGCGCTTACGCGCTGCTGCCGGTCTTCGGCACGGGGCTCTACCGGAACGGGTCCGGCCAGGTCTTCTTCGAGAACTGGTATCTGCTCGGTTTTCTCGTGGTTTCTTTCTTTCTGATGCACGAGCTCATCACGCCGCTCCCGCCCGGGAAGAAGGACGAGACGTCCCCCGGGAAGAGGTCGGGGCGGGAAGGCGGCGGCCGCCGGGCGTTCCTGGCGCCGTCCGAGAGCCCGGCCGGGCGCTAATCGAACCGGACGCTGACGAGCTTCGAGACGCCGGGCTCCTCCTGCGTCACGCCGTAGAGCGCCTGGGCGGTCTCCATCGTCCTTTTGTTGTGCGTGATGAGGACGAACTGGGTCTCCTCGGAAAGCTCGACGAGGAGGGACGTGAAGCGGTCGATGTTCGCCTCGTCGAGCGGCGCGTCGACCTCGTCGAGGATGCAGAACGGCGACGGCTTGAACTTGAAGATCGCGACGAGGAGCGCGATCGCCGTGAGCGCCTTCTCGCCGCCCGAGAGGAGGCCGATCGTCTGGTTCCGCTTGCCCGGGGGCTGCGCCATGATCTCGAGCCCCGAGTCGAGCGGGTCGTCCTCGTCGAGAAGGTGCATCGAGGCGGTGCCGCCGCGGAACAGGCGCTGGAAGACGACGCCGAAGTTCGCGTTGACGGCGGCGAACGCCTCGGCGAAGCGCGACGACGACGTCTGGTTGATCGTCTTGATCGTCTCGAGGATCTGGGCGAGCGAGGCCTCGAGGTCGGCTTTCTGGGTCGAGAGCTCGATGAAGCGCGCGTGCTCGATCGTGTACTCCTCGAGTGCCGCGTGGTTGACGGGGCCGAGGCGCTCGAGGGAGAGCGACTTCTGGACGACGTCCTCGGCGAGCTGCGCCTCGAAGACGTCCTCGGCGACGGCGAGCTCGTCCTCGGTCCGTTCGAGCGCGGGCAGCTCGCCGGGAAGACAGCCGAACTCGGCGCGGCAGCTTTCGACGAGGTGGTCGTGGTCGGCGCGCCGCCGCTCGAGGGCGAGGTCCGCTTCGAAGCGCGCGCGGCGGGCGGCGTCGAGGGACTCGCGGGCCGCCGCGCTCTGCGCCTCGATCGCGGCGCGGGCCTCCCTTCGCCCCGCCGCGGCGCCGTCCACGCCGGCGCGGTGCGCCTCGGCGGTCGTCGCGATCGCACCGGCGGCCGCGGCGGCGGCCGCGGCACGGGCGCCCCCTTCGAGGGCGTCGGCCCTGCGCGCCTCGACTTCGACGAGGGCGTCGGCGAGCTCGGCGACGCGCCGGGCCGCCTCGCGGGAGCGCTCGTCGGCGGCCGCGGCCGCCTCCGTGAGCGCGCGGACGCGCTCGGTCAGGACGTCGCGCGCGTTGCGCGCCGCGGCGTCGGCCTCGCCGGAGGCGAGACGCGCGGCGCGGGCCGCATCCAGCCCGGTCTCGAGCTCGGCGAGCGTCCGCTCGACCGTCGCCATTTCCGAGGCGCGTGCGGCGGCGAGGCGGGCGGCCTCGGTACGGCTCTCGCGGGCGCGGCCGAGATCGGCCGCGAGGCCGCGTTCCTCGTCCTCGAGGACGGCCGTCTCCTTGCGGGCGCGCTCCTCCTCCTCGCGGGCGGCGGCGGCCCTTGCGAGGGCCTCGGAATGCTCGCGCTCGGCGGCGCGGGCGAAGGCGACGGCCTCGTCCAGCGTCGCCGCGAAGGTGCCGGCCTGGAGTGTCAGCGCGGCGATCGAGTTGTCCGACTCCGCGAGCTTCCCGTCCAGCGCCTCGCGCTCGCCGGCGAGGTTCTTGAGGTCGCGCCGCACCGTGAACAGGCCCTCGCCGGGAACGTCCGTGCCCGCGGCCTCGACGACGGCGCCGCGCACGACGACGCCGGACTCCGTCACGATCGTCCTCTCGGGGTGCACGGCCGCGAGGGCGAGGGCGTCGTCGACGTTCGCGACGACGACGGCGTCGGGCAGCGCGGACGCAGGCGCCCTGGAGGACTTCGGCGTCAGGAGCTCCTTCGCGATGCCCTTGACGCGCGGGTCGACGGGCTTGAGGGGAAACGGCGTGTCCTCGAGCGGGTGCACGAAGCGGGCGGTCCCGAGCTTGCCGTCGCGAACGGCGCGAAGCGCGGCGTCGAGCGCGGTCCGGCTCTCGAGCACGGGGGCTTCGAGCGCGGCGCCGAGGGCCGCGTCGAGCGCCGTCTCATAGCCGGACGCGGCCTCGAAGTGGTCCGCGAGGACGCCGGCCGGTGAGACACCCGCCTTTTCGAGCGCGCGGCGGGCGGACTCGCCGCCCGCCTCGCGCGTCGCGAGCGTCGTCTCGAGGGCGGCCGTCCGGACCGCGACGGCGTGGAGCGAGGCGACGAGCGCCTCGCGCGAGGTCTTGAGGACGGCGAGCTGCTCCTCGGCGGCCTTGCGGCCGTGCGTGGCGCCCTCGAGCTTCACGCGCGCGGCGTCGAGCGCCGAGGACGCGGACGCGACGGCGCGGGCGGCCTCCAGGGCGGCGGTGCGGCGGCCCGCGAGGACCTCGGCGGCACGGCCCTTCCGCTCCTCGAGCTTCGCGGCGGCGAAGCCGAGGCGGTCCTCGAGGAGCGCGGTCTCGCGCTCGCGGTTTGCGGCCTCGGCCGAGCGGCCGGATGCGGCAAGGAGGTCGCGGCGCGCGCCCTCGCGGCGGGCCGTGACGTCGGTCTCCTTCGCGGCAGCGGCCGCGAGCGCTGCGGCGGCCGCGCGGGCGGCGGCGTCCGCTTTCGCGAGCTCGGCCCCGGCCTCCTCGCGCGCCTTCGCGCTCCGGCCGGCCTCCTCGACGAAGCGGACGTGGTCGGCCTCGGTCTCCTTCTTCTGCGCTTCGAGGAGCTCGCGGCGCGCGGCAGCCTCCTCGGCTTCGCGCGCGGCGGCGGCCGCGGCGGCTTCGGCCGCGAGCAGCGCCTCGCGAGCGTGCGCAAACGCGTCGCCCGCCTCACGCACGGCGCGTTCGTCCTCGTCGGCGAGTCGGCGGGCCTCGGTCAGCTCGGCCTCGAGCCTGCCGAGCCCGGCGAGGGCCGCGGCCTCTGCGTCCGTGGCGGCCGCGAGGGCCTTCTCGCCCTCCGTGAAACCGGACGCGAGGCGGTCGGCGCGCAGGCGCGCGAGGCGCCGCTTCTGCCCGGCGAGGACGCCGGCCTGCTCCTTCCAGCGCGCGGCCCGCGAGGCCTGACGCTTGAGGGACGAGCAGGTGCGGTCGATCTCGGAGACGATGTCCGCGAGGCGGAGGAGATTTCCGCGCGTCTCCTCGAGCTTGATCTCGGCCTGGCGCTTCCTGATCTTGTACTTCGAGACGCCGGCAGCCTCCTCGATGAGACGCCGCCGGTCCTGCGGCTTCGTGGAGAGAATGAGGTCGATCTTCTGCTGCTCGATGATCGAGTACGCGCGGACCCCGAGGCCCGTGCCCATGAGGATTTCCTGGACGTCCTTCAGGCGCGAGCGCTTGCCGTTCAGGATGTAGTCGCTTTCGCCGTCGCGCGTCACGCGCCGGGCGATCGTGACCTCGCCGCCCGTCTCGGCCCACTCCTCGCCGCTGCGCGACTCGAGCGTGATCGTGACCTCCGCCATCCCGAGCGGACGCCGGCGCGCCGCTCCGTTGAAGATGACGTCCTCCATCGTCGTGCCGCGCAGGCTCTTCGCGGATTGCTCGCCGAGGACCCACTGCACGGCGTCGCAGATGTTCGACTTACCCGAGCCGTTCGGGCCGACGATGGCGGTGATCCGCGTCGGGAGCGTGACCGAGGTGCGGTCCACGAAGGACTTGAAGCCCTGGATGTCGAGTTTCTTCAGTCGAAACATGAACGCCTTTTTTTCACGGATCCCGGCGCGGCTGACGTTTCTTCGGGGCGGGACGCTACCACGCGCTCCCGGGCCCAACCACTACATTTTGAGGGTGCGGCGGTGCCGGGACTCCACCGGCTGGGGTCGCGCCGGCCGCGTCTCCTCCGGGCAGGGGAAGCCGGGACCGCTGTCGAGAGCGCGCAGAAGGCCGCCGCGCGAGGAGACGCCGAGCTTGGAGAAAACGTGCTTGAGGTGGTCCTTGACGGTCCACTCCGTGATGAAGAGCCGCCGCGCGATCTCCGCGTTGCGCAGACCCTCGAGGACGGCGCCGACCACTTCGGCCTCGCGGCCCGAGACGCCGCGCGCCTCGAGGCGCGTGCGCACATCCTCGAGCGAGAGCGTCGTGAGGAGGCGCAGTGTGATGACGGCGACGTCCTCCTCCTCGTCGGAAAAGCGCGCGACCGACGCGTCGAAGACACGGCCGTCGTCGAACCGCCCCTGCCGGCGCGTACCCGCGGGAGCGCTCGCGGCGAGGCGCTGAACGTAACCGAGCAGCGGAACCTCGCGTCCGCCTTCGGTCACGACGTGCGGCGCGACGCGCCCCGAGAGGAGCGCGGTCGCGGCCGCGTTCGCGTAGAGGATCGCGCCGCCGTCGCGCACGAGAAGAACGGGCGTCGAAGCCGCGTCGGCCGCGCTTTCGAGGCGCCGCCGCGCCCTCGCGTGGATCTCGCACGCGGCTGCGAGCTCGAGGAGGTGGGCGAGCATCGGGCGGAGGACCTCGAAGCGGAGCGATTCGGGGCCCGTCCACGGCCGGCGCGGCCCGCGCACGAGCGCGAGGACGCCGCGGACGAGACCGGGCACGGCGAAGGGGGCCGAGAGGACGCCGGGGCCGCCCACGCGGATCGCGGTGCGGACGGTCCGCAGGGCGGAGACCTGGACGCCCGTCATCCGCCACCGGTAGCGCTGGCCCTGGGGCTCGAAGACGTATTCGAGGTCGACGACGTCCGGCTCGAGGACGGAGCGGACCGTGTCGACGATCCGCTGCAGCGCCTGGGCGTTGCGGCCGCCGAAGGGCGGTCCGTCGAGGGGTGAGGCGGGCATAACGGGAGTTGGTCAGCCTTCGCCCCCCATTCTACGGTCGAGCGGCTTCTGCCGGGCGTTCAAATCGTGTCGTCGGCCGCTGGACAACGCCCGCCCGCGTGATAGTCTGTTGTTTGTCCAAAGTTCCCCCCTTTCCTCTGGCGGAGGACACTTCTCATGTTGAGCTTTGAGGTCCGCAAGACGGGCGGCGAGTCGGAAATACGCAAAGTCCACCGGGACGTCATCCACATCGGCGCCTCGACGGGAAACGACCTCGTCGTGCGCGCCCGCGGTGTTCTCGGACGGCACGCCCGCATCTCGGTCGCCGGGGAAGAGCTGAGGCTCGAGGTTCTCGGCACGGCCCCCGGATCCGACGTGACGTTGAACGGATCCGTCGTCAAGACGGCGGCGCTCGCCGCGGGCGACCGGATCAACATCGGCGAGGCCACGATCACTCTCCTGAACGGACCCGCGCCGAACCCGAACCGCATCTCGGCGCCGCCCCCGCGCGGCCGAGACGCCTTTTCGCTCGCCTCGGCGGCGCTCTCGCCCGCCCCGCAACCTGCGGCGGCCCTCTCGCCTGCGCCGCCCGTCCGGCCTGCCGCGCCGGTCCCGGCCCCCCGCATCCCGCCCTCTCCCGGCGTTTACGGCGCCGAGGCGCCGGGCGGAACCGCCGACATCTGGGCCGGTTTCTATGCGGCCCTTCGCCGCCCCGTCCCGTTCGAGGAGGTCCTCCAGGACCTCGTGACGTACGTCGCGTCCGCGACGCCGCTCCACAGCCTCGCGTTCCTTTCGCTGGTCCCGCCGAACGAGGGCGAGGCGATTGCGGCCGTCTGGAAGGGCACGCTCCCGAAGCTGTCGGCCAAGGCGCTCGGCGACGCGCGCGGCCTCGGCGGGCCCGCGGACGTCCTCGAGGGCGGCGCGCGCCTGAAGGTGATCCCGGTGCCGCGTCCCTCCGCCGACCCCGTCGGGGTGCTCGTCCTCCCGGCCGACTCGCTGACGGATCCCGCCCTCGCGGACTTCGCCGCGCACGCCGCGGCGGCCGTGGGCTTCGTGCACGCGGAACGGAGCGAACCCGCGTTCGGGGAGCGCGGAACCGCGGGCCTCCCGCCGGCGCCTTCCGTCGGGCTCGACGACCCGCTCGCTTCGCTCGTGGGAGCGTCGATCGCGATGCAGAACCTCAAGGGTTCGCTCTCGCGCGTCGCCTCCGCCCGGGCGCCCCTGCTCCTCGTCGGCGACGTCGGGTCGGGCAAGACGCTCGCCGCCGAGACGCTGCACGCGCTGTCTCCTCGCCGCGGCCATCCGCTCGTCCGCGTCGCGGCGACGGCCGCGAGCCCGCAGTCGCTCGAGGAGGACCTCATCGGCCTCGCGGCGGCCGCGGGCGATCGCCGCAGGCGCGCCGGACGCCTCTTCGAGGCCGACGGCGGAACGCTCCTCATCGAGGAAGTCGGCGACCTGCCGGCCCCGACGCAGGCGCTCCTGTTCCGGCTTCTCGAGGCGCGCGAGGTCGCGGCACCCGGCGGGCGCACCGTTCCCATGGACGTGCGCGTGATCGGGACGACGTCCCGGCCTCTCACGCGCGCCGTGGAGGACGGCCACTTCCGCGACGACCTCTACTTCCGCCTCTCGGCGCTCACGCTGCGCCTCCCGCCGCTCAAGGACCACAAGGAAGACATCCCGGCCCTCCTCGACGCGCTCGCGGCGCGGCACGGAGGCCCGGCGGCGGCGCGGTTCGACGTCGAGGCGATGAACGCGCTCCTGAACTACCAGTATCCGGGCAACGTCCGCGAGCTCGAGAACGAGGTCCGGCGCCTCGCGGCGCAGGTCGGCTCGGGCCCCGTGTCGCTCGCGGACCTCGACCAGAAGTTTTCCGGCGAGCACGTCGAGCTCGCGCTCAAGGAGAGCGACGACCTCAAGGAGATCGTCGAGAAGGTCGAGCGCCAGGTCATCGAGCGCGTCATGCGCAAGGTGCGCGGCAACCAGTCGCTCGGGGCCCGGCTCCTGAACATCTCCCGCGGCAGCCTCATCGCGAAGATGAAGGAGTACGACATCAAGGACTTCCGCTACCTGAAGCGCGGAGAGTGAGCGCGGCCCGCTAGACTCGGGCCGTGGCCGATCCCGAAGCCGCCGCGTTCCGGCGCCAGATCACCCTCGTTCTCGCGGTCCTCGGCCTCCTGACCGGGGGTTCGGTCCTCCTCTTCGGACACCTCCTGTTCAAGACGCTCTCGAGGGACGTCGTCAACGACGCGATCCTCCACACGAAGCTCGACGCGGAGCGGCTCGCGCGCACGATCGCGGAGCGATCGGCGGGCGATCCCTACGTCCTCAAGCTCAAGCAGACCGAGATCGACCGCCTGATCCGGACGGGCGTCTCCGAGCGCCAGATCCTCACGGAGGTCGAGGTCCTCGACAGCGCGAAGAAAGAGGTCCTCTACTCGTACAACGGCACGCTCACGGTGCCGGACCGGCCGCGCCCCGGGTTCGACGACCCGAAGATCGTGAACGTGCGTCCCGTCGAGCCCGGGACGATGTCGCGGAGCTACGAGGTCGAGAGCCCGGAGGCGTCCCCGTACGACCTCGAGGTGCCTGTGGGCGACTTCATGGTCCTCCGGTTCGGCGTCTCCCGCCGGGTCCTCGCCGAACGCGTCGAGAAGCTGAGGCGCGAGCTCTATCTGCGCACGTTCGCGGCCGCGAGCGTCTCGCTCCTCGGGATCGCGGCCGCTTCGGCGGCCGTCCTCCTCCTCGTGAAGCGAACGCGGCGCGTCGAGGAGGCGCGCGTCGAGGCCGAGCGCCGCGCCGAGCTGGGCGAGGTCGCGGCC
This sequence comes from Thermoanaerobaculia bacterium, assembly GCA_035542215.1. Classification (GTDB taxonomy): domain Bacteria; phylum Acidobacteriota; class Thermoanaerobaculia; order UBA5066; family UBA5066; genus Fen-183. The sequence goes on along the minus strand of DATKLW010000201.1, from coordinate 13,515 downwards.
GGTCTCGCGCACGAGATCCGGAACCCTCTGAACGCGATGGGCCTCAACCTCGAGCTCCTCGAGGAACAGCTGCGCGGCGCCGCGCGCACGGGCGGGCCGCCCCCGGCCGAGCTCGCGCTGGCGGCGCGGCAGGAGACGTCCCGCCTCTCGCGCCTTCTCGGAGACTTTCTCTCCTACGCCCGGCCGTCGCCGCTCAGCCCCGTCCCGTCCGACCTGAACGAGGCGGCCGGCGAAGCGGTCGCGTTCCTCGCTCCGGAGGCCTCTCTCCGCGAGATCCGTCTCTCGTTCACGCCCCACGAAGGCGGCGCGCCCGCGCGCCTCGACCCGGCGCGCGTGCGGCAGGTCGTCCTGAACCTCGTCGCGAACGCCCTCGACGCCGTCGAGGCCGAAGGAGCGTCCGCGCGCGAGGTGGATGTGAGGGTCGAGGACGCCGGAACGAAGTGGCGACTCGCCGTGACGGACCGGGGGCCCGGCGTCCCGCCGGCAAAGAGCGCGGACCTCTTCAAGCTCTTCGTCTCGACGAAGCCCGCGGGCACGGGACTCGGCCTCCCGATCGCCGAGCGCATCGTGAAGGCGCACGGTGGCGCGTTGACGCTGACGTCGCGGCCGGGGGAGCCCACGCGCGCCGAGGCGACGTTCCCGAAATCCTGACGGGGCTAGCTCAGCGCACCGGGAGGATCTTCGTCGCGTCCGGCTCCGCCTCGCCGCGCTGGAACGCGAGGACGCGCGCGACGAGCGTCTTCACCGGCGCCGGGAACGTCAGGAGGAGCTGCCCGGACGGGTCGAGGAAGACCTGCTCGGTCGTGCCCGACGCGAGGAGCTCGCCGGTCGCCTCCCGGCGGATCTCGTAGTCCATCACGAGCTTCGCCGTCTCGGGCGGCGCGAGGCGCGCGGTGACGACGATGCGGTCGTCGAGGCGGGCCGGCCTCTTCAGGTCCATCGAGACCCTCGTGATCGGCACCTTGTAGCCGTAGGCGAGGGCGTCCGCCGGCGTCAGCCCGAACGCCGCGCAGAGCGCGTTGCGCGCGACCTCGAAGTACGCGACGTAGTGGCCGTGCCAAACGACGCCGTACGAGTCGACCTCCGGGAAACGGACCTCGAACGCGACGGAAAAGACGCGTGCGCTCATGGCGCCGTCAGGACCGCCGCGAGGAAGTTCCCGCCCGCGCCGAACGCGTTCACGAGGACCGCGCCGAGCGCGGGGTCGAGGCGCAGCGCGTCGGCCGCGAGCGCGAGCTGGACGGCGCCGATCGCGGGGTTCTCGCCAAGCGCTTCCTTGACCGCGACCGAGCGCGGCGCCGCGAGGCCGAAGACGGCCGCGAGCGCCGCTTCTTCTGCCGCGTCCGTCGACGGGACCCCGTTGCGGGAGAGGTGGACGAGGCCGACGTCGCGCGGCGAGACGCCCGCTTCGGCGAGCGCGGCGCCCATGACGGCGGCGAGCGTCGCGGGGTCGGCGCGGCGGCGCTGCGGCGAGACCGGCGCGCCGCGCGAGACGACGGACGCGATGCGGGCGAAGACGCGCGCTCCGCGCGCGCGGGCGGCATCCTCGTCCTCGACGAGAAGAGCCGCGGCGCCCTCGCCGAGGACGAATCCGGGCCGCGAGGCCGTGCGCGTCGCGTGGATGCGCTCGTAGGCGAGGTGGTAGTCGAGGTTCCATTCGTCGGCCGCACCGAGGAGGAGCGCGTCGGCGCGGCCGTCCGCGAGGAGCATCCGCCCGTAGAAGAGCGCGTTCAGCGGCGCCGGGTCCTTCTGCGTGATCGTGACGTTCGGGCCCTTGATGCCGATCTCGATCGCGGCCTGCGACGCGGGCGCGTTCGAGACCGTGTTCGGGAAGAGGAACGGCGACGCGGACTCCGGCGAGGCCGCCATCTGGCGCTCGAACTCCGTGAGCGGGCCGGCGCCGGCCGAGCCGGTCCCGAACAGGATGCCCGTCCGTTCCTCGCGGCCCCCGATCGCGTACCCCGCGTCCGCGAGGCACTGGCGCGCGGCGACCATCGCGTACTGGCTGCCGCGGTCGAGGCGCCGCGCCTTGCTCTTCGGAAGCTCCGGCTCGGTCGTGAACGCGCCGATGCGCGCGGCAGGCGAGCGCTCGGCGCGCTCGGGGACGCCCGGGCCCTCGACCGGCGCGACGGCGGAGCGCCCGGCCTCGAGCGCCTCGCGCGTTGCGGCGAGCGTGCGCCCGAGAGCCGTGACGGCGGCGGCGCCCGTCACGACGGGCGCCTTCATGCGGCCCCGAACGCGACGACCGTCGAATTGCCGCCGAACGCGAACGAGTTGGAGAGCGCGACCCTGACGCGCGCCTCGCGCGCGACGTTCGGGACGACGTCGAGGTCGCACTCGGGATCGGCCTCGCCCCAGCTGATCGTCGGGGGCACGATGCCCGTCTCGATCGTCCTCACCGTCGCGACCGCCTCGATCGCGCCCGCCGAGCACAGGCAGTGGCCGAGCATGGACTTGATGGACGACACCGGGATCTCGTACGCGCGCGCGCCGAGCGCGCGCTTGATCGCGGCGGTCTCGGCCGAGTCGTTCTGCGGCGTCGCGGTCCCGTGCGCGTTCACGTAGTCGACGTCCGACGGGTTCAGGCCCGCGGCCTTCAGGCAGGCGGCGAGCGTGCGGGCGCCCGCTTCGCCCGTGGGCTCGGGCTGCGTCATGTGGTGCGCGTCGGACGTGACGCCGTAGCCGAGGAAGCGCGCGCGGAGGTTCGCGCCGCGCCGCCGGGCGTGCTCTTCCTCCTCGAAGACGAGGAGGCCCGCGGCCTCGCCGATCGTGAGCCCCTTGCGCCGCCGGTCGAACGGGCGGCACGGGTCGGGGTCGACGGAGCGGAGCGCGTTGAAGCCTCCGTGCGTGAGGCGTGCGAACGTGTCGGCGCCGCCCGTCACGACCACGTCGCAGAAGCCGTGGCGGATGAGGTCGGCGGCGTAGCCGAGGGACGTCGCCGAGGACGAGCACGCCGTCGTGATCGACGAACGCGGGCCGAGGAAGCCCCAGCGCTCCGCGATGCGGTCGGTCGTCTGGTCGGGCGGGTGGTTCAGGACGCGCGTCGGCCGCGCGTGCCGCGGACCCTTCGCGAGGAGCGCGTGCAGGTAGTTCTCGCTGTCGAGGAGGCCGGAGACGCCCGCGCCGAGGACGACGCCGATCCGGGAGAGGTCCTCGCGGGCGAGGTCGAGGCCGGAATCGGCGAGCGCCTCGGCCGCGGCGCCGAGGCCGGCGACGTCGGTGCGCGACAGGCGCCGGCGGAGCGAGGGCTCGATCCCGCCCGGCAACTCCCGGATCTCGGCGGCGAGGTGCGTCCGGAACGCGGACGAGTCGAAGAGCGTGATCGGCCCGATCCCGGAGCGCCCCTCGACGAGGCCGTCCCACGTGGAGGCGAGGTCCTTCCCGAGGGACGTCACCGCCCCGAGACCCGTCACGACGACCCTGCGAACGTCCATCGGGCCGGATCTTACGAGGTCGCGGCCGCCGCGGCGTCCGCGGAGCCGGCGCCCGGCCGGATATGATCCGCGCCCGATGGCGCCCCGCGTCGACTGGCACCGCTACTTCATGAACATCGCGCGCGAGGTCGCGAGCCGGGCGACGTGCCCGCGCAAGCACGTCGGGGCCGTGATCGTCCGCGACAGGCGGATCCTCTCGACCGGCTACAACGGATCGCTGCGCGGCCTTCCGCATTGCGACGAGGTCGGGTGCCTCATGGAGGACGGCCACTGCGTCGCGACCGTCCACGCGGAGGCGAACGCGATCCTCCAGGCCGCGATGAACGGCGTGCGCGTCGAGGGCGGCGAGATTTACACGACCGCGTCGCCGTGCTGGCCCTGCTTCAAGCTCATCGCGAACTCCGGGCTCTCCGCGATCTACTTCGGGGAGTTTTACCGGGAGGAACGCATCCACGTTTACGCCGAGAAGGTCGGAATCGAGCTCGTGGACCTTTCGGCTCTTTCGGGCGCGCCGTCGTCCGGCTGATCAGGTCCGCCGCCGCGCGGACCGCGCCAGGAATTCCTCGATCATTCCCGCCGCGGCCTTCGGGAGCCGGAAGAAACGCGCCCCGAAGCCCGGCCGGCCGCCTTCGGCCCGTCTCACGACGATGACCTCGGCGGTCACGATCTTCCCGCTGCGGTCGTGGGGGAGCGTGAAACTGATTTCGAGGCGCGAGCCCACGGGGGCAGGTTCGTCCGTCGCCGTGAAGAAGCCGCCCGCGGACAGGTCCGTGAGGCGGCCTTCGCCATGGTTCCCGTCCCGCCAGAACGTGAGCTCGGCGTCGACGGGCACCCTCGGGGCGCGAGGTCGGAGTTTGTCGTCGTTCATGCGTCGCCCGAAGTGTCCCGAAGCTCGCCAATTCTACGCGACGGTCGGGCTCGCGGATCCGGCGCCGTCACCAGGTGAGGTTGAACCCGGCGAGCGCCGTTCGCCCGGGAGGCGGGACGCCGGGGACCTCCTCGACGCGGGTGTCTCCAATGTTCAGCGACTCGGCGAACAGCTCGAGGACGCGGCCTTCGAAGACCTGCCACGACAGGCGCGAGGACAGGAACCAGGCGCCGTCCGTGAAGCTCGGGCGCGAGACATACGAGAGGCGCGCCGTCAGTGAGAGCGAGAGCGGGAGCGCGACACCCGCGGCGAAATCGACCTTCACATGGAGCGGGTCGAGCAGGAACGTGCTCCGCGTCGCGCCGCCGGCGGCCGCCGACAACGCCGCGAGGTCCGTGAAGTTCCACGCGGCCTGGAGAGAAAGCGTCGACAGGAACGCTGGCCGGCCGCGTTCCCACGCAACGGACGTCTCGATTCCGTCGGTGACCGCTTTCCCGACGTTGAGCGCACGGAAGACGGGATCCGAGGCCGAGGCGACGAAGTGGATCGCGTCCGTCGCCTTCCTGTGGAAGTACCCGGCGTCGAGGTCGAGCGGCCCCGCCGCCCACGTGAGCCCGGCGTCGGCCGTCCACGCCGTCTCCGGCTCGAGCGCCGCGTTCCCGGCGGCCGAAGGGGAGTTCGCGTAGAGCTCCGAGAACGTCGGCGCGCGGAAGGCCGTGCCGAACGACGCGCGGAGTCCCAGAGCCGGGACGATCCGCCACGTCGCGCCCGCGTACGGCGACACGCGCGATCCGTAGCCCTCGATCGCGTCGGCTCTGAGGCCCGCCCGAAAGCCACCCGCGCCGGGCGCGGCGACGTCCCAGGGCCGCGCGAACTCCACGAAGACCGCGCCGCGGCCGCGCGCGTGGTCCCCGAGGGTCGCCGAGGAGACGGAATCCCGCCCGCCCTCGGCGCCGAACGCGATCGCCCCTCCGAGAGCCGCCCGAGCGGCGGCGATCCGGGCGGTGCCCGTCACCGTATCGCTCGCGGTCCCGGCGAGCTCGGGGTCGGCGGCGTCGACGAAGTCATCGCCGTGATGCGCCCGAAAGGAGACTGACGGCGTCAGCGTGAAGGTGCCGAGGACGAGCGAGCCCGCGAGCGCCGCTGTTCGCGTTCGGGTGGACTCCCGCCCGTTCGGAAGACCGGCGTCCCACGAGGTGCCGAAGGCGCTCTGCGCGATCCCGAGGCCGAGCGTCACGGGCCCCTTGCCCGTGTCCCAGCGGCCCGACACGCGGAGAGTGTTCGTCGCGGCGTCCGTCCCGTCGGCGAAGCCCGACGTCTCGGCGCGCCACCAGTCCACGCCGACGGTCACGGGCTCGGCGACCCGCACGGCGAGGCGCACGCCTCCCTGGTCGAGGGACTGCGTCCCGTGTGCGTAGCGTCCCTCGAGCTGAACCGCGGCGCGCCCCAGGTCGCCGCCGCGCGTCACGACGTTCACGGCGCCGCCGATCGGGCCCGGGCCCCACACGGCGGACCCCGGCCCCGCGAGGACCTCGATCCGCTCGATCGCGGCGACGGGGACGTCGACATCGAACGAGAAATGTCCGCTCTGCGGGTCGTTCACGGCCTGGCCGTCCACGAGGACGAGCGTCCCGCTCCCGCCCGCGCCGCGGATCGAGACGTCGGCCTGGGCGCCCGGGCCGCGCGAGCGCACGTCCACGCCGAGGACCGTGCGCAGGACGTCCGGGAGCGTGTGCGCGCCGGGCAGCGCGTCGATCTCCGCGCGCGTCACGATCCTCACGACGGCGGTCGCGGGCGCGTCGAGGCGCGACGCGACGGCCGGCACGACGCGGGCGACTTTCTTCGGCTCGTCCGCTTCGGCCCCTTCCTGCGCCGCGGAGGGAGGGCAGAACGCGAGGCCGAGGACGGCGGCCGCGGCGAGAGAAGACGCCCTCACGCGGCGGAGGATAGCGAATACCGTCGGCCCGGTTCTTGCGGGTAAAGTGGCCGCGTGGACACGTTGACGCACGGATTCGCCGGGGCTCTTCTCGCGCGGGCCCTTCCGGGGACGGGCGACGAGGCGCGGGACCGCGCCTTCGCAGGGCGCGAGGCGTGGCTCGGGTTCTGCGCGGCGATGTTCCCGGACGCGGACGCGCTCGTTTCGCCCTTCTCGCCCGAGTTCTACATCACCCAGCACCGCGGCCTCACGCATTCGTTCGTCCTTCTGCCGGTGTGGGCGGCATTTCTTGCGCTCGTCGCGTCGCTCCGGCCTCCTGCCGCCGCGGGCCAGCCCGGAAGCGCCGAGCGGCGCGTCTTCGGTGCGCGTCTGCTCGCCGTCTCCGGCCTCGCCGTGCTCTCGCACGTCCTGATGGACTGGATCACGTCGTGGGGAACGATGTTCTTCTCGCCGCTCGGCTGGTCGCGCTTCGCTCTGGACTGGGTCTTCATCCTCGACGCGTTCCTCACGGGGCTCCTTCTCCTCGGCCTCGTCGGCGTCGCGCTCGTCTCGCGGCGTACAGGCCTCGCCCGTTCGCGGATTGCGGCGCGCGCGGGCCTCGCCGCGGCGACCGCCTACGTTCTTTTCTGCGGAGTCCGGCATGCCGAAGCGGCCCGCCTGGTCGCGCGGCTCGCTCCGGCGGCCGCGTCCCGTGCCGCGATCCCCCAGCCCGGCTCGCCCGACCGCTGGCTCCTCCTTTCGGACGACGGAACGAACGTCTCGGCTTCTTTCGTCGACCTCGGCAAACGGGGGCGGGAGGGCGCTCGCGCCGCGGGCGCCGAGGAACTCGCGCGCACCGGCTATGCGGGCGGGCTCAAGGCCATCGTCGAGAGCCTCGGCGGCGTCTACCGCTCGCGGGACGACCTCCTGACGCGCGTGATCCCGCGCGCGAACGGCCCGTTCGCGGCGCGTACGCTCGAGAAGAGCGTCGCGGGCGTCTTCGGCCGGTTCGCGCGGTTCCCGGCCGCGCGCGAGGAGGCCGAGGCCGACGGGAGCGTCCGCGTCGTCCTCCGCGACGTTCGGTTCGGCTACCTTTCTCCAGGAGTCGACCCGTTCACGTACGTCGTGCGTTACGACGCCTCGGGCCGCCTCCTGGCCGCGGGCTTCCCGTCGGGCCGCTGGATGCGGAGCGAGGCCGCCTCGGGCGTGGGAGCGGCGCGATGACCCGGATGCCGGTCCTCTTCGCGGGGCACGGGTCGCCCATGAACGCGATCGAGGACAACGTCTTCAGCCGCGGCCACGCGGCGCTCGCTTCCCTCGCGCCCCGTCCGCGGGCGATCCTCGCCGTGTCGGCGCACTGGGAGTCGGACGGGACGTTCACGACGCTCGACGACCCTCCCGCGACGATCCACGACTTCGGCGGGTTCCCGGCCGCTCTCTACGCGATGCGATATCCGGCCCCGGGCGATCCGGCGCTCGCGCGCCGCGCCGCGAACCTCACGGGCGGCTCGGCCGCCGACGGCCGCGGGCTCGACCACGGAACGTGGTCCGTCCTCCACCGGATGTACCCGAGGGCCGACGTGCCCGTCGTCCAGCTCTCCCTCGACGTCCGCGCGACGCCGGCGGGTCACCTCGCTCTCGGACGCGCGCTCGCGCCGCTCCGCGACGAGGGCGTCCTGATCCTCGCGAGCGGCAACCTGACGCACGACCTGAGGGACGCGTTCTCGCGCATGCGCCGCGGCGACGCGACGACGCCGGGCTGGGCCGCGCGCTTCGACGCCGACGCGGCCCGGGCGCTCGAGGCCCGCGACGAGGTCTGGCTCGTCGGCGCGCTCGACACGCCGGACGGGGACCGGGCGCATCCCTCGCCGGAGCACTGGCTGCCGGTCCTCTACGCGTTCGGCGCGTCGGACGCAAAGGACGTCGTGAGCTTCCCGCTCGCGGGCTTCGACCTCGGCTCGCTCTCGATGCGCTGCGTCCTCTTCACCTGAACGTCTTCACTTGAACGTTTTCTCGTAGAGCTCGCGCGAGTCGATGCGCGTGAGCGTCTCGTCGTGCTTCGGGCTCTGTCCGTCGAAGTTCACGGCGTTCCAGGGCTGGCCGGTCCACGTCTCGCCGGTCGTGGTGTTCTTCGTGCCCCAGCTGTCCGAGTGGGTGACGGCGCCGCCCTCGACGGACGAGATCCAGTCCGACGTCCCCCGGATGTACGACGTGCGCTGGTAATCGATGTAGTCCTGGCTCCGCTGTCGCTCGTCGTACGCGGCCTGCATCATCGAGTGGATCTCCTGCGCGTTGCGCGTCACGATCGCGGCGGTCTCCTGCTGGAGCTGCCGCAGGCGCGCGAGGCCGCTCGCGACGTACTGCTTCGCCCACGCGTCGCTGACGCGGTACGAGGAGAGCATCTCGACGAAGGTGGGGAGAAGGCCGTCGAACTCCTCGGAGGGGGCGCCGACGGACAGGTGCGTGAGGATCCAGTTCGTGTCCAGCCGCGCGCCGTACGAGATCCCGAACGTGTAGCCGCGGCAGCGGCGGCCCTTCGCGGTCGAGGAGTGGAGGAACTCCTCGACCGTGACGGAGCCGGACGTGTAGACGCGCGCCATCTCGCGTGCGAGGTCAGGCCGGGGGAACACGCGGTCGGCGCGCATGTCGGACGACAGGCCGGTCGCCGACATGAGGAGCGGGAGCGCCCGGTGCGGCTCGAGGAGCGGCGAGACGAGCGCCCCCTTCGGGCGGACGCCGAGGCGCGGCGTCAGGAAGTTCGCGTCCGCGACCGCGAAGCTGCGCAGTCCGGACGCGTCCGTCGCGACGAAGTGGCCGCGCCCGAGCTCGTGGACCGTGAAGTCCCGGGGGATCGAGAACGACGCCGAGCCCTCGCGCAGGCGGTACGGGGCGAGCGGGAGCGGCGCCGGCGGGGCCCGGCCGCCCGCCGCGTACGCGCCCTTGAGGACGCGCACGTTCGCGAGGATCGTCAGGAGGAGCCTCCGCTCGGAGGCGAGGCGGCCCTCGCCGGCCTCGATGCTCTCCCAGAGGAACGTGCGGTCGCCGCCGCCCGCGACCCACGCGCGCATCTCGCGCCGGCCGAGCCGCGGGTGCGTGAACCGCGCGTCGAAGACGACGCGCATCCGGTCCGGCGAGACGCGCGACACCGTCACGACGAAGTCGGGGAAGCGGCCGGCGATCCCGCCCGTGAACCGGCGCACGAGCGCCGGAACGTTGGTCCCCGCGGGATTCGTCCCGAAGAAGAGAGCCGCCTCGGACGCGCCGCCCGGCGCCGCCGCCGAGACCGTGTGGTAGCCCGGCTGCTCGCCCTCGGTCACCTCCCAGCCCTTCGGCGCGTAGAGGACGAACGTCGCGCTCTTCGTGACGACTTTCTGCATGGGGGGAGGCGCGGCGGCCGCGGACAGGGCGAGAACCACCCCGGCGAGCACGCCCTCAATCTCGGGGCGCTGCCGCCCCGCCGCCATGAAGCAGACGGATCATCCGGGGTTCAGGGTCAGGTCCGTGTTTGTGTTCTGGCTCAGGGCGCGCCGTGGACCGCGATCTCGCGCCGGGGCACGGCGGCGAGCGCCGCGGCCTCGACGTCCAGCATCTCGTCGAGGCGTGCAGCCGCGGCCGCTTCGCCCGCGTGCGCCTTCGCGAGATCGAGGTAGACCGGGCCGTGCCGGGCCTCGGCCTCGGCGAGCTCGCCGTAGAACTTCGCGAGGCGCGCGTCGGTCAGGCGCTCGAGGAGGCGCTCGAACCGCTCGTGGCTCCGCGCCTCGATGAGCGCGGCGACGAGGAGGAGATCGAGGCCGCGCGCGGGCTCGGCGCCGCTCCGGCAGGCGGCGCGCAGGCCCGCGACGTACCAGTTGCGCCGCTTCGTCGCCATCGTCGCGCCGGCGCGCCTCGCTTCCCGCGAGGCCTTCCGGAAGTGTGCCAGCTCCTCGGCCGCGAGCGCCGAGAGCGCGTCCGCGAGGCCGGGCACGCCCGGATACGACCCGACGAGCGAGAGCGCGTACACGGCGGCCTGCAGCTCGCAGACGGCGTGGTCCGCGAGGAATCCGGGGAGGTTCTCCGGAGCGAGGACGCGCTCGGCCCATGCGGTGGGCGTCCTCGAGCGGAGGGCGATCTCCGTCACGGCTCGGGCGCCGGCGCGCCTTCGGATCCGGGCGCCGGCTCGCTCTCCGACGCGACGGCCGGCCGCGGCGACGCGGCGTCGGAGGCCCGTGCGAGGAACGCGGACGCGGCGCCGAGGTGCGCCGTGCGGGCGAAGATGCGCCAGAAGACGACGGCCTGCTGGCCGAGGACGATGAAGGCGAGCGCGCCCGCGTCCTTCCCGTCCCACACCGGGCCGAGGAACGCCCAGACGAGGAGGGGCGCAACGCCGAGGACGCCGAAGAGGATCTCGAGGGCAAGGACGCGGACGGGGCGGCGCGCGAGAAAGCCGAGGGCCCCGCCGAATGCCCCGACGAGGCTCGCCTTGCCCGAGCGGCCCATCGCGGCCCGCGTGTAGAGGACGACGAGGCGGACGATCGCGGCGACGACGAGGAATGCGCCGAGCCGGAGGAGGCCGAGGAGGATGGCCTCCCACTCGTAGCGCAGGTCCTCGGCCTCGTAGAGGCTTCCGGACGCCGCGTAGACCCAGCGGTACGCGGCAGCGATCCCGACGAGAGAGACCGCGCCGAGAAGGAGCGACGGCAGGGCGAAGCGCGCGGCATCGGCGCCGAACGCGGCGAGGCTCGCGCGCTCCTTCTCGCTCCCGAATCGGCCCGCAAAGCCGCCCGCGAGGAGGGCCGAGAGGGCGGCGGCGAGGACGGCGAACCCCGCCGCGGAGCTCGCGACGCCCGTCGTGGCGAGAAACCCGGAAAGCGGCGACCGGCGGCTGCCGGGGCCCGCGTCCTCGCCGGTCGCGATCGCGTCCCACGCCGAGAGGTCGCCGAAGACGTCCGGCCGCGCGCGGGAGATCTCGCCATAGAACTCGAAGAGCGGCGCGTTCGGCGCGGCGAGCCGGGCGGCCCACGGGCTCCTGTCGAGCGCCTGCCGGAGCGCCGCGTTCACGGGGTGCGCGAAGGCGTACGCGAGGAGGAGGTTGAAGACGAGCGCGAGGAGGAGCGCCTTCCAGGTCCCGAGCGCGGAGACGGCGCCGCGCGCCGCGAGGACGAGCACGGAGTCGCGCTTCACGGGATCGCCGCCGCTCCGAGAAGGGAGAACGCCTCGAGGAGGTTCTGGGCCCAGAACATGAAGCGGGACGTCCAGGCGCGCGAGGCGCGCGGGTCCGGCTCGGTCCGGCGTCCGTTGTTCAGCGTGTTTCCGTCCAGCAGGCACTTGCGCGCCGGATCGACCTCGGCCGAGACGAGCTTCGGCCCGCGCAGCGTCCAGCGGACCCACTGCTCGGCGCCGGACCATGGCCGCGTCAGCGTCGAGCCGTCCTTGAACGTGAAGACGACGTCCACGGGCCACACGGCCTCGCCGAAACGCTGGACGACGACCGTGGACTCCCAGGTCCCCGAGCCGCGCTTGTCCGGGGTCTCGAATTTCCGGTCGGAGCCCTCGCCCGAAAAACCCGTCAGGCCCGCGACCTCGTGCGTCCCGACGGACGTCACGGCGTAGTCGACGGAGCCGGCGGTCGAGACGATCCCGGCGACCGAATCCGCCGCGGCCGCGCCCGCGACCTCCCGGACGACTCCGAGGAAGTCCGCCGTCGTCGGGTGCTTGAACGCGAAACGCGTCGCGTACGTCTTCATGACCTTTGCCCAGACGGCCTCGCCGAACGTCCGCTCGCACGACATGAGGAGAAGCGTCGTCCGGAGGTACGCGTTGTTGCGGATCGCGTCGCCGTTCAGCTGGCGGTACGAGGGGACGGCCTGTGCGTCCGACCGCGAGGCGAGCTGCCAGCGGTGGAAGCGGTCCGTCACGCCGAACGGGTACGGCACCGTCACGCCCGCGAACGTCACGGGGAGTCCGTAGAACCTCACGACGAGCGACGGGTCGCCGTACGCGGCCTCGAGCGCCTTCGTCGTCGCGTAGGTGTTGAAGCCCTCGTCGAGGTGCGCCTCCTCGAACTCGTTCGAGCCGAGCATCCCGTAGAACACCTGGTGGCCGTACTCGTGGATCGTGACGCTTTCGGGCGAGTGGGCCTTCTTCGGCGCGAGCTCGCGGCCGCCTCCGACGAAGAGCGTCGGGTACTCCATTCCTTCCGTGTGGCTGCCCCAGGGCGGGTCGACGACCGTGACGACGGGATAGGGATACGGCAGGTAGCGCGTCCCGAAGTCCTCGAGGCCGACCTTCGTCGCTTTCAGGTAGCGGTCGCGCAGAGGCCGGTGGTCGGGCTGCAGGAGGAGGACGATGTCGACGTTCGGAAGACCCTTCGCGCTGAACGTGTCACGCACGACGTCGAAGCGCGGGCAGGCCGCGAACGCGAAATCGTGGACGTCCTCGGCGACGAAGTGCGCGCGAACGAGGCCGCCCGCGAGCTCCGTCTCCTCCTTGAGGACGCCCGTTCCCCCGAGATGCCCCTTGTTCGCCGCCGGGAGCGTGAGCGTGACGTCGTAGTCGCCGAAGTCCGCGAAGAACTCGGTTCCCGCATGAAACTGGTGCGCGTTCCAGCCTCCGTCCGTCGCGACCCCGAGTTTCGGGAACCACTGGGCGCCGAGGAGATAGTCGTCCTTCCAGCCCGTTCGCGCGACCGCGCGCGGGAACTTCGATTCCCAGTCCAGGCGGAAGACGAGCGTCTCGCCGGGCGCGACGGGGCGGGGGAGCGGGACCGAGACGAGGGTGCGGTCGTCCGGGTTCCCGTCGTCGGGCGAGACGTACTTGAGGCCGGGCGTCAGGTCCGTGCCGTCGTCGAGGGAGATGCGGTGGATCTCCGCGTACGCCCAGCGGGCGGGATCCTTCGCGGCGAGGCCCCGGTCCGAGCGCCCGCCGCCGCGGGCCTGCTCGACGAGCCACGTCGAGCGGTCGTTCCGCCACGCATTCAGGTAGAGGTGGAGCGCGAGGTCGGAGAACACGTGCTTCGTGCGGTTCGTGAAACGGACCGTCTCCTTGCCCGTGACGACGTGCTCGGCGTTGACCGCCGCCTCGATCGCGTACGAGGCGACGGGCGGGACGCGCGAACCCGCGTCGAGGCGCGCGGCGAGGAGGAGGGAGACCGGAAGCGCCGCGGCGCGGAGGCGGGTCACGGCCCGCGATGCTAGCAGGACGGCCCCGGGCCCCGCCCCCTAGAATCGGGCCGTGGCGAGGATGAAGACCCCGGCGGCGCGGGCGGGCGAGCTCCGGGAGGAGATCTCGAAGCACGCGCGCCTCTACTACGTCGAGGACCG
>DATKLW010000200.1:0-35328 GCA_035542215.1 Thermoanaerobaculia bacterium | reverse complement strand
GCGTCGTCTGCGGCCGCGGAGGGGCCGTTCGGGAAGGCGAGAAGCGCCGCGAGTGCGATGAATGGAACGAACGCTCGCGTGCGCGCGCACGCCGGCCGCGGTCTCGCTGTCTGCAACGGAGGCCTCCCTTTCCGGAGACGGCCCACCAGGGGAAAGGTATCGCCGGCGTCTCCGTGACGGGCGGCACAGCCGAGACGCCGTCTCAACCTGTTACCCTGACGCCATGAAGACCCTCCTTCGATCCCTCGCACCCGTCCTCCTCGTCGCCCTTTTCGCCGTCTTCTCGCGCTCCGCCGCCGCCGCGCCCCCGGCCGTCGGCTCGGCCGCCCCGGCCGTCTCCCTGCAGAGCCAGGAAGGGAAGACGATCACGCTCGATCAGAACAAAGGGAAGTGGGTCGTCCTCTATTTCTATCCGAAGGACTTCACCTCCGGCTGCACGACGGAAGCTCACAACTTCCAGCGCGACCAGGCGCTCTACGAGAAGCTCGGCGCCGTCGTCCTCGGCGTCAGCTTCGACACCGTCGACTCGCACAAGGGGTTCTGTGCGAAGGAAGGCCTCAACTTCAAGCTCCTCGCGGATACGACCGGCGCCGTCTCGAAGGAGTACGACTCCGTGATGACGATGGGCGACAAGACGCTCTCCGCGCGGAACACGTTCCTGATCGACCCGACGGGCGTGATCCGCAAGGTCTACCTGAAGGTCAACCCGGCGACGCACAGCGCGGACGTCCTGGCGGACCTCGCGACGCTCCAGGCGAAGAAGTAGCTACTCGGGGGCGCCGAGAGCCGCGAGGGCGCGATCGAGATTCGCGCGGGCGAACTCGTAGTCCGGCTTGAGCCGGAGGGCCTCGCGGAAGTGCCCGGCGGCCTCGGCGACCTTGCCCTGCTTCATGAGGGCGACGCCGAGGCCGTTCTGCGCGATGTGCGCCTGGGCAACCCCGAGGCCGAGAGCCTGCTCGTAGAGGGGCACGGCGGCGTCCGGGTGGCCGAGCTTCACCTCGACGGTGGCGAGGTTCACGAGGACGGCGGCGTCCGCGGGCTCGAGCCGGTAGGCCTCCCGGAGACGCGCGGCGGCTTCGCCGAGGCTCCCGCGCTGTTCGGCGATGCGGCCGAGATTCAGGAGGGCGGGGACGTTGTCGGGCCGGAGCGCGAGCGACTTTTCGAAGTGGCCGACCGCTTCGGGAGTCCGCCCTGCGTTCACGAGCCAGAACCCGTAATTCGTCTCACAGGAAAAACACGAAGGGTTCTTCGAGAGCGTGTCTTTCCACAGAGTCTCCTCTCCTTCGTAGACGCGGGCCTGACGCGAGGTCAGGACTCCGAAGAGAACGAGGATTCCGCAGGTGGTCACGGCCGCGGCGGCGCGAGCGCCGGCGGGCGCCTTTTGGAGGAGCGCGGCCGCTCCGCAGCCGATCGCGGCCGCCGCGACCGCCACGGCCTGGTACGCGAAGTGGTCCGCGACCCACGAGTAGCGCATCGCGTACACGTTGAAGAACCCCAGAGCCGGGAAGAGGACGCCGCCGAAGAGGAGGAGCGCCGCGAGGGGCCCCCGTCCCAGCCGCTCCCGGAGGCGCCAGGCGAGGAAGAGCGCGAGCACGGCGACGAGGGCGGGAAGCCACTGAAGGAGAGCGCGGGCGTCGACCGTCCAGCGCTCGTAGAAGAACGCGAGGTCGTGAGGAAGAAAGATCTTCTTCGAATAGAAGAGCAGGACCTGGCCGGCGAGGACGAAGCGGTCGGCGACGCCCAGCGACCAGTCGGAGCCCGCCGCCCGGACGACCGTCCGCTCGAGCCACGCCGTGTGGGCGGCCAGGCCGATTCCCGCGGCGAACCAGGGGACGAGCGGGCCCACGTCCTTCCCGCGGATCTCGCCGCGCTTCCACCAGACGAGGACGAGGAGGACCGCCGGGACGACCACTGCCGTCGTCTTGGCGAAGAGGGCGAGGACGAAGAGGAGAATTCCGATGAATGAAAGAAGGGGACGCCGCGCCGGCTCGCTCCCGGCTGTGTGCGTGCGGGGGACGCCGCGCCGCTGCCTCTTACCCTTTCCAAGAAATCCCCCGGTCTTCTCTTCTTTTTCTCTCGAGTCCCTGGACGCGAGGTACACGAGCATCGCGAGGAGCGAGAGGAAGAGCGACAGCGTGTTCTTCCGCTCCGTGACCCACGCGACGGACTCGACGCAAACCGGGTGGAGCGCGAAAAGCGCCGCGGCCCAGCCGGCGCCCGGCAGACCGAGGCGGACGAGGAGAGCCCAGAGGAGGAGCGCGTTCGCGGCGTGGAGGAGGACGTTGACGAGGTGGTAGCCGAGCGGGGCGAGGCCCCAAAGGCGCTTTTCGACCCAGTACGACGTGAAGACCATCGGGTAGTACTGCTCGTTGGCCTTCGAGTCGGTCCAGATCAGCTCGAGGCCGCCGAGACCGTCCAGGGTCGGGTTGTCCGTCACGTAGGTGTCGTCGTTCCAGACGAAACCGGCCCTCAGCGCAGGGAGGTAGGCCGCGGCGACGGCGAGAACGAGCGCGGTCCCGAGCGCAAGGAGGGCCTTCTTCGGCACGACGGGAGGATAAGGCCTCTAGAATCGCCGAGGTCCCGATCCGGGACGAGGAGTTCTTCCATGCGCCTTCCTCTCCGGGCTTTTGCCTGCTCGCTTCTTCTTCTCGCCGCGCGGCCGCTCCCGGCCGCCGAGCTGTCCGCGGACGCCCGGGCGGCGATCGACGCGAAGGTCGCGGAGGTTCTGAAGGACACCGGCGCGCCCGCCGCGTCGCTGGCGGTCGTGAAGGACGGCGCGATCGCCTACGCGAAGGCCTACGGCGCGGCCCGCCTCGGCCCTCCGCCGCTCGCGGCGACGACGTCGATGCGCTTCAGCATCGGATCGATCAGCAAGCAGTTCACGGCAGCGGCGCTCCTCCTCCTCGCCGAGGAGGGGAAAGTCTCGCTCGACGACCGCGTCGTGCGCTGGCTGCCCGGCCTGACGCGGGCGAAGGACGTCACGGTCCGCCAGCTCCTCTCGATGACGTCGGGCTACCAGGATTTCTGGCCTCAGGACTACGTCATGCCGCCGATGCTGAAGCCGGTCACGGCGGCGGAGATCCTGGACGGCTGGGCGAAGAAGCCGCTCGACTTCGAGCCCGGGACGAAATGGCAGTACAGCAACACGAACTACGTCGCCGCGGGAGCGATCGTCGAGAAGGCCGCGGGGCGGCCTCTCCTCGACTTCCTCCGCGCGCGCGTTTTCAGCCCGCTCGGGATGACGAGCGTGACGGACACGGACGCGGCGCCGCTCGGCCCGTCGGACCCTGCCGGGTACCTCCGGTACGCCGTCGGACCCGCCCGGCCCGCGCCGAAGGAGGGGAAGGGCTGGATGTTCGCGGCCGGGGAGCTCGCGATGACGCCCGCGGACCTCGCCCGGTGGGACGTTTCGCTCCTCGACGGGACGGTCCTCTCGCCGGCGTCGACGCGCGAGCTCACGCGCGACGTCCTCCTCGCGAGCGGCGCCGGGACGCATTACGGGCTCGGCGTCGCCGTCGCGGTCGTGGACGGGCGGCGGATCGTCTCGCACGGCGGGGAGGTGTCGGGCTTCACGGCGACGAACGAGGTCTACCCCGACGACCGGGCGGCCATCTGCGTGTTCGTGAACCTCGACGCGAGCGATGCGTCCGCCGTCATCGCGAAGAAGGTCCGCGAGATCCTCTTCGCCTCGGCGGGAGACGGCCGCGAGGAGGCGACCGCGCAGGCCCGGAGGATCTTCGAGGGACTCCAGAAGGGCGTTCTCGACCGCACGCTCTTCACGGAGAACGCGAACGCGTACTTCAGCGAGGAGGCCCTGCGCGACTTCGCCTCGAGCCTCAAGCCGCTCGGGGCGCCGAAGACGTTCACGCAATCGAGCCAGAGGCTCCGCGGGGGGATGACGCAGCGCCGGTTCAAGATCGAGTGCGGGAAGCGGACCCTCACGCTGACGACGTACACGATGCCCGACGGCAAGCTCGAGCAGTACATGGTCGCGGCGGCGGAGTAGTGGCCCGACGCGCCGAGCCCTGCCGCAAGAGCCCGGAGGAGCGTCTCGACGATCTCCTCGCGGGGCACCGGGAGGCGGCCCTCAGGAACGAGGGCGCCAAGTACGCGCGCCGCGCGATCGATCAGTCGGACTCCCTTCCGAACGGCGTGAAGTTCTTCGCCTGGGCGCTCCTCGCCGCCGACGCACCGGACGACGAGGAGGCCCTCGCAGCGCTCGCGGAAGCGGAGCGCTACCTCGACGTCGCGCGCGAGGACCTGGGCCGGAGGTTCGGGAAGGAAGTCGGCGAGCTACGCTTTCTCGAGCGCGGAATCGCTCTCCGGAGCGAAAGGGCCGAGTACGAGGAGGCCGTGCGCCTCTGCGACGTCGCGCTCGCGCTCGGCCTCGGCGCGCCGTACGAGCGCCGCAAGGCGTCGCTCCTGCGGATGTTCTGAGCCGACGGCGCTTCGCCCTAGAGCGACTCGAGGTGCATGTCGATGAGGCCGTGCGGCTTGAAGGCCCCGATTCGCGGCGCGATGAGCCCGATCAGGAAGAGCACGAACCCGCCGCCCGCGATCGCCGAGAGCGCGAGGAGCGAAGGCACCCGTCCGGCGCGGACGCGCTCGGCGTCGTTGATTCGCACGGCTGCCTCCGAAACCAGGACCGTCGCGGCGCCGTTCTCGCCGGCGAGCATGAGGCGCTTGTCGGCGATGGCTTTCTGAAGAGGCACGCCCCCGACGAGGACCTCGAAGCGGTCGGCGACCGCGGAAAGGGGAGGCGCGAGGTGCGCCGGGGTCAGGCTCGTGTCCACGGGCGCGGTCTGGACCCTCCAGAGACCCACCAGCGCGAGCACGAGGACGACGCCGCCGCCCAGGAGCGCCCAGAGCCGGAAATGACTCTTCTGCTGCATTTGACCCTCCGGGGCCGGGGGAAAGCCGGTCCTGTTAAGAACCTAGGCCCGGCCCGCGTCCCCCGCAAGTGAGCCGGATGATCCATTCCGGGGCGGCGCCACGGCGCTTGGTCCGTTTGCATCATGTTTCCGACGAGACTGGATCTCTAAGCTCCGGCGCATGGGAAATCGACGCAGAATCGTGTGCGACGGCAACACCGCCGCGTCTTCCGTGGCCTATCGCCTCAGCGAGGTGGTGGCCGTTTATCCGATCACTCCGTCCTCCAACATGGGCGAGCTGTCCGACGAGTGGATGGCGAAGGGGAAGCCGAACGTCTGGGGAACGGTGCCGCAGGTCATCGAGATGCAGTCCGAGGGCGGCGCCGCGGGCGCGGTCCACGGCGCGCTGCAGGCCGGAGCACTCACGACGACGTTCACGGCCTCTCAGGGCCTGCTCCTCATGATCCCGAACATGTACAAGATCGCGGGGGAGCTCACGTCCTACGCGATGCACGTGTCCGCGCGCACCGTCGCGACGCACGCGCTGTCCATCTTCGGCGACCACTCGGACGTCATGGCCTGCCGCCAGACGGGCTTCGGCCTGCTCGCGTCGGCCTCCGTCCAGGAAGCCCAGGACCTCGCCGCGGTCGCGCACCTCGCGACGCTCGCGTCCCGCGTCCCGTTCCTCCACTTCTTCGACGGCTTCCGGACGTCGCACGAGCTCGCGAAGATCGAGGAGCTCACGGACGACGACCTCCGCTCCCTCCTCGACGAGGGTCAGATCGCGGCCCACCGCGCCCGCGCCCTCACGCCGGATCGCCCGCTCCTGCGCGGCACGGCCCAGAACCCGGACGCGTTCTTCCAGGCGCGCGAGGCCTGCAACCCGTTCTACGCCGCGTGCCCCGGCCACGTCGAAGCCGCGATGGAGAAGGTCGGCAAGATCACGGGCCGCCCGTACGGCCTCTTCGACTACGTCGGGCCGAAGGACGCCGAGCGCGTGATCGTCGTCATGGGCTCCGGCGCCGAGACGTGCGACGAGACCGCGAAGTACCTCGCGGCCAAGGGCGAGAAGGTGGGCGTCCTCAAGGTCCGCCTCTACCGCCCGTGGTCGCTCGCCCACTTCGTCGCGGCGCTCCCGAAGACGGTGAAGACGATCGCCGTCCTCGACCGGACGAAGGAGCCCGGCGCCCCGGGCGACCCGCTCTGGCTGGACGTCGTCGCGGGCCTCGCGGAGGCGAAGGCGACGGGCCTCACGTCGTTCGCGGCCGAGCCTCGCGTCCTCGCGGGCCGCTACGGCCTCTCCTCCAAGGAGTTCACGCCCGCGATGGTCGCGGCCGTCTTCGCCGAGATGGCGAAACCCGCCCCGAAGCGTCAGTTCACGATCGGGATCGTCGACGACGTGACGCACACGTCGCTCCCGTGGGACGACTCCTTCGACATCGAGCCGGCCGACCGCCGGAAGGCCGTCTTCTTCGGGCTCGGGTCCGACGGCACGGTCTCCGCGAACAAGAACTCGATCCAGATCATCGGCGAGGACGCGGGCAAGGAGGCGCAGGCCTATTTCGTCTACGACTCCAAGAAGGCCGGCGCCGTCACGACGTCGCACCTGCGCTTCGGCGACGCGCCGATCCACGCCGCGTGGCTCGTCTCGAACGCGGACCTCGTCGCATGCCACCAGTTCTCGCTCCTCGACCGCTACGACATGCTCTCCTGCGCCAAGCCGGGCGGCGTGTTCCTCCTGAACTCGCCGTACGGGCCCGACGAGGTCTGGGGCGAGCTCCCGTTCGAGGTCCAGGAGCAGATCGTGACGAAGAAGCTCCGCTTCTTCGTCGTGGACGCCTACGGCCTCGCGCGCCAGATCGGGCTCGGCGTCCGGATCAACACGATCATGCAGGCCTGCTTCTTCCACCTCTCGAAGATCCTCCCGGTGGACGAGGCGATCGAGCGCATCAAGAAGGGAATCAGGAAGAGCTACGCGCGCCGCGGCGAGGACGTCCTCAACAAGAACTTCGCCGCCGTCGACGTCGCCGCGAAGGACCTCAAGGAAGTGAAGGTGCCGACGTCCGTCTCGATGCAGCGCCACATGCCGCCGCCCGTCTCGAAAGACGCTCCCGACTTCGTCCAGCGCGTCTCGGGCGTCCTCCTCGCGGGCAAGGGCGATCTCCTCCCGGTGAGCGCGTTCCCGCCCGACGGCACGTGGCCGACGGCGACCGCACAGTGGGAGAAGCGCAACATCGCCCTCGAGATCCCGGTCTGGGACGAGAAGATCTGCATCCAGTGCAACAAGTGCGCGATGGTCTGCCCGCACGCGGCCATCCGCGCCAAGCTGTTCGAACCGGAGGCCCTCAAGGGCGCGCCCGCGACGTTCAAGTCCGTGGACTTCAAGGCGACCGAGTGGAAGGGCTACAAGTACACGATCCAGGTCGCGCCGGAGGACTGCACGGGCTGCACGCTCTGCATGATGGTCTGCCCGGCGAAGGACAAGTCGAACCCGAAGCACAAATCGCTCGACATGGCGCCGCAGGCGCCCCTCCGCGAGCCGGAGCGCGCGAACTATGAGTTCTTCCTCGACCTGCCCGAGGTCGACCGGTCGAAGCTCCGCATCGCCGACGTCAAGTCGGTCCAGTTCCTGCAGCCGCTCTTCGAGTACTCGGGCGCGTGCGCGGGCTGCGGCGAGACGCCCTACATCAAGCTCCTGACGCAGCTCTTCGGCGACCGCACGATGATCGCGAACGCGACGGGGTGCTCGTCGATCTACGGCGGCAACCTTCCGACGACTCCGTACACCGTGAACCGCGACGGGCGCGGTCCGACGTGGTCGAACTCGCTCTTCGAGGACAACGCGGAGTTCGGCCTCGGGATGCGTCTCGGCGTCGACCACCACGAGATCACGGCCAAGACGCTCCTCAAGGCCCTCGAGGCCGAGGCGGGCGCCGACCTCGCCGGAGAGATCCTCGCGGCGGACCAGGGCACCGAAGCGGGCATCGCCGCGCAACGCGCCCGCGTCGCCGAGCTCGTCAAGCGCCTCAAACAGAGCCCGAAAGTCGAGGCCAAGCGCCTCGCGTCTCTCGCCGACTACCTCGTGAGGAAGAGCGTCTGGATCGTCGGAGGCGACGGCTGGGCGTACGACATCGGATACAGCGGCCTCGACCACGTCCTCGCGGTCGGCCGCGACGTGAACATCCTCGTCCTCGACACCGAGGTCTACTCGAACACCGGAGGCCAGGCGTCCAAGTCGACGCCGCTCGGCGCCTCGGCGAAGTTCGCGACCGCGGGCAAGGCCGTCTCGAAGAAGGACCTCGGCCTCATGGCGATGGCCTACGGCTCGGTCTACGTCGCGCGCGTCGCGTTCGGCGCGAAGGACGCCCAGACCGTCAAGGCGTTCCAGGAAGCCGAGTCCTATCCCGGAACGTCGATCATCATCGCGTACAGCCCGTGCATCGCGCACGGCTACGACATGGCCTTCCAGCTCGACCAGCAGACGAAGGCCGTGCAGTCCGGCTACTGGCCGCTCTACCGCTTCGACCCGCGCCGTACGGCGGCGGGGGAGAGCCCGCTCGTGATCGACACGGGCACGCTCAAGGGCGACATCGGGGCGTTCATGCGCAACGAGGCGCGCTTCCGCGTCGCCGAAGAGCGCAATCCCGAGCTCTACAAGGGGACGATCGAGCAGGCGCGCCGCGAGGCCGCCCAGAAGGTCGTTCTCTACGAGCAGATGGCCAAGAAGCACGTCGCCGAGGCCGCCACGCGGCCCGGGAACTGAGGAAGAAGATGGACCTGAGAACGACTTACCTCGGCCTTCCGCTCGCGCACCCGCTCATGCCGGGCGCCTCGCCGCTCGTGGACGACCTCGACACGGTCAAGCGCCTCGAGGACGCGGGAGCGTCCGCAATCGTCATGCACTCGCTCTTCGAGGAGCAGATCTCCCGGGAGCGCGAGGGGATCAACCGCGCGATGGACACCCAGGCCGAGTCCTCGCCGGAGGCCGCGTCGTATTTTCCGGCCCCCGAGGAGTTCCACCTCGGCCCGGACCGCTACCTCGAGCAGATCCGCAAGATCCGTCAGGCGGTCTCGGTCCCCGTCATCGCGTCCCTGAACGGCGTGACGGACTCGGGTTGGCTGAGCTACGCGAAGCTCATGCAGGACGCCGGGGCGCACGCCCTCGAGCTGAACGTCTACCGGATCGCGGCGGACCCGACCGTGCCCGGGACGGTGATCGAGCACGAGGTCGAGAACATCCTCCGATCGGTCAAGCGCGGCCTCGGGATCCCCGTGGCCGTGAAGCTCCCGGCGTTCTTCACGTCCTTCGCGAACGTCGCGCGGCAGCTCGACGACCTCGGAGCCGACGGCCTCGTCCTGTTCAACCGCTTCTACCAGCCGGACATCGACGTCGAGCTCCTCGAGCCCGTCCCCGCGCTGCAGCTCTCCGATTCCTCGGACCTCCTGCTCCGGCTGCGCTGGCTCGCGATCCTGTCGGGCCGCGTGAGGTGCTCCCTCGCTGCGACCGGAGGCGTTCACACGCCCCTCGACCTCGTCAAGGCGATCATGGCGGGCGCGAACGCCGTCCAGATCGTCTCCTCGATCCTCCGGCACGGCCCGCGCCAGATCACGGCGCTCAAGCAGGGCCTCGCGGACTGGATGGAGAAGCACGAGTACGAGTCCGTCGCCCAGATGACGGGCGCCGTCAGCCACCGCACGAGCGCGGACCCCGCGGCCTTCGAACGCGCGAACTACATGCGGGTGCTCCAGAGCTTCCGCGTTGCGGTCTAGGCCCCGCCGGAGACGAGATGAGCCCGAGGGCACCGGTTCCCTCGGGCTCGCTACGCCCCGCGTGGGGTGGCCTGGGACGATTCCTTGTTGGCTTGCGCCGTGCGGCGCGTGTCCTTGAAGCGGCGTCGACCCTCGGCCGCCGACTCGTCGGAACCGGCTTTCGCCTGCCTTCGTCCTCCTCCCGGCCGTTCCCGCCTTCACCGGCGCGCAGGGCCAATCAAGATATGGGTCCCGATTTCGACAACGTCAAGGGACGCGCGGGACCGATCGTCTCGTAAACTCCGGGCGTGTGCGCCGCTCTCGAAAACGGACAAAGGATCTACCTGCGCGGGGGGCACGACGGAGACCCGCTCTCGTTCTCGATTCGCTGGTTCGTGCCTGCCGGCTTCGACGCGGGTGGGGCGTCCGAGGTCGAGTCGCTCGCGATCGGGAAGCAGGAGCTCGCCTCCTGCCTGACGCTCCTCGGTGTCTGTGCGCTCGCCGTCATGGTCGGCGACGTGATCGACGGAACGCCCGTCTTCGAGACGCGCGCGTGCACGGCGGTGGACGCGGCCGAGCACATCGTCCGCGAGGGCCAGCGCACGCGGGTGATCGCGTACTCGCAGACGCTCTGGGTGGACGCGACCGCGGTCGAGGTCTACCGCCGCATGCGGCTCTGGGAGGCCGCGCGCGAACGGTGGGCGCGATGAGCGCCCCCGCCGTCCGGATCACGACGCTCGCCCACTTCTCGGCGGCGCACCGCCTGAACACGGAGGCGCGCGACGAGGAATGGAACCAGCGCGTCTTCGGGAAGTGCAACAACCCTCACGGCCATGGACACACGTACGGCCTCGAGGTCACGGTCGCGGGGCCCGTCCAGCCCGAGACCGGCTGGGTCATGGACTTCGCCGACCTCAAGAGGGTCGTCTCCGAGCGAATCGTGAAGCCCTGCGACCGCCGGAACCTCAACGTGGACGTCCCGTTCCTGGCCGGCGTGAACCCGACGGCCGAGAACATCGCGGTCGCGATCTGGCACGAGCTCGCCTCCGCGGTCTCTCCCGCCCGCCTCGTGCGCGTCGTCGTCCACGAGACGGAGCGGAACAAGGCCGTCTACGAGGGTCCCGGGGCGCGCGCGTGAGGGCTCTCATCTCGAACGACGACGGGGTCCACAGCGACGGGCTCGCGGCCCTCGATCGCGCGGCGCGCGCGGCCGGCTTCGAGACGTTCGTCGTCGCGCCGGACCGCGAGCAGAGCGCCTCCTCGCACGCCCTCACGATGCACCGCCCGCTCCGGGTCCGCCAGAAGGACGAGCGGACCTGGATCGTGGACGGGACGCCCACGGACTGCGTGAACATCGCCCTCTGCTCGATCCTGAAGGCGAACCCGCCCGACTTCGTGTTCTCCGGGATCAACGCCGGCCCGAACCTCGGGGACGACGTCACCTACTCGGGGACCGTCGCGTGCGCGTTCGAAGGGACGCTCCTCGGCGTGAAGTCGATCGCGTTCTCGCTCGACTACGTCCGCGATTCCGCCGGCGCGGTGGACTGGTCGAACGCGGAGGCGGCCGCTCGCGTTCTCATCGACTGGGCGAAGGACCGTCCACCCGCGCCCGACACGCTCTGGAACGTGAACATTCCGGTGGGCGCCCCGAAGGGATTCCGGCCGACGCGCATGGGCCGGCGCCGCTACGGCGAGAACATCGTGGAGAAGATCGATCCCCGAGGGAAGCCCTACTTCTGGATCGGCGGGACGTTTGTCGACACGAAGGCCGAGGGGACGGACCTCCTCGCGGTCGCCGAGGGCTGGGTCTCCGTCACGCCTCTCCACATGGACATGACCGACTACCGCGCCCTCGCGGACCTCGACGGCCTTCCCCGGACGATCCCGGGCGGCGGCTGACGTGGCGGAAGACGGCGGCCCCGGCCCCGAGCTCGCCGTCCTGGTTGTGGACGACGATCCGGCAGTCGCCCGGTTCGTCGTGTCGGCGCTCTGGCGAATGGGCGTTCCGGACGTCCGGATCGCCCACGACGGGAACGAAGCCCTGAGAGTCGACGTCGGTCCGTCGAGCGGGATCGGTCTCGTCGTCACGGACCTCCAGATGCCCGAGCTGGACGGAATCGCGTTCCTGCGGCATCTCGCCTCGCGCGGCTACCGGGGGGCGGTCCTTCTCATGAGCGGCGCCGATGAGCGGCTTCTGAAGGCGGTCGAAGGCCTCGCCCGCTCCCTCGACCTGAACGTCCTCGGCGTCCTTTCGAAGCCCCTTCATCCGGCGGACCTCGCCAAGGCCGTCCGCCGCGTCCGCGCGCCCGAGGCCGGCCGCCCTGCGGCCGAGGTCGAAGTCACGGAGGAAGAGCTCCGCGCCGCTCTCGCGGCGGGGCAGATCGAGCCGTTCTTCCAGCCGCAGGCCGACGCGAGGACCCGGCGGGTGATCGGCGCGGAGGCCCTGGCGCGGTGGCGCCATCCCGAGAAGGGCCTCGTCATGCCGGATGCGTTCATCGGCCTCGCCGAGGAGAACGGCCTCGTGGACGGATTGCTCGACTGCGTCCTCGGCGAAGCGCTGAGCGCGTCCGGCGAGTGGCGCCGCGCCGGGCTGAAGGTGGGTGTGTCCGTCAACCTGTCGTTCCGGAACCTCCACCGGCTCACGCTTCCCGAAGAGCTCGAACGCCTCGCGAGGCTGCACGGCGTCCCGCTCGCGGGCCTCACGGTGGAGGTCACGGAGACGTCCGTCGCCCAGCAGCTCGCGGCGAGCCTCGAGATCCTGACGCGCCTCCGCCTGCGGAACATCGGGCTTTCGATCGACGACTTCGGGACGGGATTCGCGACGATGGACCACCTCAAGCAGTTCCCGTTCACGGAGCTCAAGATCGACAAGGGGTTCATCGAGGCCGCGGCCGACGACCGCACGGCCCGGACCATCGTGGAGTCGAGCGTGTTCCTCGCGCGCCGCCTCGGGATGACGACGGTCGCCGAGGGAGTCGAGACCTCGGATCAGTGGGACCTCGTGACCGGCCTCGGCATCGACGTCGTCCAGGGCTGGGCTCTCGCGCGGCCGATGCCCCGGGCCGAGTTCCAGACCTGGCTCGAGGCCCGCGGGCACGGTTAAGATCTCCCGTGTGAAGCCGGAGGATCCCGAGGTGCAGCGCGCTGTCCGCGCGGGCGCGCCGGAGCGCCGGGCCCTCGTGGAGCGGCTGCGGTCGGCCGGCCTCGTCTCGGATCCCCGGGTCGTCGAGGCGATCGCCGCGGTACCCCGCCACCTCTTCGTTCCCGCCGCGCTCGCGGGCGAGGCGTACGGGGATCACGCCCTCCCGATCGGCCACGGCCAGACGATCACGCAGGCCGCGAACGTCGCGCGCTCCGCGGAGCTTGCCGCGATCGCTCCCGGCTCGACGGTCCTGGAGATCGGGACGGGGTCGGGCTACGAGGCGGCGGTCCTCGCCCGCCTCGCGCGATGGGTTT
Organism: Thermoanaerobaculia bacterium; assembly: GCA_035542215.1. Classification (GTDB taxonomy): domain Bacteria; phylum Acidobacteriota; class Thermoanaerobaculia; order UBA5066; family UBA5066; genus Fen-183. The sequence continues at coordinate 22,252 of DATKLW010000200.1, read as the reverse complement.
TCACGCTCGAGAGGATCCCCGAGCTCGCGAAGGGGGCCCAGGCGCTTCTTTCGGCGCTCGGAATCGGCAATGTTTCCGTGAAGGTCTTCGACGGCTCGTACGGCTGGAGCGAGCATGCCCCGTACGACGCGATCGTCGTCGCGGCGGCGGCGCCGGAAGTACCCGAGCCCCTCGTCGCGCAGCTCGGGCCGACCGGACGCCTCGTCGTCCCGGTCGGGGCGCCGGGCCGACAGCGACTTCTCGTCGTCAAGAGGCTCCCGAACGGCCGCGTCCGCACGGAGGACGCGGGGGACGTCGCGTACGTCCCGCTCGTGGGGCGGTTCGGCTTCGCGCCGAAGGAGTCCGCGCGCTGATGAAAGACCGCGACGTCGACGAGTCCGGCGGGTGGAGAGTTGCCACGCGGCGTTTCGTCGTGACCGGCCGCGTGCAGGGCGTCGGCTACCGGGCGTTCGTCGCCCGCGCGGCCCGCGCCCTGCATCTCAGCGGCGGCGCCTCGAACCTCGACGACGGGCGCGTCGAGATCGTCGCCCGCGGCCCCGTCCACGCCCTGGACCGGCTCGAAGCCGCCCTGTCCGAAGGCTCGCGCTTCGCGCGCGTCGACCGCGTCGACGTCGAGCCCCTCGAGGGACTGCCTGCCGAGACGTCCTGGGACGCGGAATTCTGACGCCGTTTAAGATCTCACTCACGTGAACGAGCGCAAGATCCTGATCGTCGACGACGACGAGGACATCCTCCTCATCGTCCAGACCCTCCTCGGAAACGCGGGCTACGCGACGGTCGCCGCGCGGAACGGCAAGGAAGGGATCGAGCAGGCCGCGGCCCTCCAGCCGGACGTGATCCTCCTCGACGTCACGATGCCGGAAGTTTCCGGCTGGGAGGTCTGCGCAACGCTCAAGAACCTGCCCGAGACGGCGTCCATTCCGGTCGTCATGCTGACGGTGAAGTCCGAGATCAAGGACCTCATCACGGGAATGCAGGTGGGCGCGGACGACTACATCACGAAGCCGTTCACGAAACGCCACCTCCTCGAGACGGTCGAGCGCCTCCTGGAGCCCCGCGAGGGGCAGCGCTCGGCGTTCTTCCCGAGGGAGTCCGGGGACGCGCGGACGCGGAACCTCCTTTTCGACGGCGTCACGGGTCTGCCCACGATTCCCGTGATCGTGGACGCGCTCCGCGAGTGGCTCCTCGTCGACCAGGAAGTCGGCGTCCTGTTCGTCGATTTCGAGAACTACGCCCACATCGAGGACTTCTACGGGTGGGAGGTCTTCGACGACGTCCTGCGCGAGGCCGCGCGCGCGCTCAAGCGCCTCCTCGGCACCCTCTTCTCGGCGGAGGATCTCATCGCGGTGAACCGGCCGTCGGGCTCGGAGTTCTACGTGTTCCTCTCGGTGCCGCCCGGCCTGCGGGGAGAGGAGATCCTCGAGCGGCTGCAGCGGAAGGCGCGGCAGGTCGAGGAGTCCCTCAGGACGCAGCTGAACGAGACGTTCCGGGACCGGATCCAGCGGAAGATCGCGCTTTTCGTCGGGTGGTCGAAGCTCCTCCACAGCCCTCAGGTGCGCCTCGAGCGCCTCGTCTACCGCGCGCTCCGCGAGGCGATCACGATGGCGTCGACGAAGGAAGGCGAGCGGGCCGCCCTCCTGCGCGAGCAGTTCAAGGACATCCTCGTCCGCAGGCAGATCGACACCGTCTACCAGCCCATCGTCGACCTCGCGTCCGGGAAGGTCTTCGCGCACGAGGCCCTCTCGCGCGGCCCCGCCGATTCTCCGTTCGAGAACCCCGAGGTGCTCTTCGACTACGCGTTGAAATCCGGCCAGGTCTGGGCCCTCGAGAAGGTCTGCATGCAGTTCTCGGCCGAGCGCTTCGCGGGGATGCGCGAGGGCGGACTCTTCGTGAACGTCGAGACGGAGCTCATCCACGACCTCAAGTCCCGGGGGCACGACGTCCTCCAGCCGCTCCTCGGCCTGAGGAGCGGTGTCGTCCTCGAGATCACGGAACGCGCCGCGATCCGCGACTATGACCTCTTCCGCGAAAGCATCCAGATCCTGCGCGGCCTCGGGTTCAAGATCGCGATCGACGACGCGGGTTCGGGCTATGCCTCGCTCCAGTCCATCGCGGAGCTCAAGCCGCACTTCCTCAAGATCTCGAACTACCTCGTGACCGGCCTGCACGAGGACTCGATCAAGGCCGACGTCGTCGAGATGCTCGTGCGGCTCGCGGCGCGAATCGACGCGGCGACGGTCGCGGAAGGCATCGAGACGGAGGAGGAGCTCGAGGCCGTGAAGCATCTCGGCGTCACGTACGGGCAGGGCTACCTGCTCGGACGTCCCGCGAAGCTCTAGACCGCCTGCGGAGGCCTGCGACCGGAGACGACGGAAGAGAGAATTCCCTCGGATGAGGAGATCGTCAGGGCCGTTCCTTCGGCGGCGCGCTCTCTCTCCACGTAACCAAGGGCGGCCGCGCCGCCGCCTGCCGCCGGCGCGACACTCGTGAGCGCCCCGACTCTTCTCCCTTCGAAGAGAACTGCGTCTCCCGGCGCCGGGAGGCCGCCGGAAACGGAGAGCCGGACGAGCAGCCGGTTCACGTGCCCGTACGTCTTGATGCGCGCCACGATCTCCTGGCCGACGTAGCAGCCCTTGTTTTCCGCGATGAAGCCGCGCTCGCGCAGCCCGGCCTCGTCCGGCAGGACGGACTCGGTCAGCTCCGCGCCCCAGCGCGGGATGCCGGCGGCGATACGCCGCGCCTCGAGATCGGCGTCCGTCGCGACGTTCGCCCCGGCGGACAGAAGCGCCCTTCGGATTTCCTCTGAGAAGGAAGAGGGGCACCGGACGTCGAAGCCGGGCATGCCCGTGCGGTTCTCGCGGACGAGGACGACGGACGTTGCGCCGCCTGCGGCGGCGCCCGGGGACCGGGGCATTTCTTCGAAGGTGAATCGGGCGGCGACGCTTGCGTGGGGCTCTCGCGGCAAAGCTCCAGCCTCGCCGAGCCCCACCTTTGTAAGAAGATCCCCGGCGCCCTCTCCCTCGGCGCCGCCCGCGAGGTGCAGGACGTGCGTCTCTTCCGTCTCGTTGGCGATCGTCACGTCGTTGAACACGAGGTACGTATGCAGCAGGCCCTCGACCGTCGATGCCAGCTCCGGCGGGGTGTCGAGGACGAGGCGGTCTTCCTCGCAGAGGACGACGCATTCCGCGAGGAGCTTTCCCTTTGCGGTCAGGAAGGCCGCTGCGCAGCCCTGGCCGGCGGCCAGCTTCTTCACGTCGTTCGTCACGAGGCCGTGGAGAAAACCCGCACGGTCCTTCCGGGTGAGGACGATGCTGCCGCGGCCCGCGAGATCGAAGAGGAGGCCCGGGACGCCCACGCGCTCATTCTCGCACCGGGACCGGCCGGCGTTCCGTGCGACAATCTCCTTCTGTGACCGAACACGAAGCCGCCCCGAAGGCGGGCGGCGTCCGGCGCCGCCGCCGAGGCGGACGCGGCCGGACCCCCGCCAAGAAAGCCGCCACCGACGCGACCGACCTGCCGTTTCCGGAGGCCGAGCCTCCCGCCATTCCCGTGACGCCCGCCCTCGCGGCGCCCGCGCTGCCGTTCGCTCCGGGCTGGGTGCCGGCCGGGTTCGGCGAAGGAGTCGGCGGGCCGCCGCCGACCGGAGCCATGCACACCGAAGAACAGAACCTCGCCCTCTTCATCGACATCGACAACCTGCTGATCGGCCTCCGCGAGACCGGCCACCCGAAGTTCGACGTCAAGCTCCTCATCTCGCGGCTCCTCGAGAAGGGGAAGATCGTCTACAAGCGCGCGTACGCGGACTGGAACCGGTACCTGGAATACAAGCGTGCGTTCCACGAGGCCGCGTTCGAGCTCATCGACATCCCCCAGCACCGGATGACGGGGAAGAACTCCGCGGACATCCGGATGGTCGTGGACGCGATGGACCTCGCCTCGAACAAGGCCCACATCACGACGTTCGTGATCGGCTCGGGGGACTCGGACTTCTCCCCGCTCGTCTCGAAGCTCAAGGAGAACAACAAGCAGGTCCTCGGCTTCGGCGTGAAGGGCTCGACGTCCGAGCTCCTGATCGACAACTGCGACGAGTTTCTCTACTACGAGGACCTCATCCGCGAGAAGACGAAGGCGCCTTCGCTCCACGGGCTGCCCGAGAAGACCGCCGAGGCCTTTTCGCTCCTGATCGACTCCATGCTCGCGCTGAAACGCGAGAACAAGGAAGTCCTCTGGGGCTCGATGGTCAAGCAGACGATGCAGCGGAAGTATCCGTCGTTCAACGAGAGCTACTACGGGTTCCGCGCGTTCTCGGAGCTCCTCGAGGCCGCCGAGAAGGCCAGGGTCATCACGCTGAAGCGCGACGCCAAGAGCGGGTCGTACATCGTGACGGGCTTCGGGCAGGCGTAGCCGCCGTGCGGCGTTCGAAGAGAACGAAGACGAAGATCTCTTCGAATGGGTAAGAGGGGGACGGCACGCGCCGGCGCGCGTCGTGCGGGACCGGCGGCGCCTCCGCCCTCTTCACCTTCTAAGAAGTCCCCTGGTGCTCTTCGAACGTCGCCTTCCATCTGGCCCCTCATCTCGTCTCGCACACTGGGCGATTTCAAGGTCTTCTCCGTGCGCACCGACCGCACGCGGTCGCCGCGAACCGGAAGGCCGCACGACTTCTACATCCTCGAGTGCCAGGACTGGGCGAACGTCGTCGCTCTGACGCCGGAGAACGACGTCGTCCTCGTGCGCCAGTTCCGGGCCGGAACGCGCTCGATCACGCTCGAGATCCCGGGCGGGAGCGTCGAGAAGGGCGAGTCGGCGGCCGCGGCCGTCCGCCGCGAGCTCCGGGAGGAGACGGGCTACGCGGCGCGCTCGTGGAAGCGCATCGGCGTCGTCCGGCCGAATCCGGCGATCCAGGGCAACCGGTGCTCGACGTACCTCGCGAAGGGCTGCCGCGTCGTGGGCGGCCTGATCCCCGACGAGGGCGAGGACCTCGCCGTCGAGCTCGTCCCTCTCAGGCGGATCCCGGAGCTCATCCGTCGGGGGCGGATCACGCATTCTCTCGTGATCGCGGCGTTCCACTTTCTTTCGTTGTCCTGAAGCCTCACGTTCTCTCTAGAATGGTTCTCAAGGAGGAACCATTTCATGAGGAAGTCGAGTTACGCGCTCGCCGCCACGGGTCTCGTGGCGGCCGTGACTCTCTCGGGCGCCGCGACGGGACGCAAGCCCGCCACGCGCTCCTTCGAGGCGACCTGGGTCGGCACCGTCCTGTCCGTCCCGGAGACGGCGAAACGTGTGGACGTCTGGATCCCGCTGCCGTCGGACGGGCCCTACCAGGCCGTCACGGACGTGAGCGTGGACGCGCCCGTGCCCGTGACGATGGGGAAGGACTCGGCCGGCAACCGCGTCGCCCATTTCGTCCTCGACCGGCCCGAGCAGCTCGGCAAGAACGTCGAGGTGAAGGCGCGTTACCGCGTCGCGCGGACGGAAGCCGTGAACGAGTTGAACCCGGACCGCAGGGCTCCATCCGACCCGGCGGCCTATCTCGCGCCGAACCGGCTCGTGCCGATGACGCCCCGCGTGAAGGAGCTCTCGGACAGGCTCTCGGCCGGGAAGCGGGACGCGGTCGAGAAGGCGCTCGCGTTCTACGACTACCTCGTGGATAACGGGACCTACGACAAGACCGTTCCCGGCTGGGGGAAAGGCGACTCCGAGCGTTTCTGCGACCTCAAGAAGGGCAACTGCACGGACTTTCACTCGGCCTTCATGGCGCTCGCCCGGGCGCAGAAGATTCCGGTGAGGTTCTTCATCGGCTTCCCGGTCGCGTCCGAGAGGGAAGGAACTGTCCCCGGCTACCACTGCTGGGCGGAGTTCTGGACGGGCTCGGAATGGGTGCCGATCGACGCGTCCGATGCCGCGAAGCTGCGGGATCCCGTCAAGAAGAACTACCTCTTCGGCAACCTCGACCCGAACCGCTTCGAGATCACGACCGGGCGCGACCTGACGCTCGCTCCGCCCCAGAAGGACGGCCCGCTGAACTTCTTCATCTACCCGTACGTCGAGGTGGACGGGAAGGCTTACGCGGAGACGAAGATCCGGCTCGAATATCGCGACCTCTGAGGAAGCGCACCTCCCATAATCCCATTCGCAGAAAACTTCTCCGGATTGCATAATTAGCGACGTCAGGACCGTGCGAATTCCACGCGAGGGCGGTGGCACGTCCCGTGAACCGGGAGGAGGCGGGCGCGGGCCGACCCCGCGCCGGGAGGTTCACATGATCCGCCGCTACGTCGCCCCGATCCTCAGGCTCCTCGCGTTCCTCGGCCTCCTCGCTTCCCCGCTCCTCCTCGCCGCGATCGCCCGCGCGGAGGGGGGCGCCGTGCCGCCGGGCGCCGCGCTCCAGGGAACGCGCCTCGTCGCGCTCCGCTCCGTCGTTCTGTCGGATCGCCCCGACGACCGCGTGGCCCGCGGCGGGCGCGTCGCCGCGAGCGCGCCCGCGACGCTCGTCGAGCGCGTCGGCGGCAAGGTCCTCGTGACGTCGCCCGGCTGGGGCGGAGCCGTCGGCGTGAAAGGCTGGGCGGACGCGACCGCGTTCTTCGTCCTCGACGACGCCCAGACGAAGGCGGAAGACCTCGTGAAGAACGCGCGTCTCCTCCTCGACTCGCGCGACAGGCCCGTCCTCGCGGCCGCCTACCTCGGCGAGGCCGTGCGGCGCGAGCCCGGCAACGCCGAGGCCTTCGAGCTCCTCGGCCACGCCGGCGAGCTCCTCGCCCAGGGCGCTCACCCCGGTGACGACGGCCGCGCGCCCTCGTCCGTCCAGGTCGCGGCGTTGTGGGGCGTCGGCGTCGTCCCGGGTGGCGACGGCAGGTCCTTCCGGTACGACGGCGAGGCCTACCGCCGCGCGATCGCCCTCGCGCCGCCCGAGGACCTCGCCGAGCGCGTGCGACTTCGGCTTCTCACGGCCTGCGGCTCGATCACGGACGGCCGCGGCGTATTCGACCCGAAAGCTGCCGCCCGCCGCGAGAAGGACCTCGGCGAGTTTCTCGCGTCGTTCCCGGCGTCGCCCCGCCGGACGTCGCTGCAACTCGAGCGCGCGCGCCTTCTGACGTCTCTCGCCGAGAACGCGGCCCGGACGGGCGACGCCGAGGCGTTCCCCGGCTATCGGGACGCGGCCATCGCGTCCGCGTCCGAGGTGTCCGCGACGGCGGCGGACCTCGGCCGCCGGCGCACGGCCGACCGGCTCGTGGCGCGCCTCACGAAGTCGCTCCCGAAGCGTGTCGTCTCGGAGAAGCCCGTCGTCTCGGCGGGAGGCCTCAAGGCGCAGTTCGTCGCGAGGAACGGCGCGACGCTCCTCATCGTGACGAGGCCGGACGGCAGGGACGCGATCCAGCCGTTCACGGTCCTCGGCGCCGACCCCGCGAGCCTCGCGTTCGACGTTACGGGCCGGAAGCTCGTGTGGGACGAGGCGCCCGTCTCCGGCCGCCGGCGGACGCGCCTCCTCGACCTTTCCCGCGCGCGCGTCTTCGACCCGGCCGCGGCCGCCGAACCCGAGCTCCTCGCGCCGGGCGGCGCGCCTGCCCCGGATCCCTCGGGGGCCGACCGCTACACGACGTCCCTCGGCTTCTCGCCGGACGGCCGCCTGCTCCTCGTCGTCTGCGAGGGCTTCACGGCCGACGGCGCGCGCATCCCGAAGCGCCACGTCCTCTGCGACGTGGAGGGGAGCAAGAGGCCCGTCTTCGTCGACCGGCCGTTCTCGGCGCCCGGCGTCGTGGACTGGTCGCGCCTCGAGCAGATGAGCGAGCGCCTCAGCGGATAATCGGAGGCGATGACGAAGACGCACACGAGCGAGGACCGGAGGCTGCGGCGCAAGACCGCAGCCTTCCGTCTGAAGCACGACGTGGGGAAGGCGTTGAGGTGGAGCGCGCCGGAGGAGCGGGAAACGGACGCGGCCTCTCTCCGGCAGCGCCTGGCCGCCGATCTCCTTTCCCCCACGAGCGGCGGCGCGAGGCGCGACGTCCTCGAGATTTTCTTCGAGTGGAAGAAGGAAGAGGGGCACATGTTCGACGCGGGCGACCCCGACCTCGACACGATCGTCCGGGCCGTCGACCGGATCGCCGCGGCGCGCCCCCAGCTTCTTTCACTCGAAGAATCCTCTCTTCTTCTTTCGTCTCTCGTGGCCCTGGACGAGGCGTGCGCGGAGGCGGCGCGCGCGTGCACGGCGTTCTACCGCCGCATCGCCGTGGAGGAGGGGCCGGAAGTTTCGCGGCCGCTCGGCGGCCGCGGCCGGCGCGGGAGCGGCGCGTGAAAGGCGGTCTACGGCTCCTCGTCGTGGACGACCAGCCCCGCACCGCGGAGCTGTTCCGGAAGTTCGCGCCGGACCTCGCCCTTTCCGGTCCGTCCGAGGCGAAGCCGTACGCCGCGAGCTGGGCCGAAGCCGAGGCCGCTCTTTCTCGAGGCGGGCGCCTGCCCGACGTGGTCGTCCTCGATCTGCGTTTCGAGATCCCCGACGAGAAGCTCCTCCCGGACCTGAGGCCGCTCGGCGAGTCGGCGTCGGGGAAGCGAGAGCGCCGCGAACGGCGGGACCGCCAGGGCCTCTACATCCTCGAGCGGCTGCGCCGCCGGGCGCCGGACCTGCCCGTCGTCCTGACGACGGCGCACGAGGACATCCCGTTCGAGGACGAGGCCCGCCGCCTGCGCGCCGACGCGTTCACGTACACCGTGGGCGAGGACGAGACGACGGGGGAGGGCCTCGTGCGCGTCGTGAGGCGGGTTCTCGCCGAGCGCGAGGCGCCGCTCTCGACCGGCCGCTTCTTCTGGGGCCGCACCCCGGCGATGCGCGAGCTCCGGCGCCGGATCGCGTCGCTCGCGCCGACGCCGCTCCCGCTCCTCGTCACGGGGCCCACGGGCTCGGGCAAGAACTTTCTCGTGCGCGAGGTCCTGCACCCGCTCTCGGGCCGGAAGGGGCCGCTCGTGTCATTCGACTGTGCGACCGTGCCCGAGACGCTGCTCCAGGCCGCACTCTTCGGCTCGGTGCGCGGCTCGTACACGGGCTCCGTCGCGGACCGGCCGGGCGTTTTCGAAGCGGCCGCCGGCGGGACGCTCTTCATCGACGAGATCGAGAACCTCTCGCTCGACGCGCAGAAGTCGCTCCTGACCGCCCTGAACGACGGCGTGATCCGGCGCGTGGGAGCGACGGCCTCCACGCCGCACACGGCGCGCATCGTCGCCGCTTCGAACATCGATCTGCGGAAGAAGGCCGCCGAGGGGACGTTCCGGCCCGACCTCCTCATGCGGCTCAACCCGGCGCTCGCGCTCGCGCTCCCGCCGCTTTCGGAGCGCACCGAGGACCTTCAGGATCTCGCGGACGACCATGCGGCGGCGTTCTTCGCCGACCCCGGGCACCGCGCCGAGATCCTCGCTCAGGTGCGCGCCGCGGGCGCATCCGAGCCTGAGAAGGGCGACGCGTTCGAGCTGGCCCGGGGGGACGAGGAGCTCGCCCGGAGCCGCGCGCCCGTCGTCTTCTTCCTGCCGCGGAAGGGCTGGGCCGCGCTCGCGAAGCACCCGTGGCCGGGCAACCTCCGGCAGTTCGGGATGGTCCTCTCGGACCTCCTCGCGGCCACGCTCTACGGCCGCGCGGCCGCGTCCCTCGACCGCGCCGGCCGGGTCGTCTTCACGTTCGAGAACCGGCTGCTTTTCGACCTCCTCGCCGAAGCGCGGCAGGAGGGCGCCGGGGCGAGCGGCGAGGACGTCCTGACGCTCCCGCGCCCGAAGGTCGAGAACGTCGAGGACTTCCGGCGCGACCTCGAGCGCGCGGCGTTCCGGCAGCTCTTCCACGAGTGCCACGGCGATTTCGCCCGGATGGCCGAGCGCATGACGGGCTCGGCCGCCGACGAGCGGGCCGTGCGCCTCAGATTCAACAAGCTCGGGCTCTCGGCGCGGCAGGAAGGCTGACGGCGGTGCTCGCGGGGGCCCTCGCGCTCGCGCTCGCGGCGGCTCCCGCGGCCGCCGGGTGCGAGGACGACGCCGAGTCGCTCGCCGAAACCGCGGCGGGAATCGTCGCGGCGTCGCCGCGGGACCCCGAGAGCCTCGCGAAGGCGCGCGACCTCGTCCGGCGCGCTCGCCTCTCGACGCTCTGGCCGCCGCTTCTGCTGACGCTTCGGGCGGCCGACCTCGCGGCGGCGGCGGGGGACGCGGACGACGAGGCGCGCCTCCTCCAGTCGGCGGCGCGCGAAGCGCCGGACCTTCTCGCGGCCCCCGACCGCCTCGTCCTCGCCCGCCAGGCGGAGGCCCGCGGGGACCGGCGGGACGCGATGCTGCAGTACGGCCACGTCCTCACGGCGCAGGAGCGCCGGGGGCTCGCGGCGGGCGCGTGGATCGGCGAGCGAATCCGGCGCCTCGACGCCGAGGAAGAGGCGAAGAGCGTGCCCGCCCGCCCCGGCTTCGCTCCGCCCTCGGCCGAAGCGCGCGCGGCGTTCGCGGAAGGGAAGTCGTTCCTCGCGAAAGGCGCATCCGCCGGGGCGCGCGGCGCTTTTCGCCGCGCTCTCGGGATCTCGCCCGGCTACGTGGAGGCAGCGCTCGCGCTCGGCACGCTCGAGGAGCGCGAGGGGCGCGACGTCGAAGCCGCGGCGGCGTTTCGGACGGCCCTCGCGGCGGACCCGGACCGCTTCGACGCCGTCCTCGCGCTCGCGAACCTCCTGTGGAACGAGCCGGACCGCCCCGCGAAGGAGGAGTCGCTCGCCCTCCTCGACCGCGCGATCGCGCTCCGGCCCGAGATGCCGCGTCTTCAGCGCGAGGCCGCGGACCGCTGGGCCGCGTGGGGCGACCCGGCGCGGGCGCTGGAGAGGCTGGATACCTGGCGAGCGACGGCCACGCCCGCGGGCCGGCAGGCGACCGATCCGTTCCGGGAGAAGCTCGTCGCGAGCCTCGCGCGCCCGGCCGAGCGCGCCGCCGGCGCCGAGGCCCTCGCGGAGGCGTCGCCGGCGGCGCCGTCCTTCCGGCTCGCGCAGGTCTACCTTCGGCGCGGCGACGCATCCGGGACGGAGCACGCACTCCGCGAGCTCGAGGAGGCCGTGCGGCTCGACCCCGCGTTCGTGCCGGCGTGGGAGCTCCTCGCGACCGTGCGCGGCCAGGACGGCGACGCCGCGGGCGCCGAGGCGGCGCTCAGGAAGGCGCTTTCGGTCGACCCGTCGCGGGCGTCCTCGTGGGAGAGGCTGGCCGCCCTCCTCGAGTCTCAGCCGGGTCAAGCGGCGGAAGCGAAGGCCGCGTGGCAGAAGGCCGAGCAGGCGGGCTCGCTCGAGGCCCTCTGGGCTCTGGGCCGGCTCGCCGCGGCGGACGGCCGGGAGCTGGCGGCGGTCCGCTGGTGGCGCCGCTACGTTGCCGAGGCGCCGGACGGGCTCCACGTGGACGAGGCGCGCGCGGCCGTGGACCGGATGGACCGGCGCTTCCAGACGCTGCGCGGCGCCGGGCTGGGCCTCGCTGCTTTCGGCGTCCTTCTCGGCGCGGGTCTCGTCCTCAGGCGGCGGCGCGGCCTCACGCTGGCCGCCTGGCTGGGAGGCGACCCGTCGGCGACGCGCGAGGTGCGGCCCGTCCTCGGCCGCCTGTCGCACGAGGTCTTCAAGCACGGGGGCCTTCTCCTCGGAGACGCCGAAGAACGTCTCAATTCGGGCGGGGACTTCCGGCCCAGCGCCGAGATCCTCGCGGGTCGTCTCTACGGCTCGAGCTCCGGCCCCGGCCTCGTCGCCGAAGGCCGAGCGGCCCTCGAGGACCTCGCGGCCGTGGCACGCCGGCGGGGGGCCGCTCTGAACCTCCGGCACAAGGACCCGCTCTTTGCGGCCGTCGTGTCGGGACTCGACGCGCTCGACGCCGCCCACGACGACCTCGCGTCCCTCGCGGCCGGGCGCGCGCTCTCCGAGAGGCGCCGGGCGGCGCTCGCGGCCCGCCTCGGCCGGGCCGCCCGCGCGCTCAACCCGCGCACCGCGCAGGAGCTCAACCGGCTCGTCGACGCGGCAGGCTCGACGGAGGCGTCGTGGGAGACGCTTTCGGGCCTTCTCGCGGCCGTGGCGCGCGAGAAGAGGGCCGCCGCCCCGGGCCTCGTGCCGCTGGGCCGCTTCGCGGACGGCGGGACCCCGCTGCGCGTGAAGCTCCCCGCCGCCGAATGGGAGACGATCTTCCGGAACCTCTTCGCGAACGCGCTCCTCTCGCCGCGGCTCGGGCTCCTCGCCGAGGAGAGGCGGGACGCCGTGACGGGGCAGGCGCAGGGTCGCTTCGTCCTCTACGACGCGGACCCGAGGCCCCTCACGGCCGAGATGATTCGCGGGCGCGCCGCCGAGCGCGGCCTCGGCGTCGTGGCGGACGCCGTGCGCCGCTGGGACGGCGCCGTGGACGTCGTGCCGGGCCCGGCCGGCTGGGAAAAGGGCGTGGCCGTGGAATTCGCGGTGGTCGAGGGGGCGCCGTGACGGCCGCGCGGGTCCTCGTTGTCGAGGACGGGCGCGAGTACGTGGACGGCTTCACGCGCCTCGCGGAGGCCCGGGGCGCCGAGGCGGCATTCGTGCGCGCGGGCAGCCTCGCCGAGGCGCGCCGTGCGCTCGGGGAGGGGCGGCCCGACGCGGTCTTCCTCGACGTCGTCTTCGACCGGACGCCCGAGGCCGACCTCGCGGGCGATCTCGACGCGCTCGTCGCGCGCCATGGCGGCGACCGTGCCGCCGCCGTCCGCCACCTCGCGACGCACCAGGGCTTCTACGTCCTCGACGCGCTCGCGGACTCCCTCGCGGGCGTCCGCGTCGTCCTCGCGTACGACTTCACGGGGGAGGAGAAGAGGCTGGCTTCGCTGAGGGAGCGCATCCCCGGGCTCAGCGGCCTTCCGGACGGAGCCTCCCTGGGCGCGGCGCTGGAAGACCTTCTCGTCCCTAGATCTCCGTGAAGACGAAGCGTTTCAGGACCTGGATGCGCTGGTTCGCGTGCTCGGGGTCCATGAGCCAGATCGCGCCGGCAACGGAGGAGAGCAGCGAGTTGCCGTCCTGCGGCGTGAAGCAGAAGCCCACGATCTCGCACCCGTGGTCCGCGACCGCGAGCGTCGGCGTCGAGATGACGGTCTGGGACAGGATGCGGCCGTAGTAGCCGTGGTCGCGCCCGAACGAGAACACCTCGTTCGCGCTCTTGCGCTCCGTGAGCGCGACGAGCGGGTTCGCCTTCAGGCGCTCGATGACGTGCTTCTTGTCGGTCTTCTCCTTGAGCTCGAAGTTGAACCAGACCGAGTGCATGTACTGCGTGTTGAGCTTGAGGGCCGACGAGAACACCTTCGGCTTGAGGTTCAGCGTCTCGTACAGGTGGAAGACGTCGTGCGCGTGGTGCGTTCCGAACTCGTCGTCGTCGTGCTTGGAGAACGTGGGCGCGGGGGAGTAGTCCTTCGTCTGTGAGATGTCGTTCGAGCGCCTCATGCAGACGAACTGAGCGCGCTCCATCGTGAGCTTGCCGGCCTCGTCCATCCCGAGCGTCTTGATGAGGATCGCGAGATTGTGCGTGTTGCACGAGACGATCTGAAGGAACCTGTCCTCGCCCGGAATCAGCGCCGAGTCGTTGATGCCGCGCGCGTACATCTTCCCGAACCCGAACTCGGAGCCCTGCGCGAGGAACCCGGCCGGGCCCTTGAGGTTGTTGTAGACCTGCTCCTTGTTTTCGTTGCCCGCCGGCGTGCAGTCGAGGACGACCGTCGCGCGTTCCAGCGCCTCCTGCGCCGTGTACGACACCTTGTGGCCGAGCGCTTCGAAGTCGGCGACCTTGTCGTCCTCCGCCGCGAGATGCGCGCCGCGCGTCATGAGGTGCTGCACCTTCGCCCGCTCGGTCTTCATCGGCGTGCGCTTGTGGAACGTGACCTCGTCGATCCCGAGGTGCTGTTTGAAGTCGGTGAAAAGGCCGATGAGGGGCTCGCCAATCGTGCCGGTCCCGACGATGTGGACGATGTTCTTCATGCAGGCTCCTCGCGCTATGGTCCTGAGGCCACGGAGTTTATAGGAGTGATCTCCGGGCTCCTCAACGATGCCGATGAACTACGCCGTGCTAACGTCGCGGGCCGTGACGTCCGCCCCGGCCGCGACGCTCGTTTCCGTGGATATCGAGGGGCCCGCCGGGTTTCTGGAAGGCCTTCTAAGATCCCCGGCGGTTCCGGCCGGCGCCGCGGTCGTCGCGCATCCCCATCCCCGGCACGGCGGGACGATGCATACGAAGGTCGTCCACCGGGCGGCGAGGATCCTGTCGGACCGCTTTTCCCTGGCCGCTTTGCGGTTCAATTTTCGCGGCGTCGGGGCGTCGGCCGGCTCGTACGACGAGGGCCGGGGCGAGACCGAGGACGTCGTCGCCGCCGGGACCTGGCTTCGGAGGCGTCAGCCGAAAGGGCCCTTCGTCCTCTCGGGTTTTTCTTTCGGCTCCGTATGCGCCCTTCATGCCGCGGCCCGGCTCGCGCCGGACGTCCTCTTTCTGATCGGGCTGCCCGTGGACCGCTGGGACGGCGCGGCGCCGGCGGCCCAGCCGTGGCGCGTCGTCTGGGTGCAGGGGGACGCGGACGAGTTCAGCCCGCCGGAGAAGGCCCGGGCGATCGCCGCTGCGCGGGGCTGGACGTTCCTGTCCGTTGCCGGCGCCGACCATTTCTTCGCCGGGAAGCTCGACGCGTTCGAGAAGGTCGCGGGAGACGCGCTCGAAAAGGCGCTGCGCGGATCGTGATGATCGAAGAGAACGAGAGGGATCTCCTCAGAAAGGACGCGCTCGCGGCCGCGGCGCGCGCGATGGGGCTGCGTCCTGCACCCGCGGCCGCCGGCGCCCGCCCCCCCGTGCAGCCGGCCGCGGCCGCAGCTCCGCCTGCCTCCTCCGCTAGTTCACTCGAAGAAATCCCCGGTCTCTTCGTCACATGGCTGAAGGACGGGCGCCCGCGAGGGAGAAGCGGGACGCTCGCCGCCGATTCGCCCCTCCACACACTCGTCGAAAAGCACGCCGTGGATGCGCTCCTGCACGACCCGCGAGTCCCCCCGGCGACGGCGAAGGAGCTTCCGCGTCACACGCCTCAGATTTCCGTTCTTTCCACCTTCGAAGAAATCTCCTCTTCCTCCGACGTCGTCGTCGGGACGCACGGGGTCGTCGCGGAGAAGGGAAAACGGTGGGGAATCGTTCTTCCGCAGGACGCGGAGGGGCTGGATTGGGACGCCGACCGTCTCCTCGGGCAGGCCTGCCTCAGGGCCGGTCTGCCCGAAGAGAGCTGGAAGACGGCGGGCGCAGTCCGTCTCCGGCGGTTCACCGCCGAGACGTTCTGACGCCCGCGGGGGTCACTTCTTCGGGGCCGCCGCCGCGGGCGGTGCGTCCTTCTCGATCGAGAGGAGCTGGACGTCGAACACGAGCGTCGCGCCGCCTTTGATGCGCGGCGGGCGGCCCTCGTCGCCGTACGCGAGGTCGGACGGGCATACGAGACGCGCCGATCCGCCTTCCTTCATGAGCTGCAGGCCCTGCGTCCAGCACGGGATGACGCCGTTCAGCGGGAACGTCACGGGCTCGTTGCGGTCGATCGAGCTGTCGAAGACGGTCCCGTCGATCAGGGTGCCGCGGTAATGGACCTTGACCTTGTCGGTCGGCTTCGGCGTCGCGCCCGTCCCGGCCTTCGTCTCCTTGTAGAGGAAGCCCGAGGGCTGCTTTTTCGCCCCGGGTTGCGCGGCTTCCTTCTCGAGGAACGCGGCCCCGGCCTTCTTCTCGGTGGACGCCGCCGCCGCCATCCGGCCCTTGGCGAGGTCGTTCAGCTTGGGGCCGTACGTTTCGAGGTTGACCTTGGGAGTCTTGCCGAGAACGCCGTCCGCGATTCCCTGCTCGACGACCGCGAGCTCGGCCGCCGACAGCTTGAAGCTCTGGAGGTTTCGGGCGACCACGAGGCCGAGCGCGTAGAGCGTCTTGTCGGCCTCGCTCGCGGGTGCGCCGGCGACGGCCTTTGCCGGCGCCTTCGGAGCGGCTTTCGGAGCCGCGGGTTTGGTGTCCTGGGCGGAGGCCGAGAGCGCCAGGGACAGGGTGAGACCGGAGGCGATGAGGAATCGCCGCATGTGTGTGTCCTCGCTTTCTGGTGGTGGCGGCCGGCAGGGCGGCCGATCCGGGATGGTAACCCGGCCTCAGGCCCGGGTGAGCACGAAAAGCAGGAGCCCCGCGGCCACGGCGGCATTCAGCGATTCGACGTTCCCGCCCAGCGGGAGCGTGATCCGGCGGTCCAATGCTGCCTCGAGCTCCGGGGAGATGCCGTGGCCCTCGGAGCCGACGACGAGGACGAGGGGGCGAACGTTCGCGGCGCGCTCCGGCGGCTCGCCGCCGTGGGCCTCGGCGCCGGCGAGGACCGAGCCGCTCGCCCGCGCCCACGCGACTGCCTCGGACGGCGCGACGCGCGCCGCGATCGGCACGCGCAACGCACTCCCGGCCGACGCGCGCAGCGCTCTCGGCGAGAACGGAAAGGCGCAGCCCGGCGTCGCGATGACGCCCGCAACGCCGAATGCCTCCGCCGAGCGGACGATCGCGCCGACGTTCGCGGGGTCCTGGACGCCGTCGAGAAGGACGAAGAGGGAGGAAGCGGATTCTGCTTCGGACCCTCTCAGGGATGTCGTGGGGGCGCGCCGGGTGGCGTCCGAAGAGGACGTCTTCCTAGAAGGTGAATACAGCGAGGTCAACGCGCGGTGCGGCGGCACGGCGGTCGCCGCGACGCCGCGGCTCGACGGAAGATCCGAGAGCCGTTTGAGGACGCGGGGCGAGACTTCAGTCACGCGAGGGGGTGGCGTTGCGCCGCCAGCCGGCGTCGCGCCGCCGCTTCCCGGAGCTCCTTCCCCTCTGACCTTTCTAAGAAAATCTCCGTGCTCTTCGGACGTTTCGTTCACGAAGAACACCTCTTCGAGCGCGATCCCCGCGTCGAGCGCCTCTTCGACCATCCGCCGGCCCTCGAGGAGCATGCGGTCGCCGGCGGCGACCGCGCGGACGGCCGCGACGATGCGGGAGTTGGATGGCGAGTCGATGCGCGTCACGGTGCGTCTCCGCCCCGGACGTGCCAGCCGGAGAGCACGACCGGGCCGTCCTCGGCCGCGATGCGAAACAGGACGCCGCCGGCGCCGGGCGAAGCGCGAAACTCGACGGCGCGCTTTTCCCCGCTCGCGAGCGCGATGCCTCGTGCGGCGCCGTCGAGGTGGATCGTGATCAGCGTTGCTTCGCGCGGCGTGGCTTCCGCTTCGACGTGCACGGCCACGGGTCCCGTCGGCCCCCGGACGGTGAACACGTCGCCGGGCCGGAGGAGCGCGTCGCCCGTCGCCCAGTCATAGTCGGATCTCGCGCCCGGCCACGGGCGCAGGAGACCGACGCCCGGGTCCCCGGCGACGATCGAGACGTTGAGGAATCGCGCGCGGGAAATTCGGAGAAGAAGCGGCGTCGAGAACGCGAAGCGCCGCGTCGGCGTCTGTCCGAAGACGGTGTCGTCCGCCATCACGATGAGCTCACGGGAAGACACGTCGGCGATCTCGTCCTCGCGCACGTCGCGAGCCGGGCGACCCGGGAGAAACGCCAGCCGGTGCTCGTACAGGCCGGTCCAGGCGACGAGCGGCTTTCCGACGAACGCAGGATCCTCGCCGAGGGCGCGAAAGGCGGCCACGGGGGGACTGGGACGGGTCGCGACTTCGATGACCGCGGGCGCCGCGACGGCCGCCGAGGCGCCGACGAGCGCCGCGCCCCCGAATGCCGCCGCGCGTCTCGCACGACCCGCGAGCGCGCGGAAGGCCAGCGCCGCGAGTCCGCAGGGCCACGGGAGGAGGACGACCGCGTAGCGCGGGGCCGCGGGCAGGGACGAGAACGGAACCGTCACCGCGGCAAGCGGCAGGAAGAGGGCCGCAAGCACGAGGGCTTGCCGTGGCGCGGCCGCGCACCCCGCCACCGCGAGAACGAGGAACACGGCCGCGAGAGCATCCGGCCCGAAGGGATCGCGAACCCAGCGGGACCACGTCGCGACGCGAGCGAAGTCGGAAAGGCGCAGTGTGTCCTCGGCCCTCACATGGGCGGCCTGACGGGCGATGAAATCCCTGAACGGCGTCCATCCGCCGCTGCCGCGAACGGCGGGGACGTAGCAGAGAGCGGCCGTCACGACGCCCGCCACCGCGGCCGGGATCGCAGTGAGCGCTCGGCCGCGCCTCAGGAATGCGAACGTGACGTACGCGCCGCACGGCAGGAGCGCAATAGCGGTCTGCGGCCGAACGCCGAAGCACAGCCCCGCGAGAACGGAGCCCGCCGCGAGAAGACCGCCATCCCTGCGCCGGGCGGCGGCGACGAACGCCGCCGAGGACGCGAGGAAGAGCGCGGCAGCCGGCGAATCCGAGAGAGGCCGGCCCGCGTGAAGCCAGACGGACGGCACGAACGCGTAAAGCGCGCCACCGACGACGGAGGAGGAGACGGGGAGGCCGAGAGACAGGAGGAGCGCCGACAGGGCCGCCGGCGCGAGGGCGCCACCCGCCGCCCCGACGACCGTGACGGCGCGAAAGGGCTCCAGGCCGACCGCCGAGACGGCCCGGCCGCACTCGATGAAGAGCGGATACCCCGGCGCCTGGGGCCGTCCCGCGCGCAGGTCGATGCCGTCGCGGACGGCCCGCGTAAAGAGAATCTCGTCCCACTCCCACGGATCCGGCGCCAACGTGAGAGCGCGCGAGGCCGCGACGAGCGCCCACACGGCCGCCGCGAGGAGACACGTCCTTTTCCGATCCACGCCCCGTGAGTCTATTACCGGGCTGCCCGGACCACCGGACCGGAGGACCTCAGGACGATCGTCGCCGTCCCGTCGGGGCGTGCCGAGACGGGGATGCGGAAGACGCCCGTCGCCGCGTCCCAGACGACGGTTCCGGCATTGGGGCTCCGGGTTTCCGGGCGCTCGGCCGACCAGCCGACGAGAGTCACGGGGCCCTCGCCGGGAGCGAAAAGTATGGTGGCCGTCAGGCAGCGGGACCCCTGTGTCACGCGGGCGAAGCGTTTCCGTCCAAGCGTCGCGAACTTTCCTTCGTCGCCCACGAGGGCGATCCCGGCAGGTCCGACGGCGACGAGGACGTCGTAGGAGCCGCCGTTCACGAACGGCTGGACGTAGGACGACCCGGCCGGAACGACGACCCCGGAACGCGCGAAGAAGTCCCACACGAACACGCGTGACGCAAAGCCGAGGGCCGAAGGGTCGAACGTCGCCTCCGCCTCGGAGGCGCGCGCGTGCGCGAAGACGTAGACGGCCCGGGCGTCGCCGAGCTCGGACGAGGTCGAGGCGACGAGGGGTGCCGCGATCCCGCGGGCGTCGGAGAGGATCGTCGCGTCGGTCGGCACGAGGGGCGTGTCGGGCTTGACGAGGACGCCGTCCGGCCGGGCCGCGAGGGAGAGGTTCGCCGGGTCGATCTCGTCGAGAGCGTCGCCTACGCCGACGACGCCGGCCGAGAGCGTCGCGACGAGGATGTTTCCCGTCTCGCCGCTGCGGAACTCGTCCGCCCAGGGCCAGACGCCGAGAGCCGACGCGAGCCGGGAGGAGTACAGGAACTGGTCCCAGCGGTCGGAGGTGCAGATGTCCTCGGAGAGACGCGCCGTCGTCAGATTCCCGTAGTGCGAGCTCTGCATGAGGTGCCGCGGTGTCGCCATGCAGTACTGCATCGAGAGCCCCTGCGATTCCATCGCGCGGGCCATCGAGTCCATGAAGAGGTTCTGTTCTTCGATCGTGTATGCGGCCGTCGCCTTGCCGTCCAGCCAGTCCTGTTCGTACGCGAACGCGCCGGACGACTTCAGGTAGCCGGCCACGGCCTCCCAGTACGAAGGCTCGACGACCACGTTGTTCGACATGACGTAGCGCTGGCGGTAAGGGCTCTTCTCGTCGATCCAGCGCGCGTGCGTCATCAGCGGCAGGCCGAGCTCCTCCTGGAACGCGCGGAGACCGGACGGGAAGAGGTCCGGGTGCGCCTCGTACGTGTGGATCCCGAACATCCACTGGTCGGGCGGCGGATTCCAGTCGCCGGAGGCGCCCTTCGGGTACCACCAGCTGTCGAGCTGCACGTACCCGAGCGCGGTGCCTGCGTTGCGGAACGCGTCACGCACGGCGACGAGCGTGCCCGGATATCCCAGGCCGTGTTCGGTGTTGTAGTAATACGCGGCGCCGTTGTCCGTCCAGTAACCGAGTGACCTGAGAGAGGGGTCTGCGTCGTTCGGCGGCCGCACCTTTCCCGAGAGGTCCGTGAGGGCGCGCCCCCAGACGTCAAACGTGCGGTTGATGCCGTTTCCGACGGCGAGAAGCGCCTCGTGCGTGAACCCCGAAGGAAGCGTGGGGATCGCGGGGTGGATCCGCGATTCGAGCGCCCCGGCGGGCGTGCGCGCGGTGTACGCGACCATGAAGTTCGAAGCCGCCGACAGGATGTACGTGCGTCCCGCGGCGTCGAAGCGGGCGACCGGGCCTTCCGTGCCCGACTCGTCGAAGTGAAGGACGGACCACTTGCCGGAGAACGTGGCTCCGAAAGGCGCCTCGGGAACCGCGGCGAGGCTCGGGAATCCTCCCGTGTTCTCCGCACCGGCGTGCCACGTCATCGAGAAGCGGACGACGGGCCGTCCCTCGTAAGTCCTCAGGAAGCCCGTCCGGCCCGTGCCGTCGTCGACGCGAAACGAGAGCTCGCGATAGTTGCCGAGGGCGTCCGTCCCCGAGCCTTCGCGCACGTCCGCCGCGCCCGCCCCGAGCGCGCCGGCGAACGAGAACCCCGGGTCTTCACTCTCGACGGCGTAGGAGCCGTCGGCCCGGATCTCGAGGGCGACGCTGGTCGTCGACTCGATGGTGCGCGCGCCGTGAGCGATCCCCGAGCAAACGACGAGCGAGGCGAACACGGCGAGCGTCCGCCGCGACAGGAACCGTGCGTCGTTCGGTGCGGTCCGGAGACTCATCGCATCGCGAATTGGGCGCGATCCGGCCGCGCCCCACAACGATGCGGATGAACTGATTCATCAGGGCGTCGCGCCTCGAATGCTGAAACAGTAGAGCGTTCCGGCGAGGTCGCCGAAGTAGATTCGCCCGTGCGCGATCGCGACTCCGCCGTAGCAGCCTCCCGCCGTCGGGGTCGACCAGAGGACGTTTCCGGTGGCGGCGTCGAGCGCGAAGGCGAGGTTGCCCGCGGTCGAGAAGACGACGCCGTTCGCAGTGGAAACGGGCGCGACGACGGTCCCGGCGGTGTAGCGCCGCCACACGATGGCGCCCGTCGCGGGGTCGAGGGCCGAGACGGAGCCGCCGACGGCGGGGTCTGAATTCCCCGGCGGCACGCCGCCGCCGACGTACAGGTGGTGCCCGTCGAACGCGGCCGTGGACAGGGTCCCTTCGCCCGATTGCGGGACGTCGCCCTCGTTCGCGAGCGTGGCGGTCCACACGGGACCTGCTGCGAGGTTCATGCGATCGAAGGCGTAGTAGTGGCCGTCCTTGTGGCCGGCCCCGACGAGAGCCCGGCCAGCGCCGTCTGAGAAAAGCGTCGGCGAAGAGCCCCAGTCGGCGTCCCACCAGTCTCCCAAGGCCGAACCCGGGCGCCAGGACTCGACGATCCCGAGGCCGTCGAGCGAAAGGCGGACGATCGAGCTCGCCTTCCCGGTCGTGTTGTTCGGCGCCGAGCCCGTCGAGACGTACACGGACCGGGTCGCGAGATCGACGCACGGCGAGGACCACACCCCGGCTCCCAGATCCGTGTCGGGCACGAGGTCCGCGACCGAGAGGACTCGTCCCGAGGCCGCGTCGAGCGCAACTACCTGACCCTGGACGAACGGCGAGATGCAGTCGCTCGCGATGCCCTGGATCACGACGCCGTTCACGACGGCGGGCGAGCACCAGCCGTAGTAACCGCCGCCCGGCGGATTGTCACCGAGGTGCGTTCGCCACACGACCGCGAGAGTCCGCGCGTCGAGGGCGTAGAAGGCGTCGTCCCCGCCGGCGACGTAGAGAAGGGAGCCCCAGACGGCGCCCGCGGACGTGATGCCGAGGGTCGGAGGGTTGCACGGGGGGGACGTTGTGGTGCCGAGGTTCGCCGTGGCCAGGATGGCGCCCGAGACGGCGTCGAGAGCCCATTCCGTCCCGCTCCAGTCGCCGACGTAGACCCGGCCGGAGGCGACCGTCGGCGACGAGGCGATCGGCCCGGAGAGGCGCCGCGACCAAAGGAGCTCGAGTCCGGGCACGGTCTCCGGATAAAGCGAGACTTCCGCGGAGGCGACTCCGTCCATGAGGAGATCGCCGCAGTAC
>DATKLW010000199.1:0-35842 GCA_035542215.1 Thermoanaerobaculia bacterium | reverse complement strand
TCGAGGGCTCGCCGCGTCTCCTCCGCCCGTACGGGTACTACGGCGGCGTCCTCGGCGTCGTCCTCGGGTGCCTCGCGGCGCGCCTCGCGCTCGGGACGGACGCGTGGCTCCTCCTCGGGGCGTACGCGGTCGCGGGGCCGTGGATCCAGGCGGCGGGCCGCGTGCGGTGCCTCGTCCAGGGCTGCTGCCACGGCGCCCCCGCGCCGGAGTCCGTCGGGATCCGGTACGTCCACCCGCGCTCGCGCGTCTGCCGCCTCTCGAGCCTCGCGGGCATCCCGGTCCACCCGACGCCCCTCTACTCGATCGTCTGGAACGCCGTGCCGGCGCTCCTCTGCGCCCGGCTCTGGGGCGCGCGGTCGCCGCTCTCCGTGATCGCCGGCGCGTATCTCATCCTCACCGGCCTCGGCCGCTTCGTGGAGGAGTCGCGGCGCGGCGAACCCCAGACGCCCGTCTTCGCGCGGCTGCGCCTCTACCAGTGGATCGCGGCGGGCACGGTCGCGGCCGGCGCGGTCTTCACGTGCCTGCCGGGGACGGCGCCGGCACCGGCGCCCGAGCCTTCGCCCGCGGCCCTCGGGGCGGCCGCCGTGTTCGCCGCCGCGACGTGGTTTGCGCTCGGCGTCGACTTCCCGCGGTCGAACCGCCGGTTCGCCCGGCTCGTCTGACGCGCGTGATTCCGGCGCATCATGGAATCAGGCCGGGTGCGGACCCATCTCCTTGATGGAGGTGCGCCATGACGATGCTCGGCGCCGGAGTCGTCATCACCGCGATCGCGTTCGGCGTGGTCGGGCTGCTCTGGGTTCTGCCGTCGTACCGTGCGTACCGCTCACCGTGGGTCGTGAGGTGCCCCGAGACCGGCGCGGCGACGCCCGTCGAGCTGGATGCAGGGCGCGTCGCCCGTTCCGCGTGGCTCGGTCCGCTCGACCTGCGCCTGAAGACCTGCGCGCGATGGCCGGCGAAGGCGGGTTGCGGCCAGGAGTGCCTGAGCCAGCTGCCGGTCCGGTGAGATTCCCGAAACCGCCTGAGAGAGGGGCGCGGTTGCCGGTCCCGGTCTGCCTTCAGCGCCCCTCGACGCCGAGCCACCCGCGCGTGCCGTAGTCCGCGAGCAGGTTCACGAAGAGGATCAGGAGCATGAAGAGGCCGGAGAAGATCACGGCCGGGATGAGGCGCGTGTTCTCCTTCACGTGCATGAAGTAGAGGACGACGAGCGTCGACTTCGCGATCGCGATCGCGAGGGCGACCGCGTTGTTCGCCCAGCCGAGATCGACGTAGGCGGCGGCGACCGTGAGCGCGGTGCCGCACATGAGCGCGAGGAAGACGAGGAGGTACGTGGAGACGGGCATCACGTGCGGCGCGGGGGCGGCGGAATTCTGCGTGTGCGTCATCAGTGGTGCCGTCCGATGAGGTAGAGGAGCGGGAAGAGGAAGATCCAGACGAGGTCGACGAAGTGCCAGTAAAGGCCCATGCCCTCGAGAAAATTGTGGTTCCGGGGGGTCCAGGCGCCGCGGAGCGCCGGCCTCAGCATCCCGGCGAGGATCGCGACTCCGATGATCATGTGGAGCGCGTGGAGGCCCGTCATCCCGAAGTAGAGGCTGAAGAAGAGCTGGGCGTGGACCGCGTCCGGGCCTTCGAAGTGGAAAAGCGCGCCGGGCACGTGGTGGTGATGGAATTTGTCGGCGTACTCGATCGCCTTGACGCCGAGGAACGTCGAGCCGAGCGCGAGCGTCGCGAGGAGCATCCCGAACGTGACCTTCGGCTTTCCGATCTGCCCGCCGCGCACGGCGAGCGCCATCGTGAGCGAGCTCCCGATCAGGACGGCCGTGTTGAGCGCGCCGAGCCGGATGTCGAGCGTGTGGCTCGCCGCGCGGAACGCCTCGGGGTAGAGCGAGCGGTAGAGGCTGTACGCGGCGAACAGGCCGCCGAAGAACAGGATCTCCGTGACGAGGAACGTCCACATCCCGAGGGTCGCGGATTCCTTCTGCTGCTCGTAGCTGTCGAAATGGTGGGCGAGGTCGGAGGCGCCGTGGGTCTCAACCGACATCGGCGGCCTCCTTTCCGGCCGGCGCGGAGGCGTACGTGTACGGCGGCGCCGTCACGACGGGGCGGACCGTGAAGTTCTCGACCGGCGGGGGAGAGGTCGTCTGCCACTCGAGGCCCGTCGCGCCCCACGGGTTCGCGGTCGCCCGCGGGCCGTAGCGCATCGACCAGACGAAGTAGACGAGCGGCATGAGGTAGCCGAGCCCGAGAACGGTCGCGCCCGCCGACGACATGACGTTCAGGACCTGGAACTCCGGCGGGTACGAGTGGTACCGCCGCGGCATTCCGAGATAGCCGAGGATGAACTGCGGGAAGAACGTGACGTTGAAGCCGATGAAGATGACGAGAGCGGAGAGCTTCGACCAGAAGACGGGATAGAGGCGGCCCGTGATCTTCGGCCACCAGAAATGGAGGCCGCCGAGGTAGCCCATGATCGCGCCGCCGACCATGATGTAGTGGAAGTGCGCGATGATGAAGTACGTGTCGTGCACGTGGGCGTCGATCCCGAGAGTCGCGAGCATGACGCCCGTGAGGCCGCCGATCGTGAAGAGGCCGATGAAGCCGAGGGCGTAGAGCATCGGCGTGTCCCACGAGATCGAGCCCTTGTAGAGCGTCGCCGTCCAGTTGAAGACCTTGATCGCCGACGGGACCGCGACGAGCATCGAGAGCACCGAGAACACGACGCCCGCGTAGATGGACTCGCCGGCGACGAACATGTGGTGGCCCCACACGAGGAAGCCGAGGACCGCGATCCCGATCGAGGCGAAGGCGACGAACCTGTAACCGAAGATCGGCTTGCGCGCGAACGTGGCCACGAGCTCGGAGACGACGCCCATCGCGGGCAGGATCATGATGTAGACGGCGGGGTGGGAGTAGAACCAGAAGAGGTGCTGGAAGAGCACCGGGTCGCCGCCGAGCTTCGGGTCGAAGAAGCCGATGTGGAGCGTGCGCTCGGCCGCGATCATGAGGATCGTGATCGCGATCACGGGCGTCCCGAGGATCTGGATGATGCTCGTCGCGTAGTGGCCCCACACGAAGAGCGGCAGCCGGAACCACGTGAGGCCGGGCGCGCGCATCCGGTGGATCGTGATGACGAAGTTGAGGCCCGTGAGAATCGACGAGAAGCCCGCGATGAAGATCCCGACGCCGACCGTCAGGACCGACGTGTTGACGTAGTTCGTCGAGAGCGGCGTGTAGAACGTCCAGCCCGTGTCGACGCCGCCGTGGAGAAGCGCCCAGAGCGTGAAGAGCCCGCCGGCCGTGTAGAGGTACCAGGACAGCAGGTTGATGCGCGGGAACGCGAGGTCCTTCGCGCCGATCATGAGCGGGATCAGGAAGTTCCCGAGGACGGCCGGGATGCCCGGGATCAGGAAGAAGAAGATCATGAGCACGCCGTGCATCGTGAACAGGCGGTTGTAGATGTCCGGCTGGAAAAGGTCTCCGTCAGGCGTCGCGAGCTCCATGCGGATCAGGACGGCCATGAGGCCGCCGAGAGCGAAGAAGACGCTCACGGAGACGAGGTAGAGGAGCGCGATCCGCTTGTGGTCGCGCGTGAAGAGCCACGACCTGAGGCCGTAGGCCGCGTTCAGGTAGTGCGTGCGCGGGGCCTCCAGGGACGGGGCCGGATTCGGAGACGTCGTCATTTCCGGGCCTCCGCGGCGCCGCCGTCCGGCGCCTTGAGAGTCTTCACGTAGTTCACGAGCTGGATGAGCTCCTCCTCGGTCACTTGTCCCTTGAACGTCGGCATGACGGGCTGGTAGCCCTGCACGATCTTCGCGCCGGGATTCAGGATCGACTCGCGCACGTAGTCCTCGTTCGCGGTCACCTTCGTTCCGTCCTGGAGCGTGACCTGCGTGCCGAAGAGCCCGTTGAGGACCGGCGCGCGGGCGGAGCTGTCCGGCCGGTGGCACGTGTTGCAGGACTTCGCGACGAAGAGCTGCTCGCCGGAGGCGACCGCGGGGACGGCGCCGGCGGCCGGCTCGTTCGCGAGCCAGGCCTCGTAGGCCCGCGGCTCCATGACGACGACCTTCCCGACCATCTTCGAGTGCTCGGTGCCGCAGTATTGGCCGCAGAACAGGTGAAACTCTCCCGTCCGGTTCGCCTTGAACCAGTACGTCGTGTAGCGCGTCGGCAGGACGTCGACGTGGACCCGGAACGCGGGCACGAAGAAGTCGTGGATGACGTCCTCGGAGATCATCCGAAGCTGCACGGCCTGGCCCATCGGGACGTGGAGCTCGTTGATCTCGCGGCGCCCGTTCGGATGCTGGATCTTCCACATCCATTGCCGGCCCGTGACCCAGTACTGCGCGGCGCCGGCCGGCGGGCGGTTCTGTTCGAAGAACACCCGCGTGCCCCAGCCGAAGAGGATGAGAAGGAGGCCGAGGGGAATGACGGACCAGACGATCTCGAGGACGTGAGACTTCGGGTTCGTCTCGTAGATGTCTTCGCCGACCTGGCCCTCGTGCGTGCGCCGGTACCGGATCATGAAGACGAGGACGAGCGCGGCGATGAGCGCCGAGAAGATGACGAGGCCCGAGAGGGCGAAGAGCATGAGGTGGTCGACGGACCGCGCGACGTCGGACGCCTGCTCGGGCAGCAGCGGGGAGCTCGGAATGTTCGGCATCAGGCCGCTCCCGTCCCGCGCTTCTCGCGCCGGAGCAACGTGAGGACGAGGCCCGCGACGATGGCGAGCGTCGCGAGCCCGGCGATGCGGACCGTCTTCGTCACCGCCGCCGTGTAGCGGCCGGCCTTCGGGTCGTAGTGGTAGCAGAGAAGCAGGAGCTGGTCGACGACCGTGCCGATCCTCTCCTCCGAAGCTTCGACGAGGCCGAGGCGGAGGTCCTTCGCCGGGTACTCGATGCCGAAGAAGTAGCGGGCGATGCGTCCCTGCGGCGTGAGGACGAGGATGCCGGTCGCGTGCGCGAACTGCTTCTGGTCGGCGTCCCACACGTAACGGAACCCGACGGCCGAAGTCAGCGCGTCGACCGACTCCTTGTCGCCCGTCAGGAAGTGCCAGCCCTCGGCGCCGCCCGCGCGGCCGTACTGACGCATGACGGGGCCTTTCTTCGCGGAGGCCAGCTCGGATGTCTCGCGGGGGTCGAAGCTGACCGAGAGGACGTCGAAGTCGGTCCCGACGGAGAGACGCAGGGCGCGCAGGCTGCGGACGAGGCCGTCCGTCGTCATTCCGCAGAGCATCGGGCAGTCGAAGTAGACGAGGGACAGGACGACCGGCTTCTTCCCGAAATAGTCGCGCAGGTGGACCGTCTTGCCGGCCTCGTCGCGGAACGCGAGGTCGAGCGGGACGGCCCCGCCGAGCTTCTGGTCGAAGCCGATGTCCTTCACCGGCGGCGCGGGAAGCGCCGCCTCCGCCGGCGGCGAGCCGGGGGCGGTCGCTCCGAGGTTTTCCTCGAGGAGAAGAATGCAGCCCACGGCGAAAGCGAAGCGCGCGAAAAGACCCTTCCGTTGCATCACTTCGTCGCTCCGGAAGAAGAGGTCCGGGCCGGGGGAGGCTCGGGAGGGGCCGCCGTGCGCGGGGGGAAACCCTTCGCGAGGACGATCTCGATCGCGCGGTCGGCGGGTACGCGCGCGCGCGTTTTCGACGCGTCCGTCCACGCCCAGCCCGAGAGGACGGCATCCTCCCGGGCCCGGAGAAGCCTGAGGTCCTTCTCGGGATCGGATTGCAGGAGGGGGCCCTCGGGGAGCGTCTTCGCACGCGCCTCGGCGAGGACGGGAGGCGGCGCGTCCTGCCTGGCGAGCCGGGACCGCTCCCAGGCGAAGATTCCCCAGACGAGCAGGAAGACGACGGCCGACACGGCGAGGAGGGCGATCCCGAATCCGAAGATGGCCCTGTAGTTCAGCTCGCGGTCCACGCCGCCTCCTTCCGGGGCGCCGGTGCCGTGCTTCTCAGCCATGGGCGTGCACCTCGAGCGCGGCGGACAGGTTCGAGTCGTTGACGGGAAGAAGCGGTCGCGCGCCGACCTGCCGAGCGAACGCCGCGAGCCAGAGGCCGAACAGGGCCACCGGCAGCGTGAGATCGAGCCAGTGAAGCGAAAGGCCCTCCGGGTGGAACGCGGGCGCGACGAGCCAGGTGAGGTCGACCCAGCGCATCACGAGGACGAGGAGCGCGACGAGCGAGAGCTTCCCGAGGTTGCGCTTCAGGTTCGCCGAGAGGAGGAAGACGAACGGCACCGCGAACTGGAAAAGCGCGAGCGCGAGGGAGACGAACATCCAGCCGCCCGTCACGCGCGCTTTGTAGAAGCTGATCTCCTCCGGCAGGTCTCCCGACCAGATGATGATGAGCTGGGAGACGGCGAAGTAGGCCCAGAGCATCGTGAACGTGAGGAGGAGCTTGCCCCAGTCGTGGACGTGCCGGTCCTGGACCGCGCTCCGGAACGGCTCCCGCTTCGCGAGCGTGAGGGCGGCGAGGATCGTGAACGCCATCCCGGCGATCGCCTGGCCCCCGACGACGTACATCCCGTAGATCGCGGAGTACCAGTGCGCGTCGGTCGACATGAGGAGGTCGATCGCGACGACCGTGACGAGGAGGCAGTAGAGGACGAGGCCCGGCGCCGCGACGATCTGCATGCGCCGCTCGAGGCCGGCCGACGGCGCCTCGTCCTGCTTCTTCGAGAGCCGGCTGAGGGCGAACCCGAAGGCCGTCCACACGGCGAGACACACCGCGAGGCGGGCGACCACGAACGTCGGGTTCATGTAGGCCGCGCGGTGACGGAGGATCTCGTCCGTCGCGACCCGCGCCGGGTCGGCCCACGGGTAGATGTGGCGGAGTCCGAAGAGGAGCGGGACCGCGAGGAGCGCGACGAAGGGCAGCGTCCGCGACGAGGCCTCGAGGATCCGGCGGATGACGAGGCCCCACGCGCCGCGCGACATGTGATGGAGCATCGAGATCGCGAACGACCCGAGCGTGACGCCGAGGACGAGGCAGAACGCGACGAGGTACGAGCGGAAGAACTGCGCGGGCGCGACGAACAGCCCCGCGGCCGAGATCGCGGCGAAGACGACGCCGACGCCGAGCGCGCGGCGCCCGACGCGCACGAGGTCTACGGCGGGCGGCGCCCAGTCGGCGGCCTTGAATGTTTTCGTGCTGGCTTCAGTCATCGGGTGGCGTCTATCTTTCCCTCGTCCTCTTTCGCAAGAAATTCTCTCGGCATGTTCTGTGAGGCCTGCAGGGTGCGGATCCAGGACACGATCGCCCAGCGGTCCTCCGGCGTGACCTGCGAGGCGTAGCTGGACATCTGGCCGAAGCCGTTCGTCATGACGTCGAAGAAGTAGCCCGCCCGCTCGTTGCGAAGACGGTCGACGTGGAACGTGCTCGGCTGCTTGAAGCCGCGCTGGACGATCATGCCCTGCCCGTCGCCGGTCCGGCCGTGGCACGGGGAGCAGTAGATGTTGAAGCGCTCCTGCCCGCGGAGGAGAAGCGGCTTCGTGACGGGGACCGGCAGGTCGACGACGAACTTCCCGTCGGGCCCCGTGCCGCGGTAGAGCGCCGCGTCCTCGCGGAGGAAACCGCGCGCGACGACGCCCTCGGGCAGCGGCCGCGCCGAACTGTGGTCGGCGAAGAACGCGGATTCGCGGAGATCCTTCGTCTTCGCCTGGCGGTGCATGTCGTTCCGGCAGCCGGCGAGCGCGAGCAAGAGGAGCGGAAGGGCACGGGCGGGCCGGCGCATCAGTCCTCCACGTCCTGCACGTGGACGCCCCCGAGCGTCTCCATGAAGCGGAACGTGTCCCCGGCGCGGAACTTCGGATCCCGCGCGAGGATCATGAGGAAGTAGCGGTCGCGGGACGCGAGCTGGAACCGGTCCACGCCGAAGACCGGGTGGAAGGGCATCGGGAGGCCGTTCAGGACGAGCATCCCGAGGACGGCCGCGATGCCGGCCACGAGGATCGTGCATTCGAACGTGATCGGGATGAACGCGACCCAGCTGTTCGGGGGGCGGCCGCCGATGTTGAGCGGGAAGTCCACGGCGGAGGTCCAGTACTGCAGGCCGAACCCTCCGAGGCCGCCGAGGATGCCGCCGATCAGGACGAGAAGCGGCACGCGGGACGGGCCGTGGCCGATCGCGTCGTTCAGCTCCTCGATCGGGTACGGCGTGTACGCCTCCATCACGACGTATCCCTGCTCGCGGGCCCGGTGAACGGCCTGGACGAGGGCGGGCGCCGCGGTGAACTCGGCGATCACGCCGTAAAGGTGCGGAGGCAGCTCGCCGCCGCCCTCGCGCGGACCCGCCTTGCCGATCCCCGGCGCGACGTGCCGGGGGAAGAACCGCGAGAGAACGCTCACGCGTGCACCTCCGGCTTCTCCTCCGGGACTCCCTTCGCGATCGTCCGCATCTCGAAGATCGAGATGACGGGCAGGAAGCGGATGAACAGGAACATGAGCGAGAAGAACAGGCCGAGCGACCCGACGAAGAACGCCCAGTCCCAGCGCGTCGGCGTGTACATGTCCCACGAGGACGGGAGAAAGTCGCGATGCAGGCTCGTCACGACGATGACGAAGCGCTCGAGCCACATCCCGATGTTCACGACGATCGAGATCGCGAACAGCATCCCGACCGAGTTGCGCACCTTCCGGATCCAGAGGAGCTGCGGCGTCAGGATGTTGCAGAGGATGAGGCAGAACCAGATCGGGCCGTACGGGCCGAGGATGCGGTTGTGCATCATGTACTGCTCGAACGGGTTTCCGCTGTACCAGGCCATGAAGAGCTCGATCGCGTATCCGTACGCGACGATGAGCCCCGTGGCGAGCATGATCTTCGCCATGTTCTGCAGGTGCCGCATCGTGATGAAGTCCTCGAGCCCGAACAGCTTGCGCAGCGGGATCGAGAGCGACATGACCATCGCGAAGCCTGAGTAGATCGCGCCCGCCACGAAGTACGGCGGGAAGATCGTCGCGTGCCAGCCCGGAAGGATCCCGACGGCGAAATCGAAGCTCACGACCGTGTGGACCGAGACGACGAGCGGGGTCGCGAGGCCGGCGAGGAGGAGGGACGCGACCTCGTAGTTGTGCCAGTGCCGCGCCGAGCCGCGCCAGCCCATCGCGAGCATCCCGTAGACGTGCCTGCCGACGAGGGACCTGCTGCGATCGCGGAGCGTCGCGAGGTCGGGGATGAGGCCCACGAACCAGAAGAGAGCCGAGATCGTCGCGTACGTCGAGACCGCGAAGACGTCCCACATGAGCGGGCTGCGGAACTGCGGCCAGAGGCCCATCGTGTTCGGGTACGGAAACAGCCAGTACGCGGCGAGCCACTGGCGGCCCGTGTGGAAGAGGACGAACGTGCCGGCCGACGCGACCGCGAAGAGCGTCATCGCCTCCGCGAATCGGTTGATCGACGTGCGCCACGTCTGCCTGAGGAGAAGCAGGATCGCGGAGATCAGCGTCCCCGCGTGGCCGATGCCGATCCACCAGACGAAGTTCACGATCGCGAAGCCCCAGGCGATCGGGATGTTGACGCCCCAGATCCCGACGCCGAGGACGAGGAGCTTCGCCATCGTCAGGAGGAGAAGCATGAGCGCGGCGAACGAGACGCCGAACGCGAGATACCACCACCGCGGCGTCTTGTTCAGGACGACCGCGCTGATCTTGTCGGTGACCGTCGCGGGCGTATAGCCGGGGGCGATGACGGGCGGTCTCTCGATGCCGGCGGACATCAGGCTTTCCCCTCGAGCGCCGGGTTCGGGTTCACGAGCTTCGCGAGGTACGTCGTCCGCGGCCGCGTGTTGAGCTCGCCGAGGAGCGGGTACTCGAGCGGCTCCTTGCGCATCTTCGCGGCGCGCGACGTGGGATCGTTCAGGTCGCCGAAGACGAGCGCCTCCGTCGGGCACGCCTGCTGGCAGGCCGTGACGACCTCGCCGTCTCTCACGCGGCGGTTCTCCTTCTCGGCGTGCATCCGGGCGCGGTTCACGCGCTGGATGCAGTAGTTGCACTTCTCCATGACGCCGCGCTGGCGGACGGTGACGTTCGGGTTCGCGAGGAGCGTGAGGACGGGCAGGTGCTTGTCCTTGTTGTAGTCGTAGAAGTTGAACCGCCGGACCTTGTACGGGCAGTTGTTCGAGCAGTACCGGGTCCCGATGCAGCGGTTGTAGGTCATCTCGTTGATGCCTTCCTCGCTGTGGGTCGTCGCCGCAACGGGGCAGACGACCTCGCACGGGGCTTTCTCGCAGTGCATGCACATGACGGGCTGGCTGTGCGCCGCCGGGTCTTCGGGGGAGCCTTCGTAGTACCGGTCGATGCGGAGCCAGTGCATCTCGCGGCCGCGGCGGACCTGGTCCTTGCCGACGGTCGGGATGTTGTTCTCGGCCTGGCAGGCGATGACGCAGGCGCTGCACCCCGTGCAGGACGAGAGGTTCACGGCGAGGCCCCAGGCGTGGTGCTCGTACTTCCAGCCGGGATAGAGGGAGATCTCGGAGACCTCCTCCATCCTCTTCGCGAACTCCGGGTCCTTGCGGTACGTCTCGAACGTGCCGGTCCGCACGAGGTGCCGCCCTTCCATGAGGAAGTGCTGCTGCGTCGAGGCGAGCTCGGCCGTGCGGCCCGTCTTCTTCAGCGTTGCGGCCGCGTTCCAGAGCGTCGGCGAGGTCCGGAGGCGGTAGGCGTCGACGCCGACGCCGTTCCCGACCCGGCCGGCGCGCGTGCGTCCAAAACCGAAGTGGACGGTCACGACGCCGTCCGGCTGCCCGGGGAGGATCCAGACGGGGAGCTCGACGGTATGTCCGTTCGCTTCGAGCTCGACGACGTCCTCGTTCACGACGCCGAGATCGGCGGCGCTCTTCGGCGAGAGGTGCGCGACGTTGTCCCACACGACCTTCGTCAGCGGTTTCGGCATCTCCTGCAGCCAGCCGCTGTTCGCGTACCGGCCGTCGAAAATGCCGGGGTCGGGTCTGAGGACGAGCTCGAACATCCCGGCCGGGACCGAGCGGGCGGGCGCGGGCGCGACGTCGCGCCGCGGCGAGAGGTTCTTCGCCGCGAGGGCGGTCCCCTCGACGACGCCGTCGTGCAGCGCCTTGCGCCAGAACGCGGGAAAGCCGGCCTGCCGCTGCTTCTGCCACGCGGCCTTCACGACGTCTCCGCACCGTGCGGCCGGCTGGCCGAGGACGGCCGCGAGGACCTCGTGCGCGGACTTGCCGCCGTAAAGCGGCTCGATCAGGGGCTGCGCGACCGACGCGGTCCCGTCGTACGCGCGCGCGTCCGTCCAGGACTCGAGAGCGTGAGCCTCGTTGAGGTGCCACGTGCAGTACGCGCTCGTCTCGTCGTCGTAGAGGGAGAGGTGCGCGCGGAACGCCGCCTTCTGGACGGCGTCGGCGAAGGAGAGATCCGCCGGCGCGTCGAAGACGGGGTTGCCGCCGAGGATCAGGAGCGTGTCGACCTTCCCGGCCCGGAGGTCGTCGACGAGCGCCTTCAGAGAGGCGAGCTGGTCGACGGGCTCGGGCTCGACGGGATCCGAGACGAGGACGGTCGTCCCGATGGCGCCGAGCGCGCCGTTGACCGCGTGGCAGAGGGCGTGGACTTCGGCCGGGGCGAAGTCACCCGGGACGACGAGGCCGCGGGCGCCGGCCGCCCGCAGGTCGGCCGCCGCGGCCGCGAGCCACGGGAGCCGGGACGCGGCTGCGCCGCCGGAAACGGCCGCGAGGAGGTCCGCTGCGGCCGCCGGGATCTCGGACGGCTTCACCGGGAACCGGTGGTCGGCGAGCGTCGACGACGCGGTCGGGGTGGACTCGACGGCGTAGAAACGGGGCGGCTTCGCGGAGCCGGTCGCGGCCTCGCGGCGGCGGCGCGAGAACGCGCGCGCGGCCGCGAGCGAGCCCGGGCCGGCGGCGAACGGGTCGGCGTCGAGCGTGAGCACGACATCGGCCTTCGAGAAGTCGTAGCGCGTCTCGACCGCCTGGCCGTAGGCGAGACGGGCGCCCGCGCGGACGGCGTCGCGGCCGGCCGGCTCCCACTGGTGCCAGCGCGCCTTCGGCATCGCCGTGAGGACCTCGCGCAGCTGGGCCGCGAGGGTCGGAGAGCTGACCGTCTGCGTGAGAATCCGGAAGCCGTCGCCCCCGAGCGCCCCGGCGACCTTGACGCGCTGGGCGAGCTCGTCGGTGAAATTCGCCCACGTCCGGATCTGGCCGAGGCGCGTGATCGTCTGCGAGCGGTCCGGGTCGTACAGGGACAGGACGAGCGCCTGCGAGAAGGCGTCCGTCGCGCCCAGGCTCGCCGGGTGGTCGGGGTTCCCTTCGATCTTCGTCGGGCGGCCCGTGTGGCTCTCGACGAGGAGGCCGGTTGCGTAGCCGCCGTGCGTCGCGGCCGTCGCGAAGAAGAGGGGACGGCCCGGGACGACCTCCTCGGGCTGCTTGACGTACGGGACGACGCCCTCGCGCGGCTGCTTGACGCAGGCCGAGAGCCCGGCGAGGGCGAGAGAGGCGGCGGAAAGCTCGAGGAAACGGCGGCGGGAGACGCCCTCGTCCCACTCGGACGCGTGCTGCGGGAACTCGCGGCCGAGCATCTCGGCGAACTCGGGCGTCGCGGAGTACTCCTCGAGGCTGCGCCAGAACGCGCGGCCCTTCTGCGAGGCCAGGCGCTCTTTCAATCCGGAGGCGGTCGGCATGGCTTCCTTCATCGGTGGCACGTGCTGCAGTTCGTGAGCGCGAACGTGGATCGGATGCCGTACTCCTTCCTCAGGGCGGCGCCGAGCGCGGCCTGGTCTCCGGCCTTCCAGGCGAGGTCGAAGATCCGGTCCTTCGGGCGGAGGTTCTTCTCCGGCTCGCGGTGGCACGCGAGGCACCACTCCATCTGGAGAGACGGGTACTGGCGCGTGAGCTGCATCCGGTCGATCCGCCCGTGACACGAGACGCAACCGATTCCCTTGTTCACGTGGATGCTGTGGTCGAAGTAGACGAAGTCCGGCAGGGCATAGACCTTCGCCCAGTTCAAGGGACGCCCCGAGCGGAAGCTCTCGCGCACGGGCTCGAGAAGCGGGCTGTCGTTCCAGATGAGCTTGTGACAGTTCATGCACGTCGCGGTCGGCGGGATGCCGGCATTGGAGCTCTTTTCGACCGCCGTGTGGCAGTACCGGCAGTCGATCCCGAGTCCGCTCACGTGGTGCTCGTGGCTGAAGGGGACGGGCTGCTTGATCGTGACGCCCTGGCCCGTGTTGTACGCGGAACGGTTCATCACCGACGCCGCCCAGGCGACGCCGGCGAGGATGAACGCGGCTCCCCAGATCGAGAGCCGGGAGATCGCGTTCGTGGATCGGTTGAAGATCTGCGCCATATTCTCGTGTTGCCGAACCGGCGGCCTTGGAGGGGCGAGAATGTACCAGATCGCGTCTGAGAGTGAGTTGCGATCCGCCGAGCGGCTCCGCGGCGGCCGCCCCCGCCCGGTTCCGCCGGATTCCGGCGCGGGCGTCGCCTAGAATCCGGCGTGCCCTCCGTCCGGGTTTCGCCTCGTCTCGCGGCGCCCGTTGCCGTGTTCGCGATCGTCTTCGGGCTCCGCGCCGCGGCGCTCGCTTCGCTCCTCGCCACGCCGCTCGAATCGTGGCACCTCTGGACGGAGACGGACGAGCACGCGTACGTCGAGTGGTCCGAGCGCCTCGCGGCCGGAAACTGGGCCGACGTCCCGGCGTACCGCGCGTACTTCAACTGGCAGGCGACCTACGGGCCTCCGGAAGTCTGGGAGACGTGGTACCAGAAGAACGCGTATTACTCCGGACCGCTCTATCCTTACGGGCTCGCGATCCTGCGCCGCGTGTTCGGGCCGCCGTTCCTCCCCGCGCGGGTCCTGCAGATGCTGCTCGCGTGCGTCGCTTCGGCCATTCTCGCGGCCGCGATTCAAAGAAGAGGAGAAGATTTTCTTCGAACGAGCAGGAGGGGAGACGAGGCCGACGAGAGCGGCCCGTCGCGCGTGGCTGCGTGGTGCGCCGTCGCGGCCGGTGTTCTCTACGGCGCCTACGGGCCGCTCGTCTTCCACGATTTCTTCCTCTACCGGGATGGGCCGGTCGCGCATCTTTCGACGCTGCTCGTCGCCCTGCCGTTCGTGCTCGGCCCGGGCTCCGCGATCGGCCTCGGCCTGCTGGGCGGCGCGGCGACGCTGATGAAGCAGACGGTCCTGCCCCTCGCGCTCGTCTCCCTCTATTCACTTTCAAAGAAGTCCTCCGGCGGCCGCGAACACCGCCGCTCTTTGGCTCTGGGCATCCTCGGCCTCGCGATCCCCCTCGGCGTCCTCGCGGCGCGCAACGTGTCCGCCGGCGTGCCGCCGCTGACGTTCGACACGCGGCAGGCGATCGGCCTCGCCTGGGGCAACGCGATCGGCGCCGACGCCACGACGAACCCGCCGCCGGAAATGGCCGACCTCCTCGAGGAGGCGGGCGGGTCCACGTCGAGAACCGCGCGACTCGTGCTCGAGAGCTACCGCGACGCGCCGCTGGAGCTTCCGAAGCTTCTCCTCAAGAAGCTCGCGACCTTCTTCAACGTCTACGAGGTCCCCGACAATGCGAATTTCTATTTCTTCAGAGATCGGATCGGGATTCTGAAAGTGCTCCCGGTCTTTCCGTGCGTCCTCGGCGCCGGACTGGTCGGGCTGTTCGCGGCGCGGACGCGCCGCGTGCTTCGAAAGGACGAATTCCTCCTCGCGGCCGTCGGGATCCTCGTCCCGCTCGCCTCGTGTCTCCTCGTGCAGACCACGTCGAGATACCGCGCGGGCGCAATCGGGCCGCTCGCACTGGGCGCAGGCTTGTTTCTCGTGTTCACCTTCGAAGAAATACGGCGAAAGGACTGGCGACGAGCGGGCCTCCTCGCGCTGCCCGCCGCTGCGCTGTCCCTCGTCCCCCTGCTTCCGTCGGTCATCCCGGACGGCCGGCACCGGTTCTCGGACACGCTCGTCTACGCGACGATCGTCGAGGCGCAGGTCGGGCCCGCCGCCGCGGCGCGGGAGGTCGAGCGCTATCTCGCGGAGGGCGGCGACGACAACCGCTACGCCGTCGGCGTCGCGTCGCTCCGCCAGTGGGCCGAGAGCGGCGACCGGTCGAACACGCTGGTCGAGCCGGAAGGCATTGCGCCTCCGGACCGGCGTGTCCGGAAAAAGTAAAGGCCCCGGCGTCGCCGGGGCCTTCTTACCTTCTCAGAAGATCTTCGTTGCTCTTCGGACCAGACCGGATCAGCGAGGCCGGAAGCCGCCGCCGCCCGGGCGTCCGCCGCGGAAGCCGCCGGGGCGCGGGCCGCGGTCGCGGTCGAAGCGCCGCGGGCGGTCGTCGTCGCCGCCGCCCTCGCCGGCCGCGACGGCCGTGAGACCGAGGCGCTCGACTTCGGCGGCGCTCTCCTCCGGCGTCAGGGCCTGCCGGCGCGAGAGCTTGACCTTCCCGTTGACCGGGTCGATCGCGATGATCTTGACCTTGATCTTGTCGCCCATCTTGACGACGTCGGTCGTCTCGCGGACGCGGCCGGGCGCGAGCTCGGAGATGTGGACGAGGCCGTCCATGCCCGGGAGGATCTGGACGAAGCACCCGTAGGGCTCGATGCGGACGACCGTCCCGAGGTACTCGGTGCCGATCTCGGGGACCGTCGTGAGCTGGCGGATCGCCTCGAGGCACTTCTCGGCGGTCGGCATGTCACTCGAGGCGACCGTGACGGTGCCGTCGTCCTGCACGTCGATCTTGCAGGAGTACTCCTTCTGGAGCGCGCGGATCGTCTTGCCGCCGGAGCCGATGATGTCGCGGATCTTGTCCTCGGGGACCGAGATCGTGAGGAGGCGGGGCGCGAACGCCGAGAGCTCGGGGCGCGCGTTGTGGAGCGTCTGCTCCATCTTGTCGAGGATGAAGAGGCGGCCGTGGCGGGCCTGCTCGAGGGCCTGCTCGAAGATCTGCGGCGTGATGCCGCCGATCTTGATGTCCATCTGGAGGGCCGTGATGCCCTTGCGCGTGCCGGCGACCTTGAAGTCCATGTCCCCGTAGTGGTCTTCCTGACCCGCGATGTCCGTGAGGATCGCGAACGCGTCGCCTTCCTTCACGAGGCCCATCGCGACGCCTGCGACCGCGCCCTTGACGGGAACGCCGGCGTCCATGAGAGCGATCGAGCCGCCGCAGATCGTCGCCATCGACGACGAGCCGTTGGACTCGAGGATGTCGGAGACGACGCGGATCGTGTACGGGAACGTCTTCTCGTCCGGCAGGACGGCCTGCAGCGAGCGCCAGGCGAGGCGTCCGTGGCCGATCTCGCGCCGGCCCGGAGAGCCGAAGCGCTTGACCTCGCCGACGGAGAACGGCGGGAAGTTGTAGTGGAGGAGGAACGAGCGCTCGGAATCGCCCTCGAGGTCCTCGATGAGCTGCGTGTCGTCGGAGGTCCCGAGCGTGACGGTCACGAGCGCCTGCGTCTCGCCGCGCGTGAAGAGCGACGAGCCGTGTGTGCGGGGGAGCACGCCGGCCTCGATCGAGATCGGGCGGACCTGATCGAACGCGCGGCCGTCGAGGCGCTTGCGCTGCTTCAGGATCGTCTCGCGCGTGAGCGTCTCGACCATCTCGGAGAGGGCGCGCTTGGCCATCTTGCGCGTCTCGGGCTGGTCCTCGGGGACGAGCTCGACGCCGTACTTCTTGACTTCCTTGATCTTCGCGTACGACTCGATCTTCCCGGGGTGGGTGAGGGCCTCCATCATCGGGCCCTCCCACTGCTTGCGGACGGCCGCGGTGAAATCGGCCGGCAGGGAAGCCGGCGGCGTGAACGGCGCCTTGACGACGTTGCGGCGCGCGGCCATCGCGGCGATCGCCTCGACGATCTTCCGCACCATCGCGTGGCCGCGGAGGATCGCCTCGAGCATCACGGCTTCGGAGACTTCCTTCGCGCCCGCCTCGACCATCGAGACGGCGTCGTGCGTCCCGACGACGACGAGGTCGAACTCGGACTCCTTGCGCTCCTTCGCCGTCGGGTTGAAGACGAACTTCTCGCCGATCTTCCCGACGCGGACGGCGCCGAGGACGTGCGCGAACGGGATCGTGTTGATCGCGAGCGCGGCGGCGGCGCCGTTGATCGCGAGGACGTCCGGGTCGTTTTCGCCGTCGGCCGAGAGGACGAGTCCCACGATCTGGGTCTCGAGGTTGAAGCCCTCGGGGAAGAGAGGGCGGAACGGCCGGTCGATCATCCGGCAGGTCAGGATTTCCTTCTCGGTCGGGCGTCCCTCGCGCTTGAAGAACCCGCCGGGAATGCGTCCCGCCGCGTACTGGTATTCCTTGTACTCGACGGTGAGCGGGAGGAAGTCGATGTCTCTCGCTTCCTTCGTGTAGCAGGCGGTCACGAGGACGACCGTGTCGCCGCACTTCACGACGGCGGCGCCGTCGGACTGCTTGGCGATCTTGCCCGTCTCGATCGTGAGCGAGCGTCCATCGAGGTCGACGGTGAGGGTGTCATGCATGGGCATTTCCTTTCGGTGGCCCGGCGCCGGCCGGCGTGCACGTCTCCCTCAGGCCGCGAGGCGCGGGCCGGAAGGTGCCGCCGGACGATTGCCGTTGAAGAAAAGGACTACTTGCGCAGTCCGAGGCGCTCGATCAGGGCGCGATACCGGTCCGCGTCGCGCTTCTTCACGTAATCGAGCAGGCGGCGCCGCCGGCCGACCATCTGGAGGAGACCCCTCCGGGAGTGGTGGTCCTTGGCGTGCGTCTTGAAGTGCTCGGTCAGCTCGGAAATGCGCTTGGAGAGGAGAGCCACCTGGACCTCGGGCGAGCCCGTGTCGCTGTCGTGGCGCCGGTACGTCGTGATCGTTTCCGCCTTCTTCGTGGTGAGCTGGGCCAATGTCTTTTCTTTCCTTCTCTAATTTTTCAGGAGGCGGAGTCTAGCCGACCGGCCGGGGGCGGTCAACCGGAGGGGAGTCGGGAACGTCACCCCGCGAGGACGACTTTCGGCCGGGCGAGGGCGAGGGCGCCCCGGCCGAGGGGCTCGAGCGTGCCGAGGGCGAGGAGCTCGCCGCTCTCCGTCAGGCGGACCATCGAGGAGCCGCCGGCGCCCTCGGGGACGCGGACGGGGACACCGTGGCCGCTCCGGACCTTCGCGGCCTCCGCCGGGGCGAGCGCGACGGCGGGAAACGGGAGCGGGATCTCCGACAGGGTCAGCCACGAGGGCTTTCCGAACCGCTCTTCGGGCGCAAGCGCTTCGAGCACGAGGAGCGTGCGCGCCTCCTCGAGGCGGAAAGGGCCGATCGAAATGCGCCGGAGGCTCCCGAGGTGGGCGCCCGTGCCGAGGGCTTTCCCGATGTCGTGGGCGAGCGAGCGGATGTACGTGCCGGACGTGCACGAGACGCGGAAGCGCGCGACGGCGCCGTCGAGGTCGAGGATGTCGAGCGAGCGGACGGTAACGGCCTTCGGCGTTTCCGGCACGGGCTCGCCCGCGCGGGCGAGCTCGTAGAACTTCCTGCCGGCGATCTTCTTCGCCGAGAAGGGCGGAGGAACCTGGAGGATCTCGCCCGTGAAGGCGCGGCAGGCTTCCTCGAGGCGCGCGCGCGACGGGGCGGGATCGGGGTGCGGCTCCCCGGCCGGCGTCCCCTCGGTGTCGTACGTGTCGGTCGCGACGCCGAAGACGATCGTGCCCTCGTACGTCTTGTCCCAGCCCGTGAGGAACGACTGCAGCCGCCCCGCGCGGCCGACGCAGAGGACGAGGAGGCCCGTGGCGGCCGGGTCGAGCGTGCCCGTGTGGCCGATGCGGCGCGTCCCGAGGAGACGGCGGGTGACGTCGACGACGTCGTGCGAGGTGAGCTTTTCCGGCTTGTCGACGAGGAGGACGCCGTCCGGTCCCGCCGCGCGCGCGCTCACCCGCGCCCCTGCGCGTCCGCCGCGACGGCCGCGGAGATCCCGGCGACGAGCGCCGCCTTCGCGGATTCGAGCGTTCCCGCGATCCGGCAGCCCGCCGCGTTCCGGTGCCCGCCGCCGCCGTGCTGAGCCGCGACGCTCCGGACGTCGACCGTCCCTTTGCTCCGGAGCGAGCAGCGGATCTCGCCGGCGTCTCCCTCGCGCAGGAGCGCGGCCGCCTGCACGCCGAGGATCCCGCGCGCGCGGTTCACGAGGCCTTCCGTGTCGGACTCGCGCGCTCCGCTCTCTGCGAAGAACCGGCGGGGGAGCTCGACGGTCGCGACGGCGCCGTCCGCGTGGAGCGCGAGCGTCCCGAGGACGAGCGCCTCGAGCTTCAGCGAGGAGAGCGGCGCCGCCTCGAAGAGGAACTCGTTCACGGGGCCCGGCTGCGCGCCCGCGGCGACGAGCCGCGCGCCGAGCGCGAGCGCCTTCGGGGTCGTGTTCGAATACCGGAACGAGCCCGTGTCGGACACGAGCGAGACCCAGAGGTTCGTCGCGGCGTCCGGCGTGAGCGGCCACTGAAGGAAGTCGAGGAGGTCGGCCACCATCTCGCCCACGGCCGCCGCGGGAAGGTCGATCAGGTTCAGGGCGCCGTAGCGCGCGTTGCCGGGGTGGTGGTCGATGTTGACGACCTTCCCGGCGAACAGGTTCGGCCAGCCCGTGCGGTCCGACTCCGGGCACTCCATGACGAGGATCGCGTCGTACGCCGCCGGCCAGTCGGCCGGGAGCGCGTCGAAGACCCGGACCTTCGCGATCCCCGGCATGCCGTCGTAGGCGAACGACCACGGGTCGCGCATGACGACCGTGGCATCCTTGCCCGCCGCCTCGAGAGCCTGCGCGAGGCCGAGGGCCGACCCGAGCGAGTCGCCGTCGGGGTTGCGGTGGCCCGTGAGGAGAAAGCGCTTTCCGTTCCGGAGGAGATCCGCGACGGCGCCGTACGCGTCGTCGAGCGCGGCGTCGCGCGCCGTCATTCGTCCTCGCCTGGTTCGGCTTTCGGGATCGTGCGGAGGAGCTCCTCGATTCGGGCGCCGCGTTCGAGCGTGTGGTCCTCGACGAAGTGGAGCTCGGGCGCGTAGCGCAGGCCGCAGTTGCGCCCGACGAGCGGGCGCAGGTGGCCGCGGGCGTGGTTGAGCGCCGCGACGGTTTTCGCGAACTGGTCCTTCGCGCCGAAGACGGAGACGTGGACACGCGCCGAGCGCAGGTCGTCCGCCATCACGACGTCCGTGATCGTCGCGAAGCCGATCGCCGGGTCGCGCAGGTCTTCCCGGAGCAGGCGCGCGAGCTCGGCGCGCACGACGTCGCCGACCTGCTTCGGACGGCGGCTCGGAGGCCCGGCCTTCTTTTCTCGAACCATCTCAGTCTCCCGTGGCGCCGAACCCGCTCCCGGCGGCCCCGACGTCGCCGTAGTTCAGGAACTCGTGCCGCGCCGCCGCGATCTCGGCGCCGTTTTCTTCCGCGTACCCCTCGATGTACGACAGGACCTTCTGGAGCAGGGGCTCGAGCCCTTCGCGGTCCGGCCCGACCGCTGCGACGCCGAGCGCGGCGCGCTGGAGGAGGTCCTGGTGCGCGACCTCCGCCGCCGAGATCTCGAACTCGCCCCTCAGCCGCGCCTTGAGCGGCCTGAGGAATGCCCGCTTCTCCTTCAGCCCCCGGCAGCCGGGAAGATGGAAATCGAAGACCGCGAGTGCGACGACCACGGCAGCCGCCTCAGGTCAGCGAGGCGGCCATCTCCTCGACCACGAACGCCTCGAGCACGTCGCCCACCTTGACGTCCTGGTAGCCGGCGATTCCGATGCCGCACTCGAAACCCTGCTTGACCTCGGACGCGTCGTCCTTGAAGCGGCGGAGCGAGCCGATCTTGCCCTCGTAGATGACGCGGTGGTCGCGCACGAGGCGCACCGAGGCCGTCCGCGGGATGGACCCGTCCGTGACCATGCAGCCCGCGACCGTCCCGATCTTCGGAACCTTGAAGAGCTCGCGCACCTCGGCGTGGCCGCGCGTGACGTCCTTCTTGACGGTGTCGAGGAGACCCGCCATGGACTTCTTGATCTCGTCCGTCAGGGTGTAGATGACGGAGTAGAGGCGGATCTCGACGCCCTCGTGGTCCGCGAGGTCCTGGGCCTTCTTTTCGGGCTTGACGTTGAAGCCGATGATGATCGCCTCGGACGCGGCCGCGAGGAGGACGTCGTTGACGGAGATCGCGCCGACGCCCGAGTGGAGGATCGTGACCTTCACCTTCTCGGTCGAGAGCTTCCCGAGCGTCTGGACGAGGACTTCCTCGGAGCCCTGGACGTCGGCCTTCACGATGAGGGCGAGGTCCTTGGCGACCCCCTCCTTCATGCGGTTGAAGAGCGAGTCGAGCGACATCCGCGAGGACTTCGCGAGCGACTCCTCGCGCTCCTTCTGGGAGCGGAACGAGGAGACCTGCCGGGCCTTGGACTCGTCCTCGACGACCTGGAGCGTGTCGCCGGCGTCCGGGAGGTCGTCGAAGCCCATGACCTCGACGGGTGTCGCGGGGCCCGCCTCGGTGAGGCGCGCGCCGCGGTCGTCGAGCATCGCGCGGACGCGGCCGACGGCCGCTCCCGCGAAGAACACGTCGCCGACGTGGAGCGTGCCCTGCTGGATGAGGACGGTCGCGAGCGTGCCCTTGCCGGCCTCGCGGCGCGACTCGAGGACGACGGCGCGGGCGGGGCCCGTCGCGACGGCCTTGAGCTCGAGCACCTCGGCCTGCAGGAGGATCATCTCGAGGAGCTGGTCGATGCCGATCTTCTTCTTCGCGGAGATCTCGCAGGCGACGACGTCGCCGCCGAACTCCTCGACGAGGACGCCCTTCTCGGCGAGCTCCTGCTTGACGCGCTGGACGTTCGCGTCCGGCTTGTCGATCTTGTTGATCGCGACGACGATCGGGACCTTCGCTGCGCGGGCGTGGTCGATCGCCTCGGCCGTCTGCGGCATGACGCCGTCGTCGGCCGCGACGACGAGGATGACGATGTCCGTCGCCTTGGCGCCGCGCGAGCGCATGAGCGTGAACGCCTCGTGGCCCGGCGTGTCGAGGAAGACGATCGTCTTGCCCTTCGTCTCGACGCGGTAGGCGCCGATGTGCTGCGTGATGCCGCCCGCCTCGCCCTCGGCGACGTTCGCCTTGCGGATCGCGTCGAGAAGGGAGGTCTTGCCGTGGTCGACGTGGCCCATGACGGTGACGACGGGCGCGCGCGGCACGCGCACGCCGCCCGACGTGTCGGCGGCGTTCGCCTCGGCCGCGTCGGCGGCGTGTTCGATCGCCGTCTGCTGGCGGGAGAGCTCGAGCTCTTCCTCGAACGAGACGACAGCCGCCTCGACGCCGAACTCCTTGGCGATCTCGATTGCGAGCTTCTGCTCGACGGGCTGATTGATCGTCGCGAAGATCCCGCGCGCGAGAAGCGCCTTCATGAGGTCCTTCGCGAGGACGCCCAGCTTCTCGGACAGCTCCTTGATCGTGACGCCCTCGGAGAGGAAGACGGGCCCCTCGGCCTTCTTCTTGACCTCGACGACCTCGCCGGTCTCCGTGGCCATCGTCTTCTTGCCGGCGCGGCGCTGCGCGGACTTCGAGAGCGGCTTCGACGCGAGGGCTTCGTCCGTCCCCTCGGCCGACGGCGTCGGGATGTCCTCGTACGTGTCCTGCTTGTAGGTGCCGAGATACTCCCGCACGTCCTCCTCGAGCGCGGAGACCTCCTTCGTGCGAGGCTTCTTCGATTCGGCCTTCTTCGCGTCGCCCTTCTTGACGGCGAGGCCGGGCTTCGTCGCGTCCTTCTTCCGCCGGTCCGCGGTGTCCGGGAGAGGGGGCGCGGCAGGGCCGCCGAGCGGCGGGCGTCCGAAGCCGGGGCGAGGGCCGAAGCCCG
Source organism: Thermoanaerobaculia bacterium (assembly GCA_035542215.1). Taxonomy (GTDB): domain Bacteria; phylum Acidobacteriota; class Thermoanaerobaculia; order UBA5066; family UBA5066; genus Fen-183. Next base: position 13,110 of record DATKLW010000199.1, on the reverse strand, counting down.
GGCCTCCGGGGCCGCCGGGGCGCGGCGCGAAGCCGGGGCGCGGCGCGAAGCCGGGGCGAGGCGGGAAGCCCGCGGGGCGAGGCGGCATGCCGGGACGGGGGCCGGAGGGCATGACGGGCGTCGCCGGGCGGACGGGACGGAGCGTCGTGGGGCTCGGAGGCGCGATGACGGCGCGCCCGAGGCCGCCGGCTCCCCTGACGGGCGCGGCCGGCGCCGCGGGCGCGCCCGACTGGGCTGCGGCCGGCGGGGCCGAGGGGCGGACGTGCGTGACGCCGGGGGAGTTCGGGCCGGCGCTCGCGCCGTACGCGGACATCTGGTCGCCGCGCGGAGCGGGCGGCGGAGGCGGCGGAACGGCCGCCGCGGTGGGGCGCGGCGGCAGCGCGCCCTCGCGCTTGAGCAACCGCTGAAGCGCGCCGACGGGGGCGGGCGGAGCGGGCGGAGCCACGGGCCGCGGCGGCGGGGCCGACGGACGCGCAGGGGGAACCGCGGGACGCGCCGCGCGCGCGGGAGGCGTCGCCGTACGCGCCGCGTGTGCGGGAGCGGCTTGCGGAGCGGCGACGACGGGAGCCTGAATCGGGGGAGGCGGAGGTGCCTCCGGTTTCGGTTCGACTTTCGCCGCGAGCGGTGCCTCGACGACGAGAGGGGCCGCGGCAGCCGGGACGGCGGGGGCCGCCTCGGCGGCCGGAGCGGGAGCGGCCTCGACCGGAGCCGGAGCGGTCTCGGCGGCCTCGCCGGCCGCTGCCGTTTCGGTTTCGGCGTCGCCCGTCTTTTCGACGATCTTGATGCGCTTGAGTGCGGCGCGCTCGGTCTTCGCTTTCGCGGCGGCGGCCGTCGCGAGCGCCGCGGCGGACGGCGCGGTGGGCGCCTGCCGGACGATCAGGCTCTTGGGCGCCTGGGTCTTGCCGGCCAGGAGGGCCGTGGCCGTGGCCGCGTCGAGCACGGATTCGGGTGTCTTGACGTCGACGCCGATGCCCTGGAGGAGGAAGAGGACCTCCTTCGGGGGCTTGCCCATCATTTTCGCGAGCTGGGCGACGGTGAATTTTGCGGCGGTCGGTTTCACTTTTCGGGAGTCTCCGTCACGGGAGCGGACGAGGACCCCTCGTCGCCGGTTTCCTGGAACTCGAGCGTCTCTTCTTCGCTTTCTTCTTCGGGTGGCGCCTCGTCGAAGGCGCGCACGGTCTCGACGGCGGCGTCCCGGGCCGCGGGCTCGAGCGCCACGGCCGCGAGCGGGTTCTCGCCTTCGCCGAGGGCGGCGTCGAGGAGGTCGCCCACGGTGGCGAACCCGGCGGCCTCGAAGGCCGCCCCGGCCGCCGCGTCGAGATCGGGCACCTCGGAGAGGGCCGTGCCGCGGCGCTGCGACGCGATGAGCATGCGCTGGAGGGCCTGCGCGACTTCGGCTTTGACGGCCTGCTCGCTCTTGATCTCGATGCGTGCGCCGATGAGCGCGGCGGCGAGTCGGACGTTCTGGCCGCGCTTGCCGATCGCGAGGGAGAGCTGGTCCTCCTCGACGATGCACTCGAGCGTCGGGACCGGCTCGACGGGCTCACCGTCCGCGCCGATCTCGGGCTCGGCCTCGTCGTCGGCCGGCATCGCCGAGACGCGCGTGATCTTCGCGGGGGAGAGCGCGTTCTGCGCGTACGTGATGAGATCGTCCGAGTACTGGATGATGTCGATGCGCTCGCCGCGCAGCTCGCGCATGATCGCCTGCACCCGCGCGCCGCGCATCCCGACGCACGCGCCGACCGGGTCGACGTCGCGCTCGCGCGAGGACACCGCGACCTTCGCGCGGTCCCCGGGCTGGCGGACGCACCCCCGGATCACGACGGTGCCGTCGTAGATCTCGGGAACTTCCATCTCCATGAGGCGCATGAGGAGCTCGGGCGCCGTGCGCGACAGGATGATCTGCGAGCCCTTCGGGTTCTTGTGGACGTCCACGAGGACGCCCCGGACGCGCTCGCCCTGCGTGTAGCGCTCCGCGCGCGACTGGTGCTCGCGCGGGATCGCGGCCTCGGTGCGACCGAGGTCGACGATCATGTCGCCGCGCTCGAAGCGCTTCACGGTTCCCGTGATGAGCTCGCCGACCTTCGGGAAGTACTCGTTGTAGATGTTGTCGCGCTCCGCCTCGCGGAGCTTCTGGTAGAGCACCTGCTTGGCGCTCTGCGCCGCGATGCGTCCGAGCCCTTCGGTCGAGCGGTAGAGGCGGATCTCGTCGCCGAGCCCGATCGCAGCGGCGTCGATGATCTCCTCGTCGCCCGTGGACTCCTCGCCCTTCGGGTTGCGGACGACCTGCCAGCTCTGGCCGGCGAGCTCGCCCGCGAGGAGCGCGGGCGCCTCCTCGGGGAGGACCTCGATCCAGGGGAGGCGGATCTCCTTGTCGGGGTCGATCGGCGCGGGGACCGCGGCCGGCACCGGCGCGGCGGAGGCGCCGAGCGGAACGTCGTCGGGGTCGAGGACGGCCTCGGCCTCCGGCTCCTCGGGCTTCGTCTTCTGCTCGACGACCCGGTACGGCGTCCAGGCGGTCAGGAGCCCGGTCGCCGGGTCGAACCGGGCGGACATCTCCCTCACCTTGTAGACCTTGCGGGCGGCCGTCGCGATCGCCTCTTCCAGCGCGGCGACGAGGCGGTCGAACTCGATTTCCTTGTCGCGCGCGGCGGCCTTGAGCGCCTCGATGATCTCGTCGGCTTTCGTGGCGGGCGGAGCCGCCGCGGCCTTGGCCGCCTTCGCGGCCTTCGCGCGCGGCTTCGCCGCGCCCTTCGGCGCCTTCTTTTTCTTCTTCTCGGGCGCCGGGCCGCTGTCCGTCGGGGGCTGGGTGCTCATCGTGTCGTGTTCTCCGTCGGGTTTACAGTTCGGGGACAAGCCGCGCGCGCCGGACGTCGCCGAATCGCACAGTGTAGCGTCGCTTCCGATCCTCATCAAGGACCGTGAGGGAGTCCTCGCGGACGTCCTCGAGGATTCCCTTGAGCTTTGCGGTCCCCTCGAGCTTCCGCTCGAGACGCATCGTCACGCGGCTGCCCTTCCATCTCGCGCAGTCCGCAAGGGTCCAGAGCGGGCGGTCGAGCCCGGGCGAGGAGACCTCGAGGACGTACGCCGGAAGGCTCTCCTCGAGCGGGTCGAGGATCGCGGACGCCTCTCGCGACGCGGTCTCGCAGTCGTCCAGCGTCACGCCGCCCGGTCTGTCGATGAACAGCGTCAGGGTGGCGCGGCCTCGGCCCTGGAGCCAGTCGACGTGACAGAGCTCCAGCCCGAGCGCCTCGAGGCGCCCCTTGAGGAGGCCTTCCGTCGCCGCGTCGAAGGGCAGGGTTCTTGCGGTCATCGAGGTCCTGGCCGGCTCCTTCCGCAGCCCGCATGGGGCAAAAAAAAGAGGGCTTATGCCCTCTTTCAAGCCCCTTGAAAGCTGCCTCGTCATTATAGGTGCCGGACGGCCGCGCGGCAAGGCGGCAAAAGCCGCTAACATGAGGTCCGGCGTGGCACGGACTTCCCATACGGGCAGCTCGCGCGACAACAGAGCGCCCTCTCGAGGGGATATTCCATCAGCGATCTCACCGTCATTCGTCTGAACGACGAAGCCGTCGAAGGGCAGGAAAGCCTCGCCCCGTGGCCGCCTCCCCAGGGCCTCGCGCCCGAGGAGGATCCGTTTTCGGCCGTCGCGCAGGCCGAAACGCCCGAGTTCCTGCCCGGCGTGCGCGCCGAGAGCACGGCCCGCGATTGGCGCCTGAACACCGAGCGCGCGATCGCGCTCTCGGTCATCCTCCACCTGCTGCTCGTGATCGCGCTCCTGACGATCAAGTTCCCGGAGCGGCCCGCCGAGGAGCAGTCAGACCCGCTCGGGATCATGGCGCTCATGCAGGGGACGCCGCCGGACCCGACGATTCCCGTCCAGCTCTTCCCCGGCCCTAAGGCCGCGAGGCCCGGCCCCCGGCCCGCCCCGTCCGACATGGACCGACAGGCCCACGGCGGCGATCCGAAGTTTCCCGTGATGCCCGTTCCCAAGGCCTATCCGCAGGCCGGCATCCGGGACCTCGACGCCGGCAAGCCCGGGGCGCCCGCCGCGGCGCGTCCGGCTCGGGGCGACGAGGCGGGTGAGACGGGCAGAAAGCTCACCGACCTCGCCCAGAACACCCCGATGAGCGATCCGCCGACGGCCGAGGAGCGCGCGAACGCGCGCCGCCTGCGCGGGCTGCCATCGCTGGACGTCGGATCGATCAGCGCGCAGGACGCGAGACGCGCCGCCCAGGCGGACGGGGGGCAGGGTGGCGAGGGCGGCGGCGGCTACGACCGCGACGGCGGCTTCGTCGACTCCGGGCCGCTCTCGTTCGACACGGTCGGATACGACTGGGGCGCCTACGCGGCGGAGATGATCCGCAAGATCAAGCGCAACTGGGAGGTCCCGGCGCTCGCGCGATACGGCGTGAAGGGCCGCCTCACGATCCGTTTCTACATCCTCAAGGACGGGCGCGTGGAGGCCGAGAGGATCCTCTCGAACTCGGGCGTCCCGCCGTTCGACAACGCCGCATTCCTCGCGATCTCGCATGCGTCGCCGTTCCGGCCGCTCCCCTCCGACCTCGGGCACGACCGCGAGGGCGTCACGGTGACGTTCTTCTACAACATTCGGCCCGAGGACACGGAGCCGGCAAGCCGACGTTGACGCGGCCGCCGCCGCGCCTTTGTGACGCGGAAGACCCCGGCACGGTCTTTGCCATTCGGCAGCAAGAGGCGCCGGCGACCCCACCGGCCGGCGACCCTAGAGGGCCTATCATTCATGGACGGTATGCGCACAAAAACCAAAGTTCTCTCCCTCGCCGCCCTGCTGACCGGTTCGGTCGTGTTCGGCATGATTCTCGCGGGCAGCCTCGACCTGACCCGGCTCGCGACCGCACAGAAAGCGGCCCCGCCGGGGGCCTCCGCGCCGGCGCCGGCCGCGAGGGCCGCAGGCGGAACGGCGCTCGCGCTTCCGTCCTTCGCGGACATCGTCGAACAGGTCGAGCCGGCGATCGTGTCGGTCACCGCGACGGACATCGTGAAGGCCCGGCAGATCAAGCGGCCGTATCACAACTTCGGCGGCGGCGACGGGCAGGACCCGTTCGAGTTCTTTTTCGGCCCCGACGGCCCGAAGAGGAAGGGCTCCGACGACGACGAGGACCAGAAGCAGCTCTCCGGCGGCACCGGCTTCATCATCGAGCCGGACGGCTACATCCTCACGAACAACCACGTGATCGAGGGCGCCGAGAAGGTCGAGGTCAAGGTTGGCGACAAGGACGACTACAAGGCGAAGATCGTCGGCCGTGATCCCGCGACCGATCTCGCGCTCCTCAAGATCGAGGGGACGAAGCCGTTCCCGACGGTGCGCCTCGGCGACAGCGACCGGATCCGCGTCGGCGAATGGGTCATGGCGATCGGCGACCCGCTCAACTTCGACAAGTCCGTGACGGTCGGCGTCCTCTCGGGAAAGGGCCGCTACGCGGGCCTTTCGCGCGCGACGAGCGCCTTCGAGAACCTCCTCCAGACGGACGCCGCGATCAACTTCGGCAACTCCGGCGGCCCGCTCGTCAACGTCAACGGCGAGGTCGTGGGCATCAACACGGCCATTTCCCGGTTCGCGCAGAACATCGGATTCGCGGTGCCCATCAACGTCGCGAAGCGCCTCCTGCCCCAGCTCAAGAAGGGCAAGGTCGTGCGCGGGTTCCTCGGCGTGAACATCGAGTCCGTGAACAAGAAATGGCAGGAGGCCTACGGCCTCAAGGCGGCCGAGGGCGCGCTCGTCCAGTCCGTCGAGAAGGGCAAGCCCGCCGACAAGGCCGGCCTCAAGTACGGCGACGTCGTGACGCGCGTCGACGACGTGGCGGTGAAGACGAACCGCGACCTCATCGACTACGTGTCGGGCAAGGCGCCGGGCGTGAAGATCACGATCGGCTACATCCGCGACGGCAAGGAGCAGACGACGGTCGCGACGCTCGAGACGCGGCCGGAGGACGGCGAAAAGCCGGCGGCCTCCGAAGAGGAAGAGGGCCAGGCCTCCCGCCAGAAGATGCTCGGACTCGAGATCGACGACCTGACGTCGCGGGCCCGCCGCGCGTACGGGATCGACAAGGACACGGCGAAGGGCGTCGTCGTGACGCACGTCAAGCCCGTCTCGCCGGCGGCCGACGGAAACCTCCAGGAGGGCGACGTCATCCTCGAGGTGAACGGCACCGCCGTCGGTTCGGTGGACGAGATGCAGGCCGCGATCAAGAAGGCGCCAAAAGGCAAGTACATCCGCTTCTACGTCCAGCGCCAGGGCCCGCGGGGCCAGACGCAGAAGTTCCTGACGGCGGTGAAGCCGGACGAGTAGCGTCCTCGTCTCGTCCCGATGCTTCGTGGAACGGCGGCGTTTTCGCGCCGCCGTTCTTCTTTGAAAGTGAAGAAGGGCATTGCGCGCCGGGGGCCGCCCTCTGGAGGCGACGCGCCCTCTTGCACGAGAATTGCACCCCGCGGAACGCGCGGCTTCGTCTCCGAGGAGGAACCATGTCCCGAGGCTTCCGGATCCTGGCGCTGACGCTCTCGGCCCTGTCCCTTTCCGCCGCGGCCTCCACGAACGGCGCCGGCGTCGGAGCGGGCCCCGAGCGGGTCGCTGCCGCGGCCTCGAGCAAGCGTCTCGCCTGGGCGCTGAAGCCGGGCGTCTTCGAGCGCCTTTCACCGGGGGCGCGGCAGGCCGTCCTCGTCGCGAACGGCCTCGCCTCGGCGCCGGCGCGCCCGGCGGCCCTGACGCCGCGGGTCCGGGCCACGGCCCCGGCTGCGTCCGGAGCGCCCGCGCCGCGCCAGAACGTCCGCGTGAACGACCCGGCGCTCGACGTCGACCACCACGAGAGCCGGACGACGTCCATTGCGGCGCGCGGCGCGCTCGTCTTCGTGGGGTTCGAGGACACGACGACGACGGCCTCGGGTTACGGCGTCTCGAGCGACGGCGGCGGGTCGTTCGCGCACATGAGAATCGAGGCGCCGAGCGACACCTTCTATTACGGGAGCCCGTCCGTCGGGATCGGCCCGGCCGGCGAGATCTACTACGCGTTTCTCCTGGCTGCGGACGGCGACCCGACCTCGATCGCCCTCGCGAAGTCCACGGATGGCGGCCAGACGTTCCCCGTCCTCGGCGATCCCTCGGGTGCCGTCGAGAACGGCAACGACGTGATGGACCAGCCCGCGATCGCCGTCGACACCACGTCCTCGCGCAAGGGCACGGTGTATGTCGTGTGGACGTACTACTCCTCGGATTACGGCTACACGGCGATCCTGTGCGTGCATTCGACCGACGGCGTGACGTTCCAGCCCTCGACGCTGCCGGCCATCCTCTCCGTGGTCGACGGCAGGATCGTCGATCACCCGTCCGTCGCGGTCGCCCCGAACGGCGACGTCTACGTCGCGTACGAGGACCAGTCGCTCTCGCCCGACGGGATCGTGATCACGCGCTCGACGGACGGGGGCCAGACCTTCCCGGGGCTGCACACCGTCGCGACGTACCAGCCCGCCGGCCCGCTCGCGGCCGGCGGCGGCGGCGCGGCGTCGAACCCGGGGCCCTCGCTCGCCGTCGGCGGCAACGGCGTCGTCCACGTCGCGTGGGCCGCCGTCTCGTCCGGCGCGACGTCGGACCGGTCGGACGTCTTCTACGCGCGCTCCACCGACAACGCGTCGACGTTTTCGGCCGCGCGAAAACTGAACGACGACGGGACTTCGACGACGCAGGCCTTTCCCGCGGTCGCGGCCCTGCCCGACGGCGCCGTTGGCGTGCGCTGGGCCGATCGCCGCAACGACGCAGCCCGGGACACGTTGAATGACGTATACATGGTCATTTCGCGCGACGGCGGCTCGACCTGGGGCAAGAGCTTGCGGGTCACGGACACGAACTCGGAGTGGGGTCCGGCCCCGCACAATCTCGCGGGAGACGGCCATGCGTCGTACGACGGCCTCGCGGCCGACGGCGGCAATTTCTACGTGAGCTGGACGGACGAGCGCTCGGGCGACGCGGACGTTTACGCGGCGGCCGTCCCCGAGGGCTTCGATGCGACCGCCGCCGACTTCGACCTTTCGGCGCTCAACACCTACGCCGCCGCCGTCCAGGGCGGCGCGGCGACGTTCGATCTCTCCGCGACGGGGGTCAACGGTTTCACGGGCACGCTCGCGCTCGCCGCGGACCTCGCGCCGGCGGGCCTGACCCTCTCGCTCGCGAGCGAGACGGCAACGGCGGGCCAGACCGTTCGCCTCACGGTCACGGCGTCGGCCTCGGCGGCGCCCGGCGACTACGTGCTGGGCGTCGCGGCCTCGTCCGGCGGCCTCGTCCGGGGGACCCGAATGCGCCTCACCGTGATGGACGCCGCGAGGCAGATCGCTCCGCCCGCGAACGTGACGCGGACCCCCGGCTTCTCGACGGGCTCCGTCAAGGCGGACTCCTCGGGCGTCCTTCACTCCGTCGCGGACGACGACTCGCAGCAGGTGACGGGGTCCGACGTCTTCTACCGCCGCTCAACGGACGGGGGAGTGACGTTTTCGACGCCGCTGAGGCTGAACGCGTCGGGCGCCTTCGCGTACGAGAGCGCGTTCGCGGTCGACGCGACGGGGCGCATCTTCGTCGCCTGGTCGGGCCGTGCGCCGGGTGAGACGAGCCCGCGGATCTACTTCGCGCGCTCGACGGACGGGGGAGCGACGTTCTCGGCGCCCGCCGCGGTGAACGCCGCGGGCGGCTACTCGGTCCTGCCGAGCATCGTCGCGGACCGCAGCGGGAACCTCGTGATCGCCTGGTTCGACGTCTCGGGAACGGCCGTCGTGCGCTGGTCGCGTTCGACGAACGCCGGGACGAGCTTCTCGACGCCGGGGTCCATCTCCGACTCTCTGACGGTCTTCGCGAGGCCGGGACTCGCGATCGACTCGAAGAACGACGTCTTCCTCGCGTGGACGCAGCAGACGTTCTCGTCCGCTTCCACGTCCGTGATCCGGCTCGCGGTCTCGAAGGCCGGCGCCGCGTTCGGCAGCGCCGCGACCGTGACCCCCTCGACGGTCTTCGCCTTCGCTCCGGACCTCGCGACCGGGCCGGACGACAGCGTCGGCCTCGCCTTCTGCGCTCTCGCGGTCACGGGCGGGACCATCGGCACGAACCGGCAGATCGGGTTCTCGCGCTCGACGAACGGCGGTGGCGCGTTTTCGAATCCCGTCCTCGTGTCGTCCGCGGTCGACCAGGCCTACGTGCCGGCGGTCGCCTTCGAGCCTTCGGGCGCGATCGACCTCGCGTGGGAGGAGTTCTCTTACGACGACGTCCAGAGCGACGTCTTCGCCGCGCGCTCCACCGACGGGGGAAACACGTTCTCCCAGCCCGCGAACCTGTCGGTCAACGGCGGACTCTCGGGCAGCTCGGCCGACCCCGTGGACGGAATCGGCGGAAACGGGCGCGCGGCGGTCTCCGCGGGCGCCAACGGGACGCTCGTCGTCTCGTGGGCGGACGACACGGGCGGCGCGCTCGACCTCTACGTTTCGACGCCACGGGCGGCCGTGATCTCGAACCACGCCCCCGTCCCGTCGATCGCGAGCCCCGCGCCGAACGCGACGTTCGAAGCCGGTGCGCCCGTGACCTTCGCGGGTTCGGCGACGGACGCGGACGGCGATACCGTCACGCTCGCGTGGACCTTCGGCGACGGCGGGAGCGCCGCGGGCGGGTCCCCGTCCCCGCACGTTTACGCGGTGCCGGGCGCTTACGCGGTCACCCTCACCGCCCGGGACCCGAACGGCGGCGTCGGCACGGCGGCGCTCACCGTCAACGTGACCGTTCCCGCGTCCTCCGGCGCGTCGACGACCCTTTTCGTCCCGGTCGTCCTGGAGGCGGCCGGCGTCGGCGGCAGCCGGTACACGTCCGACGTCACGCTCGTGTCGCGCGCCGCGTCGCCGACGGACGTCGTCCTCGCCTATACGGCCTCGCAGGGGTCAGGCTCGGGATTCGCCCGCGTCACGCTCGCAGCGGGGGAGATGCGCGTTCTGCCGGGCATCGTCGACTGGCTGCGCGGACAGGGACTTCCGATCCCCTCCGACGGCTCCACGCAGGTCGGCACGCTCCGCGCGACCTTTGGCGGCGTCTCCGACCCGAGCCTCGTCTGGGCCGGCGCGCGGACGTTCACGCCCGACCCGCATGGAGGCGGCGGCACGTTCGGCCTTTTCATGCAGGCGGATCGCGTCCCGCCTGCGCAGGATCCGCTCCCGGGCGCGTTCGTGACGCTCGCGGGCCTCCAGCAGAACGCCTCGCAACGCTCGAACGTCGCCGTCGTCAACGAGGGAGGCTCCGCGACGGTCGTCCGCGTCAGCCTTCAGGGGCCCTCGGGCGAGGACCTCGGCACGCTGCCGGACCTCACGCTCCCGCCCGGCGGCTGGTACCAGTACAACCAGCCGCTCGACGGCAAGGCCCAGGCCGGCCGGGCCCTCGTGCATTACGCGTCGGGCGATCCGCGGTTCACGGCGTACGCCGTGTTGAATGACGCCGTCACGTCCGACGGCTCGTTCGTGCCCCCGCTCGGCAACGACGGCTCGGGCGCGGACCGCCTCGTGCCGGTCGTCCTCGACGTGCAGGGACTCGGCGCGCGATTCCGGACCGAGCTCACGCTCACGAATCTCACGACGTCGCCGCTCGCGCTGCAGCTTCTCTATGTCGCCGCGAGCGGCTTCGGGAGCGGCTCGGGCGCCGTGCCCGTCACGCTCGCACCCGGAGAGCAGCGCATCCTGCCGGACACGATCGGGTTCCTCCGCGGGACGCTGCCGATCGAGAACGACGGACGGAACGTGGCCGGGTCGCTCGTCGTCCAGGCCCCGTCCGGCACGCCCGCGGGCGCCCTCGGCGTCGGAGCGCGCACGTTCGTGCCGCTCGCGCCCGCGGGGTCGTACGGCCTCTTCTATCCGGGCCTCACCGCGGCGCAGTGCGCGACGGGGACGGCGTTCGTCTACGGCCTGCAGGAGAACGCGGCACAGCGCTCGAACCTCGCGGTCGTGAACCGGGGCGACGCGGCGGACGCGATCACGCTGCGCATCACGTACTACGGCGCAGACGGCTCCACGCTCGGCGCGCCCGTCGACCGGACGCTCGGCCCCGGCGAGTGGTTCCAGTTCGGGCGCCCTCTCGCGGCGCTCGGGACGAGCGCGGGCTACGCGAAGGTCGAGAAGCTCTCGGGCGCTTCGCGCTTCGCGGCGTACGCGGTCCTCAACGACAACGTGACGTCGGACGGAAGTTACGTCGCGATGAGCTTCTAGAAAGGCGTCTCCCCTCCCGCAACCCTGCCGCGGGGCGGCCGTATAGTCCGGGCATGAGAACGACACCGTTCCGGGCGGCGCTTGCCGCCGCCCTCGTGGCCGCCCCGGCGGCCCTCGGGAACACGCCCGCCGCGGCGCCCCGGGAGGTCCTGCCCTTCATCGCCGACGATTACCCGAAGGCGCTCGCGGCCGCGAGAGCTTCGGGGAAGCCGATCTTCTTCGAGGCCTGGGCGCCCTGGTGACACACGTGCCGCTCCATGAGGGCCTTCGTCTTCACGGACAAGGCGCTCGGGCGGCAGGCCGGACGGTTCGTCTGGCTTTCCATCAACACGGAGAAGAAGGAGAACGCCGCGCTTCTCGCGAGGTACCCGGTCAAGGTCTGGCCGTCGTTCTTCGTGATCGATCCCGTGGCCGAGAAGGTGATCTTCCGCTACGTGGGAGGCGCGACGACGCCGCAGATGCTGCGCGTTCTCGACGACGGGCAGAAGGCGTTTCGCGGCACCGCGGGCGCCGCGCTCGCCGAGGCGGACCGCCTCTACGCCGACGGCAAGTACGCCGAGGCCGCGCCCGCGTACGAGAAGGCGCTCGAGACGATCAAGCCGGAGGCGCCGTCGTACACGCGGGCCGTCGAGTCGCTCCTCTTTTCGCTCTCCACCGCCGGCAGGCGTGAAGACTGCGCCGCCGCCGCGCGGGACGCCTATCCGCACCTGAAAGCCTCGCCCTCCGCCGCGGGCGTCGCGGGCTCCGGGCTCGACTGCGCGCTCGGGATGAAGGACGGCGACCCGAAGAAGGCGGAGCTCGTCGCCGCGAACGCGGCCTTCGCGAAGGAGGTCGTCGCGGGCCCGAAGACGGGTCTCGCGGCCGACGACGTCTCGGCCCTCTACGGGTCGCTCGCCGAGGAGCGCGAGTCCGCCAGGGACGAGGCGGGCTCGAAGAAGTGGCTCGAGGAGTGGGCCGCATACCTCGAGGGCGAGGCCGCGAAGGCGAAGACGCCCGCCGAGCGCACCGTCTTCGACGCGCATCGGACGTCCGTGTGCATTGCGCTCGGCCAGCCCGCACGCGTCGTCCCGGCGCTCCAGGAATCGGAGAAGGACTTCCCGGGCGACTACAACCCGCCGCAACGCCTCGCGATCGCGTACGGGGCGATGAAGAAGTACGACGAAGCCCTCGCGGCATCGGATCGCGCGATGGCGCTGGCATACGGGCCGCGAAAGCTCGTCGTCTACCGGACGCGCGTCGACCTCTACGCGAAGAAGGGCGACCTGGCGCAGGCGAAGAAGACGCTGGGCGAGATGCTCGCGTATGCCGAAGGGCTGCCAAAGGAGCAGGTGGGCGACCGCACGATCGCGGCGATCCGGAAGCAGCTGGAGGCGGCGAACTAGGCAGGAGCGCACGTCGCTCATGAACGGTCCGAGGAGAGACGCTTCTTCGAGTGGAAGAGGACGGGATTGCAGCGCGGCGCGCGACCGAGCTCGTGCGCATCCCCGGCGTCTTCACCTTCTCAGAAATCTCCCGGTCCTTCTCTCGCTCGTCTGCGCCGCGTCCGTCTCGGCCCAAGGGTCGTCCGGCGCGAAGCGGATCGTCATCTCGTCCGGCGGGTACGCCCGCGAAGCCGTCCTCCACGTCCCGAAGGGCTACGACCCTGCGGCGCCCCCGCCGCTCGTCCTCGGCCTCCACGGCGCGGGCGGCAACGGCGAACAGTTCATGCGGAGCGGCGGCTGGGCGGAGATGTCCGACCGCGAGGGCTTCCTCTTCGTCGCGCCGGACGGCCTGCCCGCGCGCCCGGGCGAAGCGGCGAACTTCCTGACGAACCCGCACGTCTGGAACTCCGGCCAGCTTCGCGCGGGCTCGCCGCGC
>DATKLW010000198.1:0-23702 GCA_035542215.1 Thermoanaerobaculia bacterium | reverse complement strand
TCCGAAGGACGCGACGTCCCTCGTGACGAGGGTCCCGGACGTCGAGACCGGCCTCGACGCCGGCGTGAGGGGCAGGCGGATCGGTCTCCTCGCCGAGGCCGAGTCCGCCGAGGGCGGCCTGCATCCCGCCGTGGCGGCGGTGTTCGCGCGCACGGCGGACGCGCTGAGGGCCGCCGGCGCGGCCGTGACCCGCGTCTCCGTACCGCGGGTTCCGTTCGCGGTCCCCGTCTACTACCTCACGGCAACGTCCGAGGCGTCCTCGAACCTCGCGCGCTTCGATGGGGCGCGCTATGGCGCGCGCGCGGGCGAGAGTTCCCTCGCGGCGATGTACCGCGGATCGCGCTCCGCCGGCTTCGGGCCCGAGGTGAAGCGGCGCATTCTGCTCGGGACGTTTGCGCTGTCCTCGGGCTACCACGACGCGTACTACGGAAGGGCGCAGAAGGTCCGCGCGCTCCTCGCGCGCGATTTCGCCGCCGCGTTCCGCGAGGTGGACGCGATTCTCTGTCCGACCTCGCCCGAGCCGGCTTTTTCCCTCGGCGCGAAGACGGATGACCCGCTCGCCATGTACCTCGCGGACGTCTTCACGGTGCCGCCGAGCCTTGCCGGCCTGCCCGCCGTGTCGGTTCCCGCAGGGTTCTCGGACACGGGCCTCCCGATCGGAATGCAGTTCATCGGGCCCTCCGACGCCGAGCCTCTCCTCTTCGCGCTCTCGCGCGTCGTCGAGGAGGCGTTCGGGGCGGGGGACCGGCGTCCCCCGGGCGCGGTGAGTTGAGCGGCCGGCGGGCGCTCGCCGCCGCCGCCGCCGCGGCCGTCCTCCTCCGGGCGGTCCCGTCGCTCTCCGCCGCCGCGCCGAGGCGCATCGAGGTCTCTCGGGATTTCGCCGTCGAGCTCCGCGACGGCGCGATCACCGTAGAGGCGCGGCCGCTCGAAGGGGAGACGGCGATCCAGTTCGCGCGGCGCCTCGCGAAGGACGAGACGACCGCCCAGCGCATCCTCGCTCTGCCCGGCGCGCTCGCGGGCCGCGGGGCGACGCTCTCGTGGGGCGCGCTCTCGCTCGAGAGCCGGCGCGCCGCGATCCAGGCGCTCTTCCCGTCCGACGTCCGCGCGACGGCGGCATGGCTCCACATCGCGGTCGAGGAGGAGAGCCTCGCGTCGCTCGCGGAGTGGTTCGCGGGCGACGCGGCGCGCGCCGCGGACCTCGCGCGGGAGAACGCGCTCCCGGGCGGCGTCGTGCCGCCGGGCGCGACGATCCGGATCCCCGCCGAGTACCTCGTCCCGCCCTTCCGCGACGCCGAGCCGATCCCGGAGAGCGAGCCGCCGAACCTCGTCTTCGGACAGGACGAGCGCGGCCGCTACGCGATGTACCGGCTGCGGAAGGGAGAGGCTCTCTATTCGGCCGTCGTCGTCCGCTTCACGGGCCGGCTCGACGCCGCGGACGTGAACGACCTCGCGCTCAAGCTCGCCGAGCGCTCGGGGATCGCGGACGTCCACGCGATCCCGGTCGGCTATCCGGTGAAGATCCCGCTCGACGTCCTCTCCGACGAGTTCCTTCCGAAGGACGACGCCCGCTACGTGGAACGCGCGCGCGAGAAGGCTGAATCGGCGCAGTTCTCCAGGCCGGAGGTCGCGCGCGGCCTCGCGGGCGTGCGGGTCATCCTCGACGCGGGGCACGGCGGGCGGGACACGGGGACGCTGCACGGCGGCCTCTGGGAGGCGACGTACGTCTACGACGTCGCGTGCCGCCTGCGGAGGATCCTGACGGAGCGAACGCGCGCCGAGGTCCTCATGACGACGAAGGACGGCACGATCGGCTGGAGCGTGCCCGACCAGGACAGGCTCCGGCAGCGGCGCGGCCAGGTCCTCCTCACGCAGCCCCCGTACGGCCTGGCCGACCCCGCCGTCGGGGTGAACCTGCGCTGGTACCTCGCGAACAGTCTCCTGAGACGGCCCGCGGCGGACGGGAAGAGGGTCGCGCCCGAAAAGACGGTCTTCCTTTCGCTCCACGCGGACTCGCTTCACCCGTCCGTGCGCGGCGCCATGATCTACGTGCCCGGAGAGCGCTACCTGCGAGACCGGTACGGCAAGTCGGGAGCCGCGTACGCCGTGTACCGCGAGGTGAAGGAGGAGCCGGTCGTCTCCTTCAACAAGAAAGAGCGCGTCGCCTCCGAGGGCGCCTCGACGTCGCTCGCCGAGGGCCTCGTGACGGCCCTCCGAGACGCGGGGCTTCCGGTCCACGCGTTCTCGCCGGTCAGGACGCACGTGATTCGCGCCGGGCGCGAGTGGGTGCCGGCCGTCCTCCGGTACAACCGCGTTCCGAACCGGGCGCTCGTCGAGATTGCGAACCTCGGCAACGACGAAGACCGCGCGCTCATCGTGACGCGGGCGTTCCGGCAGGCGCTCGCCGAGTCGCTTGCCACGGGGCTCGTGGCGTACTTCGGCGGCCCGCCGCCGGAGCTCTACGGGCCGGTGCCGCCGGCGTTCACGATGCGCGCGGCGCCGGAGCCGACGCCGAAGCCGGCGTCGGCCCCGGCGCCGAAGAAGAAGGCGGCGCGCAAGAAGCGCTGAGCGGGAGATTCGCGAGGAAGCGCGCACCCCTTACGAGTCGTGTCGACCCATGGGGCAGGCCGTAAAAGGGAGATTTCTTTGAAAGGTGTTCATGGAGCGCAGGCGCTCGATGCGGGCGTGTGCGCAGCACGCAGGGGCGTCGAGGCGGCCCGCATCCCACAGGTCGGCGAGGACGAGCCCGTCCGGCGGGCGGCTCGCGAGGGCCAACGCGAAAGATTCTTCGAAGGTGAAGAGAGAGGGAGGGTCGAATTGACCGCTCTTGTGCAGTTCTTCGAGCGTTCCGTTTCCGAGGCGCATCGGAATGAGCGAGACCGTCCGGCAACCACTTTCAAAGGAAAATTTCGAGCTCTCGGCGAGCCAGGACGCCTGTTCGTCGCGCGCGAGAAACGGAACTCCGACGAGGACGAAGGAGCGCACGTGGATGCCGTGCGAGACGAGACGGCGGGTGCAGGAAGCAAAATCGTCCGTCGTCATCCCCTTGTTGAGCTTCTCGAGCGCCTCCGCGTTCGCCGTCTCGAGGCCCATCGCGACCTCGAGATCCGGCCCCGCGAGGAGGTCGCGGAAACGCGGGACGGCGTCGCCGGCGAGCGCCGGGTGGCATTCGACGACGACGCGCTCGAAGCCCCGCACGAGTTCGGCGATCGCGGCGTGGTCTTCGCCGGGCACGGCGCCCCGGTCGAAGAAGCTCCCGGCGTTGTAGAGCTTGATCCGGCGCGCGGCCGGAAGGCGCTCGAGGGCGTGCCGGATCTGACTGGGGATCGCGCCTTTCGGCGTCGGCGCGTCGAGCGTGTCCTTCCAGAGGTCGCACATCGTGCAGCGAAACGCGCATTCGCGGTTCGCGAGGAGGACCGTCGCGACGGGGACGGCGACGCCCGGCAAAATCGGCTCGTCCTCGACGAAGAAGCCGTTCGGTCGCGAAGGGTCGACGACGTTCTTCGGCCCGCGGCGCTCCGTCACGAAGCGGTCGCGTCCCGCCCGCCCGGCCGGAAAGGCGGCGTGCGCGGGACGCCCGGAGCTCACGCCGCTCCCGTTGCGACCTCGAGGAGCGCGCGGCGGTAGTTCGCCTCGGCGTACGGGAAGCGCTGCGCGGCGACGGCCGCGCCGCCGGCGCCGTGCTGGAAGCGGCGCTTCGGAAAGACGGGCATCGTGGCGCCCGTGACGGCCTCGACGCCGCGGGCGACGATCTCGCCCTTCAGCGCATAGAGCTTTTCGACGCTGCCCCGCGTGAGGTCCGCGAACGGGATCCCCTCGGCGACGGCGACGACGCGCGGGCGGGTGAACGGGCTGAAGCCCGTGAAGCCGAACGTCCGGAGCGGCGCGTACGTGCGGGCGTACGAGCGGCTCTGCCCGCCCGTGTACGTCTGCGAGTGCTTGAGCGACCCGACGCCCCAGCCCTCCTGGTAGAGCATGAGGTTGTTCACGACGCTCCGGATCGTGAGCTCGGGGTTCTCCTCGATCGGGTAGTCCTTGAGGTTCTCGTCCCCGCCGTCGCCGTCGAGGAGGAGCTTCCACCCCGGGTAGCGCGCGCGGAGGCCGCGCAGCAGGGCGATCGCCATCGTGGCCGACTCGACGTCGAGCGGCTTGTAGTCCTCGATCACGCGGACGGCCTCGAAGGGGTCGAGCGACGCCGGGTCCGCTTCGACCGGCTCGAGAAAGAAGCCCATGTCGAGCGCGTCGAGAAACGCGCGCGCCTGCGTGAGGTCCGGCCCCTCGCCGAGCGTCAGCGTGAACGCCTTGAGGCGCGACGGGCTCATCCCGAGCTTCCGCAGCACGTGGTGCGTCACGAGGAAGACGGCGCCGCTGTCGATCCCGCCCGAGAAGCAGACTCCCAGAGGCTCGCTCGCGGGGACGCTCTCGAGCCAGCCCGCGATCTCGTCGGCGAGGGCGGAGACGTACAGGCGGCCGATCGCGTCGAGGTCGGAGGGCAGCGCGTTGCGCCGGGGCGTGAACGTCCGCACGTAGGACGGCTCGGGGTCGGGGCACCCGACGAGCTTCACGGTCGTGAGGTGGTGCGCCGGGACCATGCGCGTGTAGCTCGGGTGGAACTGGTCCGCGTGGCCGTTCTCCGAGAGCCAGCGCCGGATGACGTCGATCCGGTCCGCGACGACGAGGACCGGGCCGGCGGCTTCCTTGGCGAGGAAGTAGCGGAGCGGCCGGTCCATCGAGCGAGCGAGGCGCACGGTGATCCCGTCCACGCCGACGAGAGCGTACGAGCCGTCGAGGGCCGCGACGCCTTCCGCGTCGCCGCGGGCCACGCGCGATTTCGCCTCCTCGCGGGAAACGCCTCGCAGGCTCGTGAGACCGGCATCTGTGAGATCGACGACCTTGGCGACGGGCTCGGACATCGCGCCTCCTCGAACGCCGATCCTAAGCCCTCGCCGCCCGCGGGGGGACGGTCCCGCGCCGAACGCGCGTGAGCGCGAGGCCCGCGAGGACGACGCCCGCCGCGAGGAGCTTGCCGGCGTCGAAGCGCTCGCCCGTCCAGAGCGCGGACGCGACGCCGGCGACGACCGGCGTGAGAAAACCGAGGCTCGTTGCCTGCGCGACGCCGAGCGTCCGGATGGCCTCGGGCCACAGCCGGAACGCGAGCACGAGCGGGAGGATCGACGAGAGGACGAGGATGACCCACGTGCCGGCCCCGACCGCGCGGTAGTCCTGGCGCAGCATCGCCGGAAACGCGTAGACGAGGACGAGCGCGCCGCCGCCCGCGAACGTGAACGCCTGGGCGGTCATCGGCGACATGCGCCCCGCGAGCCGCGACGACGCGACGTTGAAGGTCCCCCAGCACGCGGCCGCGCCGAGACACATGAGGTTGCCCGGCAGGCTTCCGAGCCCGCTGCCGCGCGCGGCGCCCACGAAGAGCGCGACGCCCGACCACGCGACGAGGGACCCGAAGGCGGTGAAGAAGCTCGGGCGCTCCCAGCCGAGAATCGCGACGAGAAGCATCGCGACGAGGGGCGACACCGAGTTCAGGACGGCGGCGGAGAAGCTCGTCGTCGCCGCGAGACCCAGCGCGTAGAGCCACTGGTAGACGCCGACGCCGGAGAGCGCCAGGACGAGCGCAAGGCGCCGGCCTTCGGGCGGCGGGAGGATCGGCTCGCGGCGCAAGCGCGCCTCGGCGACGAGGACGGTCGTCGCGAGGGCGAAACGCCACCACGTGAACGCGAGCGGAGACATCTCGCGGAACGCCACCTTCATCGCCGGGTAGTTCACGGACCAGATCAGAATCGAGAGAAGCGCTCCGGCGAGCGCGAGCGGCCGGCGGGCGGACTTTCGCACCGGCCCGACTCTCTCACGGGCTGCTATATTCCGGGACGCTTCCGGCGCCCCGGGGCGGGTCCCCCCGCCGGTCCGGGCCCTTCACGGAGGACGAACAAAGAAATGCTCGAGGTTCAGGGACTCTCGAAGTCGTTTTACGGGACACCCGCGGTCGAGGACGTCAGCTTCCGGGTCGAAACAGGAGAGATCCTCGGATTCCTCGGCCCGAACGGCGCCGGGAAGACGACGACGATGCGGATGATCACGGGGTTCCTGCCTCCCACGGCGGGGCGCGTGCTCCTCGCGGACGTCGACGTCACCGAGAAGCCCCTCGTCGCAAAGCGCGAGCTCGGCTACCTGCCGGAGACGCTCGCCCTCTACCCGGAGATGCGGGTCCGGGAATACGTCGCCTTCCGCGCCGAGCTCTGCGGCGTGCCGTCCTCGGAGAAGAAGGCGCGCGTCGACGAGGCGATCCAGAAGTGTTTCGTGGACGACGTCGCGTCGACGCCCATCGGGAACCTCTCGAAGGGCTACCGGCAGCGCGTCGGACTCGCGGGCGCGCTCGTCCACAAGCCGAAGGTGCTCGTCCTCGACGAGCCGACGGTCGGCCTCGACCCGAGACAGATCGTCAAGGTGCGCGACCTGATCCGCGACCTGAGGAAAGACCACACGATCCTCCTCTCGACCCACATCCTCCCGGAGGTCGAGGTCCTCTGCGACCGCATCCTCATCATCGACCGGGGCCGGATCGTGGCCTCCGGCACGCCGGGGACGCTCCGGCACGAGATGTCGCAGGCGCCGGCCGTCACGGTCGTTCTCAAGGGCGAGGTCCCGGAGGCGGACGCCGTTCTCCGCCAGATCCCGGGCGTCGTGCGCGCGGCCCGGATCGGCGCCGGCGGCGAGACGCGCGTCTCGCTCGCGGGCGCGGAGGGCTCGGACCTGCGCGAGCCGGTATTCCGGGAGGTCCTCGCGCGGGGCTGGACGCTCCTCGAGCTGACGCCCCGCCAGGCGACCCTCGAGGACGTCTTCGTGCGACTCGTCTCGCGCGACGCGGCGGCCGAGGCCGACACGCTTCCGGGCGTGGAGGCGGAACCTCCGGCGCCCGTGCCGTCCGGGGAGGTCCCGCAGTGAGCGCGCTCAAGGCCTTCCGCGCGATCGTCAAGCGCGAGTTCTTCTCCTACTTCGTCTCGCCGCTCGCGTACGTCGTCCTGACCGCGTTCCTCCTCATCCAGGGCTACACGTTCTACCTGATCGTCCTCGCGCTGAACCAGCCGGAGACGCCGCGGACGGCGCTCATGTCGCTCTTCTTCACGAGCGTCTTCTACTGGATCTTCATGATGCTCATCTCGTCCGTGATCGCGATGCGCCTCCTCTCGGAGGAGCGGAAGACGGGCTCGATCGAGGCGCTCCTGACGGCGCCGGTCTCCGAGGCGACCGTCGTGGCCGGGAAGTTCGCGGCGGGCTGGTGCTTCTTCCTCTTCCTCTGGCTCCCGACCGTCCTCTACCCGGTTCTCCTGTCCCGATTCGGGACCCTGGACTGGGGTCCGATCGCGGCGGGATACCTCGGGATCGCGCTCGTCGGGGCGCTGTTCATCTCCGCGGGAACGTTCGCCTCGGCCCTCACGAAGAACCAGATCGTCGCGGCGATCGTCGGATTCGTCTTCATCCTCGGCGTCTTCCTCGTCGGCGTCTTCCGCGACTTCGTGACGGACCCGGGGCTCCGCGACGCCGTTTCGTACCTGAACCTCCTCGAGCACATGGACGATTTCGCCCGCGGCATCGTCGACACGCGGCGGATCCTCTACGTCGCGTCCACGGTCGTCTTCTTCCTTTTCCTGTCGACGCGCGCCCTCGAGGCGAACAAGGGGCGCTGAGATGGCAACTGCGACGACCCCCTCCCGCAACGCCTTCCGCGCGACCCTCGCGCTCTCCGTCGTCCTCGGGCTCGGGATCCTCGTGCTCGTGAACTACATCGGCTCGCGCCGCTACGCGCGGTTCGACTGGACGGGAAGCGGGCTCTACTCCCTCTCGGAGAAGACGCGCAACGTCCTCAAGGACCTCAGGACCCCGGTCCAGGTGACGGTCTTCATGACGCCCGGGACGCCGCTCTACCCGGAAGTGGACGAGCTCCTGAAACGCTACAAGGCCGCCTCCCCGATGCTCACGGTCGAGACCCTCGACCCGACGCGCAACCTCGCGCGCGCCAAGCAGCTCGTCGACGAGTTCGGCGTCAAGAGCAGCACGGTCGTTTTCCGGTCCGGCGACAAGAAGAAGTACGTGACCGCGGACCAGCTCGCCGAGATGGACTACTCGCGCGCCCGCATGGGCGGCGAGCCCACCCTCAAGGGGTTCAAGGGCGAGCAGCAGTTCACGTCCGCGATCCTCGCCGTCACCCAGCAGAAGAGTCCGAAGGTCGTCTTCACGACGGGCCACGGCGAGCGGGCGTTCGACGCCCAGGGCGCGCGGGACAGCTACTCCGACGTCGCCGACTCGCTGAGGAACGACAACTGCTCGGTCGAGGCGTGGGCGTCCCTCGGCGCGGCGGACGTCCCGGCCGGGACGGACCTCGTCATCGTCGCGGGCCCGCGCACCTCGTTCACGGAGCCCGAGCGCGCCGCGCTCAAGCGCTACGTCGACGCGGGCGGCAGCGCGCTCTTCTTCCTCGACGTCGAGCTGACGCCCGGAAGCCCCGTTCTCTCCGACTTCGGGCTGAACCCGCTCCTCGGGTCGATGGGCCTCGTTCTCGACAGCGACGTCGTCCTCGACCCGAAGAACGCGCTCCCGCTCATGGGGCCCGAGACCGTCTTCGCGAAGTCGTTTCGTCCCCACCCCGTGACCCGGCTTCTGGCGGGCTCGGCGGTCGTGTTTCCGCTCGCGCGCTCCGTGAGCCTCCTCCCGACGCCCGCGCCGGGCTGGACCGCGACGCCGCTCGTCGAGACGTCGGCGGACGGCTGGGGCGAGACGAACATCAGGGAGCTCGAGAAGACGGGCCATCCCTCGAAGGACGACAAAGACGTCAAGGGCCCCGTCTGCCTCGCGGCGGCCGCGGAGTCGGCCGCGCCGGACAAGGCGGCGGAGAAGCCGGACGAGAAGGCCGCGCCGAAGAAGCGCTCCCGCGTCGTCGTGTTCGCGGACTCCGACTGGGCCTCGAACGCCGGGATCGCGAACGCCGCGAACCGGCTCCTCCTCTCCGCCGCCGCGAACTGGGCGCTCGAGCGTGAAGCGCTCGTCGCGATCCCGCCCAAGAACGCCGACCAGGTCGCCGTGACGCTGTCGCGGAACGACATCGGGTTCGTCGCGTTCGTGGTCCTTCTCCTCCTGCCCGTCGCCGCGGTCGCGATGGGCCTCGCGATCTGGGTGAGGAGGCGCCGCTAGTCCGATGTCGACGAAGAAGCTCCTCGTCCTGACCGCCGTCTTCCTCGCGCTCCTCGCGTTCGTCGTCTTCTTCGAGCGCAAGCAGCCGACGTCGGACGAGCGCGCGAAGGCGGCGAAGCGGCTCGCGGACATCAAGGCCGACGACGTTGCCTCGCTCACGCTCGAGCGGCCCGACCTCCCGAAGGTCGAGCTCGTGCGCAAGGAGAAGAGCCGCTGGACCGTGACGAACGCGCCCGCCTCCCCGGCCGACGGCTTCGCGGCCGACGCCCTCGTCTCGGACCTCGGCCGCCTCGAGGTCGTCGGGGACACGCGCACGGGATTCGACCCGAAGGAGTTCGGCCTCGACGCCCCGAAGGCGAAGGTCACGGTCGCGTTCCTCGACAAGTCGACGAAGGTCATCTCGTTCGGCGCCGCGATTCCCGGCACGGACGCCGTCGCCGCCGCCGCCGGGCCGCTCTTCGGCGCCGTGAAATTCGCGCCGCTCGCGGCCCTCACGAAGCCGGTGGACGAGTACCGCAGCAAGCAGCTCTTCGACGTGCCCGTCTCGGAAATCACGCGCGTCAGCGTGACGCGCGGCCCGAACACGGTCGTCGTCTCGCGGCCGGCGGCGGGGCCGGGCGGATTTCCGGGGGCCTGGCGCCTCGAGAAGCCGGTCTCGGACCTCGCATCCGAATCCTTCGTCGACCGTTTCCTCGGGGACCTCTCGGGAGTGAGGATCTTCGAGTTCCCGACGCTCCCGGACGCGGACCTCGCCCGCGTCGGCCTCGCGCCGCCCGTCGCGACGGTCGTCCTCGAGAAGGGGGCCGAGAAGGTCGCGACGATCGGGTTCGGCGCCGCGAAGGCCGAGGGCACGGGCGGCCGGATGTACGCGAAGTCGGGCGCGCTCGTCGTCGTGATCGACGACCGCGTCCGCGAGGACCTCGACAAGGAGCTCTCGGCCTACCGCGAGAGCCGTGTCGCGCCCGTGGACACCTTCACGCTCCGCCGGGTTTCGTTCTCCGCGGACGACCTCCGCGCCGGGGCCGACAAGGTCGACGGACAGTGGCGCTCCGCGGGCCGCCCCGTCACGGCGCTGCACGCAGAGGGGCTCGCGGCCGTGCTCGGCCGCGCCGAGGGCCGGGGTTTCGTCCCGGCAAAGGCGGGGAAGGCGGCGTCCGAGAAGCCGCTCGCGACCGTCGACGTCGCGGGAGAGGCCGAAGGGACCGCGAGGACCGCGACCTTCTACGCGGCGCCGGCGGGGTCCGCGCCCGGGCTCGTCGCCGTGCAGGTCACGGGGCGTCCCGAGAGGCTCCTCGTCGAGAAGGCCGTCCTCGAGGAGATCCGGCGGGAGGCCGCCGCCCTTCGAAGCGAGGCGGACGGCAAGGCGGCGGACCCGAAGGCGAAGGCGGCGCCGAAGCCCGAGCCGACGCCGGCACCCGGCGGCCTCGTGAAGGCCGCGCCGAAGCGGTAGGCGTCAGGCCCTTCTCGTCACTTTTTCGTCGGCTTCACGGTCTTCGTGCGCATCGTCACCGAGGAGGTCTTCGCGGCGTCCGCGGTCTCGTCGCGCCGGAAGCCGAGCGAACGTGCGCGCTCGTCCGCGGCCTTCTCGAGAGACGCGAGGCGCTGCATGCGCTCGATCTCCTTGGCCTTCTCGAGCTCCTCGCTCTTTTTCTTCGCCGAGCCCAGGAGAGAGCTGGCCGCGAGGACGAGCTTGAGGTGGAACTGGCCCGTGAACTTCGTGTTCTCGCCGAAGGCGCCGACGAACGACGAGCCGCCGAGACGCGCCTCGGTGAAATCGGCCCCCCCGATGTTCGCCTGCTTGAACTGGGCGCCGTCGAGCTTGGCGCCGACGAGCTGGGCGAACCGGAGGTCGCTCGCGGAGAAATCCGCGTTTTCGGCCTCGACGCCGAAGAGGTTCGCCCCGGAGAGGTTCGCGCCGACGGCGTTCGCCTCCGAGAGGCGCGCGCGCTTGAGGTTCGCCTTGCGGAGGTTCGCGCGGGCGACCTTCGCCTTCGGCATGAAGCAGCCCTCGAGGTTCGCCTCCTGGAGGTCGGCGCCCGAGAGGTCCGCCTCCGTGAAGTTGGAGCCCCGGAGGTTCGCGCGCGGCCCCGCGGCCTCCATGAGGCGGGCCCCCGTGAAATTCACGAGCTTCAGCCGGGGTGTCCGCAGGTCCATCTTGTCGAGGGCGGCGCCTTCGAGGTCGGTCTCCTCGAGCTGCGCGTTCGCGAACACGGCGTTCCGGAGGTCCGCGCGGTGGGCGCTCGTCTTCCTGAGGACGGCGTCCGTGAAGTTCGCGCCCTGGACGACCGAGCGTTCGAAATCGGCCTCGGAGACGTCCGCGCCCGTGAAGTCGGCCTTCGAGAGGTCGGAGCCCCGGAAGACGGCCCGCTGGAGCTTCGCCCCCTTGAAGGAGGTCCCCGTGAGCTTCGCGTCGCGGAAGAAGGCCATCGTGAGGTTGGCCTTGTCGAACCTCCCGCCCTTGTACACGACGCCGTCGAAGATCGCCTGCAGGAGGTCGCAGCCCTCGAAGACGCAGCGCTCGATCGTCGCGCCGCGGAAGTTCGCGTAGAGGAGCCGCGCGTAGGAAAAGTCGGTCGCCGTGAAGTCGGTGCCGTCGAGCTTCGCGCCCGTCAGGTCCGCGGCCTTGAGGTCGCTCTCCCTCACCGTCGCGCTTCGGAGCGTCGAGTTCCGGAAGATCGACCCGACGAAGGAGACGCGGTCGAGGAGGAGGTAATCGAGGTCGCAGTCGGACAAGTCGGCGCGGCTCAGGTTGGAGCCGTTGAGCGTGAGGCCCGTGACGTGCGCGCGCGAGAGGTTCGCGCCCTCGAGGTTGCAGCCTTCCAGTCTGGATCGCGAGAGGTCGGCGCCCGAGAGGTTCTTCCCGGTGAGGTCGAGGCCGTGGACGCGCATGTCCGTGAAGTCAGGAGTGAAGGACGGCCGGCCCGCGCGCCAGTCGTTCCAGTCCGGTTTCTGGAGGAGGTCGAGGTGTTCTGGATTCACGCGGCGTAGTGTATCGAAGCCTGCTAAATTCGGCGGGATGGCCGAAGCACCGGTTCGGGGCCCGGAGCGGTTGAGACGGGCTCTCCTTGGGGGCTATCCGCTCCTCTACGTCGTGACGTGGGAGGAGGGGCGCCTCGAGCGCGCCGTCCAGGCCCTCGCCCAGAAGTTTTACGAGACGCCCGTTCCGTTCTCCGTCTGGACCTGCGTCGACGGACTCACGACCGGTTCCGAGCGCCGGCCCGGAACCGACGACCCGATCAAGGCCCTGGACGCGATCCTCGCCGACCAGGCGCCGGGGTTCTTCCTCATGAAGGACCTCACCGTTCACCTCGCGCGGCCGGAGGTCGTGAGGCGGCTCCGGGACGCCTACCGGGCGCTCAAGGGGCGCGGACGGTTCATCGTCCTCGTGTCGCCGCGGCTCGTCGTCCCCGACGACCTCCGCAAGGAGATCTACGTCCTCGACTACGACCTTCCCGATGAGAACGAGATCCTCGTCCTCCTCGGCCATCTCGGAAAGAGGTTCTTCGGCGAGAAAGGCCTCTCCGAGGCGGACACGAAGAAGCTCGCGATGGCCCTCAAGGGCATGACGTCCGACGAGACCGAGCACGTCGTCTCGAAGGTGTTCTCGCGGAAACCCGTCTTCGACGACGCGACGTACTTCGAGGTTCTCGCCGAGAAGGAGCAGGCGACTCGGAAGGACGGCGTCCTCGAGTTCGTCCCGCCGCGCTTCTCGCTCGCGGACATCGGCGGCCTCGAGAACCTCAAGGAGTGGCTCGTCAAGCGCAAGAACCTCTTCACGAAAGAGGCGCTCGACGCCGGGATGCCGGTCCCGAAGGGCATCCTCATGATGGGGATGTCGGGCTGCGGCAAGTCGCTCTCGGTCAAGGCGATCTCCGCCCTGTGGAACCTCCCGCTCTTCCGCCTCGACATGAACCTCGTCTTCGGGACCGACAACCCGGAGCAGACGTTCGAGCGCGCCCTGCGCACGGTGGAATCGTTGTCGCCCGCCCTCCTCTGGATCGACGAGATCGAGATGGCGATCACGGGCGGACGGGAGGCCGGGCAGGGCGACGCCTCGCTCGGGCGCATTTTCTCGACGTTCCTCACGTGGATGCAGGAAAAGCAGGGGCTCGTCTTCGTCGCGGCGACCGCGAACCGCATCCACCTCCTGCCCGCCGAGGTCATCCGCAAGGGCCGCTTCGACCAGGTCTTCTTCGTCGACCTTCCGAACGAGAGCGAGCGCAAGCAGATCTTCAACGTGCACGTGAAGAAGGTCGGCGCGGACGCGAGCCTCTTCGACGTCGTGTTTCTCGCGAAGGCGACGAAGGGGTTCGTCGGCTCCGAGATCGAGGCCGCCGTCCAGGCCGCCGCGGTCGAGGCCTACAACCAGGGCCGCAAGCTCACCGAGGACGACCTCTCGAAGATGATCACGGACACGGTCCCGCTCTCGAGGACCATGGACGAGCAGATCAAGGCGATCAAGAGCTGGGCCCACGACCGGGCGATGCCGGCGTCGAAGGCCTGATCCCCCCTCAGTTCCACCGGGCGTCCCCGTCCCGGCGCCGGAACGGGGAGAGAAAATCCAGCCGGCGCTGGACGCCCTCGATGTGGGCGAGCATCCACGCATAGCGCTCGACGAGCAGGTCCATCGCGAGCAGGCGGTAGGCCTCTTCCGGGTCGAGCCCGAGGCGGCCGATCGCCTCGTTGACGAGGCCCTCGTCCGAGAGGCCGGAGGGAAGCTCGCGGGCCTCCGGACGGCCCATCCCGTCCGCGAGGCGCCGCAGAACGTCCGCGAGGCTCCGCCTGAGGTCCCGCGGCGTCCGGCCGGCGCCGTCGGCCGGCGGCAGGGGAGCGACGTCGATCGGCGTGACCTCGGCGACTCGGTAGGGCGTGTCGGTGGGCGGCTCGGCGTCGATCCGGTATCGAAACGCGCCGCGCAGGAGGATGTTCGAGCGGCCGTCCTCGAGCGGCACCTCGTCGACGACCTCTCCCGCGCAGCCGATGGGATAGACGGCCGGCTGCGCCCCGTCCCCGGGATCGCCGGGCTTGAGGAGCTGCATTCCGATCAGCCGGTCCGACTCGAGCGCGTCCGCGAGCATCCTCCGGTAGCGGGGCTCGAAGACGTGGAGAGGGAGAGTCGTCTCGGGCAGAAGGACGACGTTCGGAAGCGGGAAGAGCCGGACGAGGCGGCGCGAGCGCATCGACGCGGATGATGCATCCGGATCGGCCCGCCGCGCACGGGGAGCGTGCTATCTTTCGCGCCGATGGCGAACAAGGACGACCGCTACGCGGACAACGCTCCCGGCAAGTTCTACGTGGACACCCAGTGCATCGACTGCGACGTGTGCCGCGTGACCGCTCCGAACAACTTCTCGCGGCAGGAAGAGAAGGGTTACTCGTACGTCGTCAAGCAGGCCGCGACGCCCGAGGAAGAGGCCCAGTGTCAGGAAGCGATGGACTCCTGCCCGGTCGAGGCGATCGGGAACGACGGGGAATAGGGAAACCGAAGAGGGAGATTTCTCAGAAGGTCGAAGAGGGAGAGCGCGACGCCAGGGCTCTCCGCGCGTGGTAGCTGGATCTGACCAGCGGCCCTGATTCGACCACCGCGAACCCCAGGTCCTCTCCCTCCCTTCGGATCTCCTCGAACTCCTCCGGCGTGTAGTACCGCTCGATTGGGAGGCGCTTCGCGTGCGGCTGGAGGTACTGGCCCACGGTCACGACGTCGACGCCGGCTGCCCGCAGATCCCTTAACGCTTCCCGCAGCTCCCCGCGCGTCTCGCCGAGCCCCACCATGACCCCGCTCTTCACCTTCAAAGAAATCTTCTCCTCGTTCCTCCGCCGGGCGGCGCGGGCGAGCAGCTCGAGCGACCGCGCGTAGATCGCGTCGGGCCGGACGCGGCGGTACAGGCGCGCGACGGTCTCGATGTTGTGGTTCAGGACCTCGGGCCGCTCGTCGAGGACGGCGTCGAGCGCGGCCGCGCTCCCGAGGAAGTCGGGGATCAGGACCTCGATGGTGACGCCGGGGGCGAGCGCGCGGATCGCGCGGATCGTGGCCGCGAAGTGGGCGGCGCCGCCGTCGGGCAGCTCGTCGCGGTTGACGGACGTCACGACCGCGTGCGCGACGCCGAGCGTCTGCACCGCCTCGGCGACGTGCCGCGGCTCCTCCGGATCGAGGAGCTTCCCGAGGCCCTGCGTCACCGCGCAGAAACCGCAATGGCGCGTGCAGACGTCCCCCATGAGCATGAACGTCGCCGTCCGCTCGACGCCCCAGCACTCGGCGAGGTTCGGGCAGCGCGCTTCCTGGCAGACCGTGTTCAGGCTCTTGTCCGCGACGAGGCGGGCGATCTCCGGCTCCGACCCGCCGGCCGGAACGCGCACCTTCAGCCACGCAGGCCGGGGGGTGACGCCGTAAACCGGTCGGGAGTCCGCGCTCACGGGCGAAGTGTAACGGTCCGCGATAGGATGTCCCGAGACTTCATCTCAGGAAGAAGGAGGCCCCGATGGTGCCCATCGCGTCGCTCTGGCTGCCCATCCTGCTTTCGGCCGTCGCCGTCTTCATCGTGAGCTCGATCATCCACATGTTCCTCGGCTACCACTCCGCGGACTACCGGAGGCTGCCGGCCGAGGACGAGTTCATGGCCGCCGTTCGCAAGCTCGACATCCCGCCCGGCGACTACATGGTCCCGTGCCCGGCGAGCCACGCGGCCTTCAAGGACCCGGCCTTCCAGGAGAAGTTCAAGGCCGGGCCCCGCGCCATGATGACGGTCTTCGGCCCCTACACGGGCATGGGAGCTCAGCTCGGGCTCTGGTTCCTGTACGCGGTTCTGATCAGCGTCACGGCGGCGTACATCTCGGGCCGCGCCCTAGCCCCCGGCGCGCACTACCTGAAGGTCTTCCGCTTCGCGGGCGCGACGGCGTTCTACGGTTACTCGCTCGCGCACCTGCAGGCCTCGATCTGGTACAAGAGGTCCTGGGGCACGACGCTCCGGAACGTCTTCGACGGCCTCGTCTACGGCCTCGTGACGGCCGGTTTCTTCGGCTGGCTCTGGCCCCGCTAGGCCGGCGCGCCGGGAACCGCCTCCCGCTCGAAGACGTCTGCGAAGTGCGCGACGAAACGCGCCGCGACGGCCTCGAGCGGGGGAGCCGGCCGGTCGGGGACGAGGCGGACGATCGACGTGACGCCGCCGTCCGCGATTCCGCATGGCACGATCAGCGAGAAGCGCGAGAGGTCCGTCGTGACGTTGAGAGCGACCCCGTGCGTCGTGACCCAGTGCGACAGGTGGACGCCGATGGCCGCGAGCTTGTCGTTGCCGGCCCAGATCGAGGCCCAGCGCTCCGGCACGGAGCTGCGCGTCGCCGCAGCGCCGAAGTCGGCGGCCGTCCGGATCAGGACTTCCTCGAGGTCGCGCACGTAGCGCTTCACGTCGCGCCGGTCGGGGGAAAGGTCCAGCACGGGGTAGGCGACGAGCTGCCCCGGGCCGTGATACGTGAGCTTGCCTCCGCGGTCGGCGACGCGCAGCGCGACGCCGCGCTGGAGGAGGAAGTCCTCCGACACGAGCAGCTCGCCGAGTCCGGCGTTGCGGCCGACGGTGATGACGTCCTCGTGCTCGAGGAGGAAGAGCGTCTCGGCCCCGCCTGCCTTCACGCGCTCGGCGGCCTTCTTCTGGAGCGCGAAGGCCGCGTCCCACGAGACGCGGCCTTCGGGAAGCAGCGAGACGACCTCGGTCCGGCGCATCGTCAGTCGAGCTCGGGCCAGGTTCCCTCTTCGAGCGTCGTCTTCACGACGTTCACGAACGCGTCGCCCTCCGAGCCGTCGATGAGCCGGTGGTCGAACGTGAGCGCGACGTAGCCCATCGTCTTGATCGCGAGTGAATCGGAGCCGTCCGGCATCTCGACGACCTTCGCGCGCTTCTCGATCGCGCCGACGCCCATGATCCCGACCTGCGGCTGGTTGATGACGGGCGTCGCGAAGAGCGACCCGAACGAGCCGTGGTTCGTGACCGTGAACGTCCCCCCGGCGACCTCGTCGGGCAGGAGCTTCTTGGAACGCGCGCGCGACGCGAGGTCGTTCGCAGCGCGGGCGAGTCCCACGAGCGAGAGGTCGTCGGCTCGCCGGATGACCGGGACGATGAGACCCCAGTCCAGCGCGACCGCGATTCCGAGGTTCACGTCCTTGTGGAAGACGACGTCGTCGCCGACGATCGACGCGTTCACGAGCGGGCGCGCCTTGAGCGCCGTGATCGCCGCCCTGAGGACGAACGGCAGGTAGGTCAGCTTCGTGCCGTACTGCTCCTCGAACCGTGCCTTCGCGCGGTTCCGGATCTTCGCGACGTTCGAGTAGTCGACCTCGAAGACCGTCGTGACGTGGGCGGACGTCTGCTTGGATTCCACCATCCGCTGCGCGATCTTCTTGCGCATCGCGGACATGGGCTCGATCTTCACGCTGCCGCCGGGGAAAGCGAGCGTCGAGGCGGGGCGCGCCGCGAGCGGCGCCTCGACCGGGCGGGCGGCGAGAGGAGCCGGGGAAGGAGCCGGAGATTCGGATTTCTGAGAAGGCGCGGGAGCCGCCGTCGCCGCCGGCGGGGTCGGTGCCGCGGCGGCTGCCGGCTGCACACCCTTCGAAGAATCCTCTCTCCAGGGCGCCGCTGCAGGCGGCGCGCCCGCCAGGAACGCCTCGATGTCCTGCTTCGTCACGCGGCCGGAGATGCCGGTGCCGGGGATCTGCGAGATGTCGACGCCCTTTTCCTCGGCAATCGCCCGGACGACGGGCGACGAGCGCCGCCTGAGAAGCTCCTCCCTCGACTCGCCGGGTTGGGGGGGAGTGACCGGAGCCGGGGGATAAGAGGGGGACGGGGAGGGAGATTTCTGAGAAGGCGCGGGAACGGGCGTCGCGGCCGGCGCTGGCGGCGCCGCGGGGCTGGCCGTTCTCTCCACCTTCGAAGAATCTTCTCTCGGTCTTTCTTCCGCCGCCGGCGCAGCCGGCGGTGCAGCGGGCGCCGGCGCGGGCGCCGCGGCCTCGCCGGCCTCCGCGAGTCGCGCGACGACGGTGTTGATCGGGACCGTCTGGCCCTCGGGCACGAGGACCTCGAGGAGAGTGCCGGACGCGGGAGCCGGGATCTCGGCGTCGACCTTGTCGGTCGAGATCTCGAAGAGCGGCTCGTCGCGCTTGACGGGGTCGCCGGGCTTCTTGAGCCACTTCGTGAGCGTTCCCTCGGCGATCGACTCGCCCATCTGCGGCATGATCACGTTCGTCGGCATGTTCGTCTCCTCGAGTCAGTAGCGGGCCAGCTGCCGCGCGGCGGCCAGCAGCGTCTTGGCGTTGGGGAGGAACGCCTCCTCCAGGGGAGGAGAGTACGGCACAGGGGTGTCCGGCGCCGTGACGCGCAGGATCGGGCCGTCCAGCCACTCGAACGCCTTCTCGCTCACGGTCGCGGCGATCTCGGCCCCAAGACCCGCCGTGCGCGTGTCTTCATGAAGGATCAGGCACTTGCCGGTCTTCTTGACGGACGTCAGGACCGTGTCTTCGTCCCACGGCATCAGGGTGCGCAGGTCGAGGATCTCGGGCGAGATGCCGTCCACCTCGAGGGCCGGGGCGGCCTCGAGCGCGGTCCAGAGCATCGCGCCGTACGTGACGATCGTGAGGCCGGTCCCCGTCCGGCGGACGGCGGCCTGCCCGAGCGTGCCCGCGTCCTCGCCGGGGATCAGGCGGTCCCGGACGCGCCGGTAGAGGAACTTGTGCTCGAGGAAGATGACGGGATCGTCGTCGCGAATCGACGCCTTGAGGAGCGACCTTGCGTCGGCCGCCGTCGCCGGCGCGACGACCTTCAGCCCCGGCGTCTTCACGAAGTACATCTCGGGCGACTGCGAGTGGTACGGGCCGCCGTGGACGCCCGCACCGGAGGGGCCGCGCACGACCATCGGAACGCCGATGCCCGTCCGGTACCGGTTCTTCGCGGCGAAGTTCGTCAGGAGGTCGAACGCGCGCGAGATGAAGTCGATGAACTGCATCTCGGCGACGGGCCTGAGGCCGCGCATGGCCGCGCCGATCGCGGCGCCGACGATCGCTTCCTCGGCGAGCGGCGTGTCGAGGACGCGCGCGGGCCCGAAGCGCTCGAGGAGACCCTCGGTCGCCTTGAAGGCGCCCCCGTAGGCGCCGACGTCCTCGCCGAGGACGAAGACGCGCTCGTCGCGCTCCATCTCCTCGAAGAGCGCCTGCCGGACGGCGTCGAGGTACGTCGTCTCGACGCCGGGTCCCTCGCCGCCCGTGAGCGTGAACGTGACGCCGCCTCTTGCGACGCGCGGGTCGGCCATCACAGGCCTCCCGTGAAGATGCCCCTGCGGGCGCGCTCGGCGATCCCGTCGTCCGCGTACACGCCGCGGAACGCGAGCGAGGGATCCGGAAACGGCGAAGCTTCGGCGAACGCGACGTCCGCGTCGAGCCGCCGCTCGATCTCCTCGTGCGCGGCGCGAAGGCCGGCCGGCGTCAGGACGCCCGACTCCGTGAGCACCTTTGCGAGGCGGGCGAGCGGGTCCTGCCGCCGCCACTCCTCGAGCTCCTTCGGGTCGACGTACGCCTGCGCGTCGTGCTCGGCGTGGCCCTTCATGCGGTACGTCTTGCACTCGAGGAGCGTCGGCCCGCCGCCGGCGCGGGCGCGGTCGACGGCGGCGCGCGCGACCTCGTAGACCGCGAGCGCGTCGTTGCCGTCCACGACCTCGCCGCGGATGCCGTAGCCGATCGCCTTGTCCGCGAGCGTCCTCACGGCGCTCTGCTTCTCGAACGGCGTCGAGTACGCCCAGCCGTTGAACTCGATCACGAGGACGAGCGGGAGCTTCTGGACCGCCGCGAAGTTGATCCCCTCGTGGAACGCGCCGACGGACGTGCCGCCGTCGCCGAGGTACGTCATCCCGACGACGGAGTTTCCCTTCATCCGCTCGGCGAGAAGCATTCCCGAGACGACGGGGACGAGCGTCCCGAGCATTGCGATGGGGGAGTAGACGCCCTTCTCCGGCACGGAAAAGTGCAGGTTCGCGTCCTTGCCCCGGGAGGGCGATGTCGCCCGGGCGAGGTACTGCGTGAGGACGTCGCGGGCCGGGATCCCCCGCGCGAGGACCGAGCCGAGGTTCCGGATGAGCGGGGCAAGGAGGTCGCCCGGCTCGAGGGCGAAGGCCGTCGCGACGGACGTCGCCTCCTGGCCGAGCGAGCGGTAGAGCCCGCCGACGACCTTTCCCTGGCGATAGAGGTTCACGAGCCGCTCCTCGAGCAGCCGGTTCAGCAGCATCGTGCGGTAGAGGTCCTCGAGGCGTTCGGTGGGAAGGGACGTCGTCATGTCTGTCTTGGAGCCGGCCGCGGGCGCGGCGCGGACGGCGATTATCGAAGGCGGTGAGGAGGGGGTCAAACCGGACCGCCGCGGCCTTGACACCCGCCCCGCCCGCCGCCTACGCTCCGCGCCCATGAACGCCGCCGTCCTCTCCCGAAAGCGGATGACCGCAAAGAAGACGACGCCGCCGGCCGGCGGGCGATGGAGCGTTCTGTAGATCGCAGACGATCGGCGATCACCACAGAAGACACCAGGGCCCGCCGGAAACGGCGGGCCCTTTCGTTTCGAAGGAGCCTGTCATGTCACGACCCGACTCCCGCATCCCCGTGGCCGTCCTCGGCGCGACCGGCGCCGTGGGGCAACGCCTCGTCTCCCTCCTCGAGGGCCACCCGCAGTTCGCCCTCGCGGAGGTGGCCGCGTCCGAGCGCTCGGCGGGGAAGACGTACGCCGAGGCGACGCGATGGATCCTGCCGGGCGACGTCCCCGCGGAGGCGCGCGGCCTCGTCGTCACGAACGTCGACGCCGACTTCGTCTCGCCGGTTCTCCTCTCGGGCCTCGACGCCGCCGTGGCCGACACGATCGAGCCGCTGCAGGCCGGACGCGGCAAGCTCGTCGTCTCGAACACGAAGTCGTTCCGGATGCGGCCCGACGTGCCGCTCGTGATCCCGGAGGTGAACGCGGACCACCTCGCGCTCCTCGACTCTCAGCCGACGCGCGCCTCGGGCGGCGGCATCGTGACGAACCCGAACTGCTCGGTCGTCGGCCTCGCGATGGCGCTCGCGCCGCTCCACCGCGCGTTCGGCATCGAGGCCGTCGCGGTCACGACGATGCAGGCGCTCTCGGGCGCCGGCTACCCGGGCGTCCCGTCGCTCGACTCCAACGCGAACGTCATCCCGTTCATCGACGGCGAAGAGGAGAAGATCGAGCGCGAGCCGAAGAAGATCCTGGGCCGTCTCGAGGGCGGACGCGTCGTGGACGCGACCTTCCCGATCAGCGTCTCCGTCAACCGCGTCCCCGTGCGCGACGGGCACACCGAGTCCGTCTTCCTCAAGCTCGAGGCGAAGGCGTCCGTGCTCGACGTGAGGGCGGCGCTGGAGGAGTTCACCGGCGAGCCCCAGCGTCTGAAGCTCCCGTCGGCTCCCGCGCGGCCCATCGTCGTGCGGGACGAGCGCGACCGCCCGCAGCCGATCCGCGACGTCGATGCCGGGGACGGGATGACGGTGACGATCGGCCGCCTCCGCCCCGACCCCGTCTACGACGTGCGCTTCACGCTCCTCGTCCACAACACGGTCCGCGGCGCGGCGGGCGCGGCGCTCCTGAACGCCGAGCTCCTCCTCGCGCAGGGCCGGCTCGCGGTCCGAACGACGGCGCGGTGACCGCTTGACCGACGTCCTCAAGTTCGGCGGGACCTCGGTCGGATCGGCCGAACGGATCCGGGACGTCGCCCGCCTCGTCGCGGGGCGCGGGGGAGACCCGTGCGTGGTCGTGGTCTCGGCGATGGGCGGCGTCACGGACCTGCTGGTGGCGTTGAAGAGCTCTTCGAAAGGGAAAGAGCGGGCGGCCGCCGAGGCCGCACTCGCCGATCTCGCGCGGCGCCACCGGGACGCGCTCGAGGGGCTTCACCTGACCGGCGGCGAACACGCCGCGAGCGCCGCGGCCCTCGAGGAGGAGCTGCGGCGCGGACGGGAGCTCTCCCTCGGCATCTCTTTACTCGAAGAACTCTCTCTTCGAACCTCGGATGCGCTCCTGGCCGTCGGCGAGCTGATCTCCTCCCGCCTCGTTGCGGGGGCGCTCCGCGCCGCAGGCGCCTCGACGGCATGGGTCGACCCGCGCGAGATCCTCGTGACGGACGCGACCCACGGGGCCGCGCTGCCCGACGAGGAGGCGACGGCGGCGCGCGTGGCGGCAATGGTGCTTCCGGAGCTGGACCGGGGCCGTGTCGTCGTGACGGGCGGCTTCGTCGGCGCGACGCGAGACGGCGTCACGACGACGCTCGGGCGCGGCGGCTCGGACTACTCGGCCGCGCTCCTCGGGGCCGCGCTGACGGACGCGGGCCGGAGCGTCGGCGCGATCGAGATCTGGACGGACGTCGACGGCATCCTGACGGCCGACCCGCGCGTCGTCCCGGCCGCCCGCCTCGTGCCCGAGGTCAGCGCGGCCGAGGCCGCCGAGCTCGCGTTCTTCGGCGCGAAGGTGCTGCACCCCGCGACGATCCGGCCGGCCGTCGCGCGCGGGATCCCCGTCGCCGTGCGGAACTCCTTCCGGCCGGACGCCCCCGGCACGGTCGTGCGGGCGGAGGCTCCCGGCGCGGGCGTGCGCGCGCTCGCGATGCGAACGGGCGTGACTGCCGTCTTCGTGGGGAATCCCAGGATGCTCCTCGCCCACGGCTACGCGGCGCGCGTCTTCTCGGTCTTCGAGAAGCACGCCGTCCCCGTCGACGTCATCGCGACGAGCGAGGTCTCGATCTCGATCACGGTCGACGAGCGGGCGCCGCTCGACGCGGTCGTGAAGGACCTCTCGGCGTTCGCCGAGGTGTCCGTCCTGCCGGGCCTCGCCGTGGTGTCCGTCGCGGGCAAGGCGCTCCGCACGACGGCCGGCATCGCGCACCGCGTGTTCGAGGCGATGGGGGACGTGAACGTCGTTCTGATCTCGCAGGGCGCCTCGGACACGAACATGACGTTCGTCGTCGCCGCGGGCGACGCGCCGGAAGCCCTGCGACGCCTGCACCGGGAGTTCTTCGAATGAGAGCGCTGCTCGTCGGATACGGAAGAATGGGGAAGGCGATCGAGGCGGTGCTCGTGCAGCGCGGCCACACGGTCGCCGGGAAATTCGGACGAAGAGAAGAGGGGGATTTCCTAGAAGGTAACAGGGCCGGGGAGGCGTCGTCGCGCCTCTTCGACGTCGCGTTCGAATTCACCGCCCCGGACGGCGCGCCGCGCCTCGTCCCCCTCTTACTTTCTAAGAAGATCCCCGTGCTTTCCGGGACAACCGGATGGGATATCAGCGAAGCGGTGCGGCTGGCTTCCGCTCTTTCGGTCCCCTTCCTCCACTCGGCGAACTTCTCCATCGGCGTCGCCGCGATGCGGCGGGCGGCGGCGGCCCTCGCCGCGGCGCTCGCGCCGTTCCGGGAGTTCCACCCGGGGATCGTCGAGCGCCACCACTCGGCCAAGCGGGACGCGCCGTCGGGCACGGCGAAGACGCTCGCGG
>DATKLW010000197.1:0-11491 GCA_035542215.1 Thermoanaerobaculia bacterium | reverse complement strand
GACGGCACCGCGCACAAGACCGGCGCGCCGACGGACGGCTCCGTGACGTACACGCAGCACGCGTATCTCCACGGCGGCAGCTTCACGGTCACGCTCCGGCCTACGTGCTCGGACGGCTCGTGGGGCGCGGGCACGTCGTACCCGCTCACGGTCACGGGGCCGACGGGCCAGTTCTCGGCGGTCTATGACGACGCCTCCCCCATCACGTACACGCAGGTCACGGCCTACAAGAACATCGTCTTCACGGCGATCGACCCCACGAACCTCGTCGACCCGGGCTCGTACGCCTGGGACTTCGGAGACGGCGCGACCGTGAGCGGCCTGGCCACCGCGACGCACGCCTACATCCCGGGAACGTGGACCACGAAGCTGACCGTGACGAAGAACGGATTCCCGGTGACCGCGACGCTCGTGCTGACCGTCCCGGCGCCCCCCGAGCCCCCGAAGTGGGTCGTGCCCGGCATGGCGTACGTCCTCGGGCAGACCGCCGGGACGACGTGGGTGTCCGACGTCACGATCATGAACCCGTCGACGTCCCTCACGGCGAAGTACTCGGTCGCGTTCCTCGACGCGCGCGCGCCGGTCACCGACTATTCGCAGCTGACCTGGACGCCGATCAGCGTCCCGCCGCTCAGCGTCATGCAGTCCGCCAACCTCCTCGCGAACCAGCCGTTCAACCAGCCGATCGGGGCCTACGGCGCGCTCATGGTGCGCGGAGACGTCGCGCCGCTGCCGCCCGTCATCACCGCGCGCACGTTCAATGCCGGCGATCCCACGAAGGGCACGTTCGGCCTGTCGGTGCCGCAGTCGTCCGTGGCGGGCGGGGTCTCGACGCAGGCGGTCGCGGCGGCGTCGGCCCTGATCGGCCTCAGGCAGAACGACTCCGCGTACACGAACATCGGCCTCGTGAACCTCCACAACGACTGGGCCACCGTCGAGCTCGACTTCTTCGACGGCCTCTCGGCCGCGGACCTCGGCACGCTGACCGTTCAGATCGACCCCTACCAGTCCTACCAGATCAACAAGGCGCTGCTGGACGGGCGTTTCGTGCCCGCGGCGGGCTACTCCGCGTCGAGCAACCTCTACTCCGTCATCGTCAAGGTGACGCAGGGCACCGGCGTCTACCCGTACGCGACCGTGATCGACCTCGGGACGACCGACCCGATCGTCGTGACGCCGATCGCCTCTCCCTCGAACACGTACCGGATTCCCGGCATCGTCCGGCTGACCGGCGCGAACGGCGAGCTCTGGCGGAGCCGGGTCACGGTCGCGAACACGTCGAGCGCGTCCCGGAAGGTCCACCTCGTCTTCTCGTACCAGGCGTGCGACGCGAGCGGCTGCTCGAGCCTGAACAGCACGACGGGCGACGTCAACTTCGCTCCCGGACAGACCCAGTCCTGGGACGACTTCGTCAGCGTCTGGCTCACCTACTTCGGCAAGATCCCCGTTTCTGACGCGACGAGCTACCAGAACACGTTCCTCGACGTGAGCCCGGGCGACGCGAACTCGGACCCGCTCGTCGTCCTCGGCGAGACGTACAACGCGACGCCGGCCGGCCACGTCGGGCTCCAGATCCCGGGCTACACGCCGGTGGACGGGGCGAGCTCGACCGGCGCGTACAAGCGTCTCGCGCTGACGGGGCTCGCCTCGACGGCGGCTTACCGGACGAACGTGTCCCTCTTCTCCCTCGCCGGCGCGACCGGCAAGTGGGCCAGCATCCACGTGCTCTCCGCGCAGGGAACCGACCTCCGCGACATCCCGGTCCTCGTCGACACGAACGGCTTCACGCAGTTGAGCGCCGGGACGCTCTTCGGGGGCCTCCCCGGCGACCTGAGCCGGCTCTCGATCGTGATCGACAACGTGGACGCGGGCGCGACGTTCGGCGCCTACGCGACGATCATCGACAACACGTCGGGCGACGCGACGTTCGTGAAGGCGACGCCCGTCCCCTGACGTTCCGGAACACCCCGCGATCCCCTCAGGCCCGGACCGCGCGTCCGGGCCTGACGTTTTCGGGGCCGCCGCGGGCCGGGTGCGGCTAACATCGCGGCGACCGATGCCCGAGACCACCACGGCGTATTCCTTCACGAACATCTCGAAGGTCTACCGCCTCTACGCCGCGCCGCGCGACCGCCTCCTCGAGGCCCTCCTCGGCCGCTCGCGTCACGCCGAGGTGCACGCGCTCCGGAACGTGTCCGGCTCGATCGAGAAAGGCGCCGTCCTCGGCGTGATCGGCGAGAACGGCTCGGGCAAGAGCACGCTGTTCAAGATCCTCGCGGGCACGACCGCGGCGACGTCGGGCTCGGTGCATCTCCCGGGGCGGATCGCGTCGATCCTCGAGCTGGGCTCGTCCTTTCACCCGGACGACACGGGCCGGAGGAACGTGATCCTGCAGGCCGCGCTCGCGGGGCTCTCGCGGGAGGAGGTGGCGGACGCGCTCCCCGCGATCGAGGAGTTCGCCGAGCTCGGCGACTTTTTCGACCGGCCCGTGAAGACGTACTCCTCGGGCATGCAGATGCGCCTCGCGTTCGCGGTCGCGACCGCGGTCCTCCCGGACGTCATCCTCCTCGACGAGGCGCTCGCGGTCGGCGACGGCCGCTTCCAGAAGAAGTGCGTCGACCGGATCTTCGAGCTCAAGGCGTCCGGGAAGACGATCTTCTTCTGCAGCCACGCGATGTACTACGTCTCGACTCTCTGCGACCGCGCGCTGTGGCTGAACGCGGGCCGCGTCGAGGCCGACGGGAGCTCGCAGTCCGTCGTCCTCGAGTACGAGCGGTTCCTCGCCGGCAAGGACCGCGCGGCCGCGCCGCACGGCGCCGAGGCGGCCGTCCCCGCCGGGACGCACGGGAAGCTGCGCGACGTCGTCGTGACGGGCGCCGACGGGACGCCGCGGGAGGAGTTCCGGCCCGGCGAGCCCTGGGCGGTGGAGCTCGAGTTCGCGGCGGACGAGCCGTCGCGGCCGCTCCAGGTCCACCTCGCGGTCTCGACGCGCGACAACGTCGTCTGCTTCTCGGCCGACTCCCGCCTCGACGGGGCCGGCCCGTTCGCGGGCCGGGCCGCGTACCGCGTCCGGATCGCCGTCGACGCCCTGCCGCTCGGGAAAGGCGAGTTCGTCGTCTACGCGTACGTGGGAGACGAGCACGGCCTCGCGCTTTTCGACGCCCGGAGCGACCGGACGTTCCGCGTGGAGTCGGAGACGTGGCGGAGCGGCCTCCTGAGGCTTCCGGCGACGTGGAGCGCGCTCTCCCCGCGGGGCGGCCGCGCGTGAAGATCGTCTACGTCGTCGAGTCGCTCGAGCTGTCGGGCGGCGTCAAGGTCGTCGTCGAGCACGCGGAAGGGCTGCGCGCGCGCGGCCACGACGTGTCGATCGTGACGCGCGACGCGCGCCACGCCTGGCTCGCCGTCGGCGTCCCCGTCGTCGCGGTCGCCGCGTTCGACGCCTCGACGCTGCCGGAGGCGGACGTCCACGTCGCGACCTGGTTCCCGACGGTCGTGCCGGCCGTGCGGGCGCGGCGAGCCCGGAAGGTCTTCCACTTCTGCCAGGGCTACGAGGCCCCGCACCCGCACACGCTCCACCGCCTGGACGAGATCGACGAGGCCTACCGGCAGCGGATCCCGAAGCTCGTCGTGTCCGCGCATCTCGAGTCCATCCTCGCCCCGCGCTATCCGGGCCCGTACCACGTGCTCCCGCAGGCGATTCCGGCCGCCGCCTACGCGCCTTCCGACCCCTCGCGCGACGCGCCCCGGCATCCGCCGGTCGTCGGGATCGTCGGGCCGTTCGAGGCCCCGCTCAAGGGAATCGCGGTCGCCCTGCGCGCGGTCGCGAAGCTGCGCGACGCCGGGCGGGACGTGCGCCTCTACCGCGCGAGCGCGCTCCCGCCCTCTCTCGCCGAGCGCGCGCTCGTCCTCGCGGACGCCTACGGGCAGGGGCTCCCCGCGGACGTCATGCCGCTCTGGTACCACGCGTGCGACGTCCTGCTGCACCCGTCGTTCGACGCGGAGGGCTTCCCGCTCCCGCCGCTCGAGGCGATGGCGGCCGGCGTCCCCGTCGTCCTCACGGACATCCCGTCGTTCGCCTCTCTGGCCGAGGACGTGGCGTCCCGGGTGCCGGCCGGCGACGCATCGGGAATGGCGCGCGAGACGGCGCGCCTCCTCGACGAGCCGTGGCTCTGGGCGACGCGCAGGGCCAAGGGCCTCGAATTGGCGCGGACGTTCACGCTCGACCGCGTTCTCGACCGCCTCGAGCGCATCTTCGCGGAAGGCTAGAAGATCTCGTGATCGCCGAAGCGGTAGTCGAATCCCGAGCTCGCGCGCTCGAGGTCGACGCCGTCCCGGAACGTCCGCATCGCGAGCGTCGCGTCGGACCGCTGCGGCAAAAAGCCCAACTCCCCGCCGGCGCGCGCCGCGAGGACGGACCTCGAGGACGCGCGGAGCGCGAGCGACCGGGCGCCTGTCCCGCGGAGGTCGTGAGAGACCGCGTCGAGGAGGTCGACGAGGACGCCCGACCGCTCGTCGTCGGCCTGAAGGTCGGCGAGGATCGCCCGGTCTCCGACTATGCGGGCGACCGCGTAGGCGCGGGAGCGTCCGCGCCGGTCGAGAACCTGCCACGTGCGGTACGCGACGCCGGGCCGCTCGCCGAAGCGCCACGCGAGGACCTCCCGCGACCGGTCGGTCCTCCAGCCCTCCCGCGCGTGGAGGACTTCCGCGAGCGCGTCGTGGGGCGCGCCGAACGGCTCGCCGGCCGTGATCCTGAGGAAGCGCCGCCGGAGCCGCGAGAGGCGCGACGGCGCGGCGAGTGGCTTCACCCAGTCCGTCACGGGCTCGATCGCGTTGTATCCCGAGGTCCTGACGCCGACGAGGAGATGCCGCTCGTTCGGAAAGCCGAAGCCGAACGGGATGCCGGCCTCGCCGCAGCGGCGGTTCCATTCCTCGACGACGCTCCGGAAGAGTCCGCGTCGCCCGAGCTTTCGCGCGCCCGGATCCGTCATGACGTCGGTCGCCGCGACGCCGGGCGGCGCGCCTTCGGCGCCGCGGAAACGCGTGCCGAATCCGCCGTAGAACGCGACGACCCGGCCGTCCTCGATCGCGACGACCGACGGCGCGGAGTTCGGGTTCCGGTCGTATTTCCACGCCCACGTGTCGGGGTCGGCCGGAGCGCCGAACGCGGCGGCGAAGAGCGCGAACAGGCCGGGCCGGTCGGCGTTCTCGGCGAGACGAATCCAGTCGCTCACGAACGGGTTCAGTCTAGCAGCCGCATGCGAGGGAGCCCGTGATCTCGCTCGTCGTCGTGAGCTACCGGTCCGCTGCGCTCGCCCGCGAAGCGATCGCGAGCTTCCGGGGCGACGCGGCCGCGGCCGGGGAAGCGGCGGAAGTCGTCGTCGTGGAGAATTCCGGCGAAGCCGGAGCCTTCCGCGGCGTCGCGGACGTCGTGCTCGACCCGGGCCGCAACCTCGGGTTCGCGGGCGGGCTCAACGCCGGGATCTCGGCGGCGCGCGGCGACCTGCTCTTCCTCGCGAACCCGGACCTCGTCTTCCGCCCGGGCTCGGTCGCCGCCCTCGCCGCCGCGGTGCGCGGCGCCCCCGGGCCCGTGGCGGCGGGTCCCGCGTTCTTCCTCGACGACGGGATGACGATCCAGGGGCCGCCGGCCGAGGAGCCGCACCCGTTCGACCTCGTGCGCCGGAGGATTTCCATGGACCCGGCGGCGTCCGGCCGGCCTTTCCGCCGGCGGCTGAGGCGCGTCCTCGCGGCGGCCGACGCGATCGCGCGCGGCGAGACGCGGAGCGCTCCGGCCCTCTCGGGAGCGCTCGTCGCGACGGCGCGCGGGACGCTCGGGACCGTCGGGCCGTTCGACGAGGGGTATCCGCTGTACTACGAGGAGAACGACTGGCAGCGCCGCCTGAGGCTCGCGGGAGGCGCGCTCCTGACGGTTGCCGCCTCGCGCGTCGTCCACCGGTTCGGGCGCAGCACGAGCCGGGAGTCGCGGTCGGCGGCGTGGTTCGCGGAATCGGAGCGCCGCTACTTCGCGCGCCACTTCGGCGAGCGGGGGAGCCGCGGGCTCGCCGCGCTCTCGGCGGTCCCGCCGTGGACACAGGCGGCGCCCGCGCCGCTCGGCGCCCGCGCGCTGGAATGGGCCGCGCGCGGCGCCGCCGGGATCGCGATCTCGCCCCTTCCCTGGTTCAGCCCGTTCGCGTGGGCGCCGCTTCCCGATGGGGCGTCCTCGTGGAGGCCGCCGGCCGGGTTCGCCGAGGAGCTGGGCGTCACCCTGTACGTGCGCGCCGTCGACCCTTCGGCGGGAGAAATCCTCGGGGAGGCGACGATCGGAAAGGAAGGCAGGGATCCCTAGGAGGACAGGAGGGACCGCAACCGCCGCCTGAGCGCTTCGAGGGGCGCCGGCGCGCCCCGTCCGTCCGGCTCGCCTTTCAGGGAGGGATCTCCGGGCGGCGATCCCGTCATCCACGCGCGCGCGGCGGGCGGCGCGGC
Organism: Thermoanaerobaculia bacterium; assembly: GCA_035542215.1. Lineage (GTDB taxonomy): Bacteria > Acidobacteriota > Thermoanaerobaculia > UBA5066 > UBA5066 > Fen-183. The sequence goes on along the minus strand of DATKLW010000197.1, from coordinate 5,011 downwards.
CGCGAACGCTTTCGACGTCCTCCGGATCGGCCGGAACCACAGCTCCATCTCCGCCTCGGGCGCGGCGCCGTCGAGGGCCACCGCGCCGGCGCGGAACCCCGCGAGGACGAGCTCGTTCGCGAGCTCGAGGCTCGCCACGGTCTCGGGCGCGAGCGGGCCCGGCGGAACGGGGACGAGGAGGTCGTGCGGCAGAGCGGGCGCGTCGTCCGGGACGATCCACTCCTGCGTCGCGACGTCGCGCACGGCGCCGAGGTCGTTCCGCGCGTCGAACGCGCGGATCTCCTTCTCGTGCACGGCGCGCCAGCGGCCCATGAGGATCTCCATGTTCCGCGCCGTGCGCTCGTTTCCGTCCGTGAAGCTTCCGCCGTGCCGGTGGTGGATCCAGACGTCGTCCGCGACGACGCAGCGCCGGCCGGCGGCGCGCGCGCGGTAGTGCAGGTCCGTCTCCTCGCAGTAACCCCGCCCGAAGACCTCGTCGAAGACGCCGACCGAGGCGATCAGGTCGCGCTTGACGAGAAGGCAGAAGCCGACGACGGTGACGGCGTCCGGATACCGCGCCGGGCTCGTCCGGCCCACGCGCCGCCCGAACGAGAAGACGTCCTCGCCCTCGGGCAGCTTCACGGACAGGTTCACGGCGCCGTTCGAGAGAGGCGTCGCGAGCGCGATCGCCGGATCCTTCTCGCAGCCGGCCACCATCCGCTCGAGCGCGCCCTCGGTCAGGAGGGTGTCGCTGTTGAGGAGGCAGACCCAGGGCGCGTCCGAGAAGAGGAGTCCGCGGTTCGCGGTCTTCACGAAGCCGAGGTTTTCCTCGTTCTCGAGGAGGACGATGCCCTCCTGCGCGCGCAGAAACGCGGTCGTCTCCGGCCCGCTCGCGTCGTTGACGACGACGACGCGAGCCCACGCCGGAGCGAAGCGCCGGACGCTCGCGAGGCACGCCCGCGTCGAGCGCAGGGCGTTGTAGACGGGGATCACGAGGTCGCAGCGGACCGTCATTTCCGGAGGCGCTCCCGCAGCTTCCACCACGGCGTGAAGAGCCGCCACGCGAGCGACCGGGTCATCTGGTCGACGGTGGCCTCGAGCCTCGCGACGTCGGCCTTCAGCCGCTCGTTGTGCACGGCCAGCGACTGCTCGCGCGTCGCGGACTCCTCCCGGAACCGGCTCGCGTCCTCGCGGGCCGCCGCGAGCTCGGCCTCGAGACGCGCCGCGCGGCTCTCGAGCTCGTCTCGCTCGGAGCGCAGGCTGCGGGCCGCGCTCCCGGCGCGCGCGTACTCGGCGACGAGGAACTTCTCGCGGCCCAGCGCGCCTTCGAGGTCGTCGAGCGCGGCGTCCACGAACGAGACGAGCGTTGCAGGCGGGATCCCGGGCGCGTTCCGGGCATAGACGCGCTCGCGCGCCGCCCGCGAGGCGGGAGAGCCCCAGGGCGTCGTCTCGGTGACGCTGGAGCCCGCCCGGACGCGGTAGACGGCCGTCACCTCGGGGACGTGGACGACCGGCGTAAGGCGCGAGAGGCGGATCAGGAAGTCCCAGTCCTCGAAGAGGTCGAACGCCGCGTCGAACCCGCCCGCCTCTTCCGCGAGGGCGCGCTCGTGGCCGACCGCGATGAGCGGGACGTCGTTCTTCAGAAGCAGGCGGCCGGGGTCGAGGGGGCGGTCGTACGTCGTGATCGTCGCGCCGTCGCGCCAGACGCCGTCCGCGCCGCGCTCCTGTCGCACCTGGCGGACGGACGTGTGGGCCGCCCGCGCCCCGCCCGCCCGCGCCTTGTCGAGGGCGGCGAGGTGGCCCGGCAGGTAGACGTCGTCGTCGTCGAGGTAGGCGACCCACTCCCCGCGGGCCGCCGCGAGGCCCGCGTTCAGCGCCCGGGTCCGGCCGCCCGGCTCGGGCGGCACGACGGCCGTCAGGCCACGGCCGGGGGCGGGCGCGAGGAGGGCCTCGGGCAAGGGAGCGCCGTCGTTCACGAGGATCGTCTCGAAGTCGCCGAAGACCTGCGCCCTCAGGCTCGCGAGCGCTTCGGCGAGGAGCTCCGGCCGGTCCTTCGTCCGCAGGATGACGGACACCCGCGGGCTGGATCGTGCGGCGTCCACGCAGGGAGTTTAAGCTCCCGGCGTGACCCCCGACGATCTCCCGGACGAGTCGGCGCTCGTGCCCTATGCGGCGTCGCGCTTCGAGGCGAAAAGGGTCCTCGTGCTCGCCCCGCACCCCGACGACGAGGTCTTCGGCTGCGGGGGCGCGCTCGCGGATCTCGCCGCGCGCGGCGCGGCGGTCGACGTCCTCCTCGTGACGGACGGCGCCGCCGGCGCTGCGGACGAAGAGAGCCGCCGCGGGATCGCGGCGCGGCGGGCGGGGGAGTCGCGCGCGGCGCTCGCCCTCCTCGGCGGAGGCGCGGTGCACGAAGGTGGAATGCGGGACCGCGGCCTCGGCGGCGCGCGCGCCAGTCTCGAGGACCTCGTCGCGTCCTGGCTTGCGAAGACGTCGCCGGACCTCGTCTTCGCGCCATCGCCGGTCGAGACCCATCCCGACCACCGCGCGGTCGCGTGCGCGCTCCTCGCCCTCGCGCGGCGTCCCGCGGCCGATGCGGGCGCCGCGGCGCTCGCGCGGGCGACGGTCGCCTTTTTCGAGATCTCGCAACCTTTCCGCCCGAACTTCCTCTTCGACCTGACGCCGGTTCTCGAGCGGAAAAGAAAAGCCGTGCGGGCCTTCGCCTCCCAGGCAGCCGACCGCGACTATGAAGGCTTCGTGGACGGCCTGGCCGCGTACCGGCGTCTCACGCTGCCGCCCGGCGCCCTCGCCGTGGAGGCCTTCGCCGTCTTCCCCGGCCCGCTCCTTGCGCGTCCGGCGGCCGTCCTGGCCGCCCTGCTGCCGGTGGCTCCGCGCGTCCCCCTGAGCTTCATGGAGCGCGTGGCGGTCCTATTCTCGGGACGCCTGCCCTGAAGCCGCGCCGGACCTATGATGTGGGTGGATCACCCGCGCCTTTCCGCCGTCCGAAACGGGGGACGCAGGCCCGGCAGGGGGCTTGCTTCTTCCGGCAGTGGGGCACGCACCAGAGGGTCCCCGGGAGTCACGAAAATGTGTCAGAACATCCTTCCTCGCGCGTTCCGCAGGGTCAGCCTCCTCGGCGTCCTCGTGATCGCCGGGAGCTCGCTCGTCCTCGCGCCGGCCGCGCTGGCCGGTCACTCGGGCGGCGGTGGCGGCGGTAGCCACGGAGGCGGAGGCGGAGGCGGCCACGCCGGCGGCGGCGGTCACTACAGCGGCGGCGCTCACTACAGTGGAGGCGGTCATTACAGCGGCGGATCCGCTTACCGGGGTTCGGCTCGAAGCGGCAGCTCGGTCCGAAGCAGCGGCTGGGTCACGCACTCTTCGGGCACGCACTACTCGGCGTCCGGCACGCGCACGGCCGCGGGCCACCCGGCCGCGCAGCACGGCGGCAGTCACTACTACGGCGGCCACTATTACGGCGGCCACTACCACTACTGGGGCTACCCGGGTGGCTGGTACAGCCCGTTCTACTGGGGCTGGAACAGCTGGGGCTGGGGTTGGGGCTGGGGCTGGGCGCCGTACTGGTCTTCCTGGTGGTGGGGCGGGCCGTGGGGCGGCACGAGCATCTACGTCTCGCCGGGCGCCGCGGACTACGGCGACGCACGCGCCAGCCGCTACGCGATCGTGAAGACCGACGTGACGCCTGAGGAGGCGCAGGTCTATCTCGACGACAAGTACATCGGGACGGCCGACGACTTCGACGGCATCCCGGACTACCTCTACCTCGGGCCGGGCACGTATCACCTCGAGTTCAAGCTCCCGAACTACCAGACGTACGCGACCGACCTCGACGTCACGCGCGGCCAGCAGGTGCGCATCGCGCAGGAGCTCAGGCTCGAGCCGGGCAAGAGCGCGCTCGACGCGTTCCCGCCCGAGGGCAAGGGCACGCCGCTCGGGCGGGTCTTCACGAAGGATGGCGGCGCCGCCGCCGGAGCCGCGCCCCGCGGCGACGATGGCTGGAGCGACCGGGACTCGGCGCCGGGCTTGCGCGAGCCCGCCGACGGGGACCGGACGGACGTACGCGTCGCGCCTCCGCCGCGCCCGTCGAGCCGCGCGCGGATCAACTTCCGCGTGACGCCGGACGACGCGGCCGTCTACATGGACGACCGGTACCTCGGCGCCGCCGACGACCTCGCCGCGAACACGCGCGGCGTCGTCGCCGACCCCGGCACGCACACGATCACGGTCACGCGCCCCGGCTACAAGAGCCGGACCGTGGAGGTCACGGCGCACGCCGGAGGCCAGCCGGTGGACGTCGTCGTCGATCTCGAGAAGTAACTTCCGCCGCGGACGCGGCGAAGGAACGAAGGGCCCGGGAAACCGGGCCCCTCGTTTTTCGGGCCTTCAGCGGCGTGCGATCAGGGGAAAACGAAGAAGTACGGATCGTAGATCAGCGTCTGGTTCCCCGGCGCGCTGTGATACTCCTTGAATTGCCCTCCGACCGTGTCGGTGACGTCGATCCAGAACTCGACGTCCGTGAACGTCGGGATGGCGATCCACGCGCGGCCGTTGTTCGTCGACGTGTTGAATCGGATCAGGTACTCGAAGGTATTCGAATCAGAGATCCAGAATGCTCCCGTCGCGTCCGTGAGCTTCGCCTTGTTCAGATTGGCCGTCGCCCCGCCCGCGTACTGATTCCTCCAGTGGCTCGTGACCTGGTACCGCCCGCCAACGAGGCACATCGTGTAGGCGTCCTCGACGCACGACGCGACCGTGGAACAGGACACGCCGTTGCACGTGACCTTGTTGTTCATGATCATGAAGTCTTCGTAGTACCAAAGCGTGCCGCTCTGGAACTCGCGCAGGTACAAGAACGCGAAGTACGTGCCGGCCGGGATCGAGCTCGGGTAGTAGTTCACAGTGCCGGAATCCACGGGCGCGTAGTGGTATCCCCCCGAGAGCGGGCTGAACGTCTTGACGTCGGAAAAAGAGTAGTAGCTGACCGTGCTGCCGAACACCGGAGCGGTCGGCCAGAGCG
>DATKLW010000196.1:0-7965 GCA_035542215.1 Thermoanaerobaculia bacterium | reverse complement strand
CGTCCTGCCCGTGCGGTTCGTGCCGTTCGTCGGCGAGGCCGAAGGGGCCCCACGCTGAACCCGTGAGCGAGACCGCCGGACCTCCGCCTCTCTCGCCGGTCGCGGGCCTCACGGTCGTGAAGACCCGAGTCGAGCGAATGTCCGTCCGCGCCCGCGGCGCCGCGCACACGTTCTCCGCGTGGGCGCTTTCCGTCGAGACGGAGCAGGGGCCCGGGTCGATCGTCCGCGTAGAGCCGTCGCCCGACGAGACGTTCTGGCGCGGAGACGGCGTCTTTCTCGGCTGGACGACGGAGAGACTCGTGGCGGCCTGGACCGCCCTGCGCGCCACGGAGCCGGAGCCCGAGCCGCCGCCGGAGTTCCAGCAGCTCGGCTAAGGCCCGCTCCGGGATGAAACCGTCCTAGGGGACGCGCACCTGAATCTCACGCACTCCGTCGAGCTGCTCGAGGGCGCCGACGAGTCGCGAAAGATCGAGCGAGTCCGGGACGAGAAGGTCGAACGAAAGAGAGGCACTGCCGGCGCCGAGGTCCTTCTTGTAGTCGAGTGCCAGGATGCGGGCGCCGAGGAGCTCCAGGCTGGGCCTTGCGGTCTTCAGGGGGTCGGCCGTCCCGTCGAAGCCGAGCACGACGTTGCGACGCATGACCTTCTTGTCCTCGAGAACACGGAAGATCGTGAGAGCGAGGAGCCCGAGCACGGTGACGAAGAAGCTCTCCGGGTACATCCCGGCTCCCGCGCACAGGCCGATGGCGGCCACGAGCCACAGTCCCGCCGCCGTCGTCAGGCCCTGGACCGTCGCCCCCGTGCGCAGGATCGAGCCCCCTCCGAGGAATCCGACGCCGGCGACGACCGAGGCCGCGATGCGCGAGGGATCGACCGCGACGAAGCTGCCGGCCACGTAGTTCTGGTAATGGACGAAATGCGCGGAGACGACCATGAACGTCCCGGCGGCCATCGAGACGATCAGGTGGGTCCGAAACCCGGCCTGCCTCCTGTGGATGTCGCGCTCGACGCCGATGACGCCTCCGAGGAATGCCGCGATCGTGATGCGGAGGAGCATCTCCCAGTGAGTGATCATGAGCTTCCTTTCGGAATGTCCCCGGACACGGGGATCAGCCCCTCAGGCCTTCTTCTTCGGCGCCCAGCGCAGGACGTCCACCTTCTCGAGCGTGATGAGGACGCCGCAGGCGGCCTCCTCGAGGATCGGGTCCACGCGCTCGAGGAAGGAACGGACCTTCTCCTCGGTGTCCACGATCTCGACGACGATGGGGAGGTCCTCCGAGAGCTCGACGAGGCGCGCGCGGTGGACGACGCTGGAGGCGCCGTAGGACTCGATGCCGCGCAGGACCGTGGCGCCCGAGAGCCCCGCCTCCCGCGCCTCGGCGACGAGGACCTCGAAGAGCGGCCGGTGGCGCGCCCGGTCCATCTCGCCGATGTGGATGCGGAGGAGCTTCGCCAGCGTGACGTCTTTCATGCGCCGAGCCTCCCGATCGATCGGCCGAGGAGCGTGCCGAGGAGCCCGAGGAAAATCGAGCCTCCGACGTAGAGCGCCGCGCGCAGGACGTCCTTCACGCTCAGGAGCCCGAGCGTCTCCCATGCGAACGACGAGAACGTCGTGAACCCCCCGAGGATCCCGACCATGAGGAACGTGCGCGCCTCGGGCGAGAGCGCCGCGCGTTCGAGGCCGAGCGCCCCGACGAGGCCGATCGCGAAGCAGCCGGCGAGATTCACCCAGAACGTGCCGACCGGGAACGGCCCCGGCGCGCTCTTCTGCAGGGCGGTCGCCATCGCGTATCGGCAGACGGACCCGATCCCTCCGCCGACGAAGACGAGCGCGAAGAAGGCCGGCCTCATTCGCCCGTGACGTTAGCAGACGGAGAGCGTTCCGGGCACGCGGTAAACTCCGGGCGACGAAGGCGATGGAGTCCGCCGGAACCGCCTTGCGAGGGCTGATGACTCCTACCGAGGCGAGGTAGGAGTTCAGGTGTTCAACCCGTCCGACACGAGCCCTGCGAAGACGGACTTGCAGGCGCCGGGGGCCGATCTCGGCGATCTCGCCCGGCTCGCCGTCGAGGCCGGCGCCTCCGAGGTCGCGTCAGAGGCCGGCGCCGTCGCCCGGAGGGTGGCGGAGGGCCGTTTCTACGTCGCGTGCGTCGGACAGTTCAAGCGCGGCAAGTCCACCCTTCTGAACGCGCTCGTCGGCCGCTCTCTTCTGCCGGCCGGCGTGGTCCCGGTCACGTCCGTGCCCACCGTCCTCCGGTTCGGCGACCGGATGCGCGCCCGCGTCCGCTTCCGCGAGGGAGCATGGCGCGACATCGAGGTCGGCCTCCTCGCCGCGTACGTCGCGGAGGAGAACAACTCGGAGAACCGGATCGGCGTCGAAGCGGTCGAGGTGTTCGTGCCGAGCCCGCTGCTGTCCTCGGGCCTCTGTCTCGTCGACACTCCCGGGGTCGGGTCGATTCTCGCCGCCAACACGGAAGCGACGCGTGCGTTCGTGCCGCAGGTCGACGCGGCGATCGTCGTCCTCGGCGCCGACCCGCCGATCTCCGGCGAGGAAATGGCGCTCGTCGGGGAGATCGCCGCGCGCGTCGACCGTCTGCTCTTCGTCCTCAACAAGGCCGACCGGCTTCCTCCAGGCGAAAGCGCGGAGGCGGCCCGCTTCACCGAGCGGGCCCTGAGGGAAAGGCTCGGCGCGCGCGCTTCCGCGCCTCTCCTCGTGAGCGCGACCGAGGTCCTGGACGCGGGTCCGTCACGCGACTGGGAGACGCTCGAGCGATCGCTCTCCCGGATGGCGAGAGAGTCCGGCGCGGATCTCGTGCGAGGCGCCGAGCGCCGCGCCTTGTCGCGGCTCGCTTCGCGGCTCCTCGATCTCCTCGACGAACGACGCGACGCGCTCGTTCGACCGATTGCGGAGACGGAGCGGCGCCTCGAGGCTCTCGCCGCCGCGACGGCCGACGCCGGGCGGTCGATGGGCGATCTCGGCTACCTGCTCGCGGCGGAGGTCGACAGGTTGTCGGCGCGGCTCGCGGCGGATCGCGAGACGTTCCTCGCAGCGGCCCGGGTCGAGGCCCCGAGGGACCTCGCGGAGGCGCTCGACGCAACCGGCGCCGCCGGGGCCCGCGAGAGGCGCGCACGCGCTCTCGAGTCGGCCGTCGCCATCGCGCGCGCCCGCCTCGATCTGTGGCTGGCGACCGAGCAGCCGGCGGCCGAGAGCCTCTACAGAGCGGCGGCCGAGAGGTTTCTGACGCTCGGCAACGAATTCCTGCGGCGTTTCCTCGCGTCGGGCGAGATCGGGCCGGAGAGCCTGCCGGCCGGCCTGGGGCACGAGGCCGGTTTCCGGGCGAGGTCGGGGCTCTTCTACACGGATCTCCTCACGGTGGCGCAACAGTCCGCATGGTCGTGGCTCGCCGACCGGGTCCGGTCGGCCGGCGCGCTCCGGCGCGCGGTGGAGCGCGACACGGCGGCCTACCTCGAGCACCTGCTCCAGGTGAACAGCGCGCGGGTCCAGAACGACCTCATCGAGAGGGTGCGCGAGAGCAGGCGCCGTCTCGAGGCGGAGATCCGCGCGCGCCTCTCGGAAGCGGTCCGGTCCGCGGCGAGCGCGCTCGAGCGGGCGAACGCGCGGCGGGCCGAAGGAGAGGCGAGCGTCGCCGCCGAGCTCTCGCGCCTTCAGGAATGGCGGCTGCGCGCGCGGCGGATCGGAGGCGACCCTTGACTCGGGTCCTCGCGGGCGGAGCTCGCGCGTGAACCGCGCCGCCGCCGGCCGCGCCGCCTGGCTGAACCGTTCCACGCTCGGCGTCGCCCTCGCGAGCCTCTTCTCCGACGTCTCGCACGAGCTCGGCACCGCGGTCCTCCCCGCCGTCCTCCTCGCGCTCGGCGCCGGTCCCGCGGCGCTCGGCTGGATCGAGGGCAGCGCCGATGGCCTGTCCGCGCTCGCGAAACTCTGGGGCGGCGTGATGACGGATCGGGTCTCGCGGCGAAAGCCGCTCGCGTCGATCGGGTATCTCGTCACGGCCGTCGGCGTCGCCGCCATCGGCCTGTGCGCGACCTGGGTGCAGGTCCTCGGCTGCCGCATCGCCGCCTGGATCGGGCGCGGCAGCCGCTCGGCGCCGCGCGACTTCCTGATGGCGGAAGCCACGACGCCCGCGACCACCGGCAAGGCCTTCGGGATGGAACGGGCGGCCGACGCGCTCGGAGCCGTGATCGGCCCGCTCGTGGCGGTCACGCTCCTCGCGCGCGGCGTCGAGGCGCGGCACGTCATGTTCGCCTCGCTCCTGCCGGGCCTTCTGGCGTTCCTCTCGATCGCGCTCCTCGTCCGCGAAACCCCGGCCACCGTGCGGTCGGAGCGCGCGCGGTCGATTCTCGGCGGCCTTCGCGGAACGGGCACGGCGTTCCACCGATACCTGGGGGCGATCCTCCTTTTCGGGTCCGGGGACTTCTCGCGGACGCTGCTCATCCTCTATGCGACGCAGCACCTGACCGGCGGCCTCTTTTCCTGGAAGGCCGGCACGCTCGCGATCGCCCTCTACGTGCTCCACAACGCGGTCAGCTCGCTGGCCGCGTTCCCGATCGGAGCGCTCACGGACCGCGTCGGACGGCGGCCGGTGCTGACGGCGGGCTATCTCTTTGCGGCGGCGACGACCGCGGGCTTCGCGCTCCTGCCTCCGACGCCGCCTGCGCTCACGATTCTTTTCGTCTGCTCGGGTCTGTACATCGCGTGCGAAGAAGTCGCCGAGAAGGCCTACGCGGTGGAGCTGCTTCCGCGGGAGGTGCGAGGCACGGGGCTCGGCGCGCTCGCGGCGGCCAACGGCGCCGGCGACTTCATCTCCAGCGCGCTCGTGGGAATGCTCTGGGCCGCATTCCCGTCCACGGAGGCGCCGGGATTTCTCGTCGCCGCCGCATTTCAGCTCGCGGGCGCGCTCGCGATCCTCGCGACCCGACCGGCGCGCTCCCCGTCGGGCGGAAACGGGCCGGTCGGGTAGAGCGGAGGAGTCATCATGCGCATCCTCGTCGTCTCGGACATCCACGCGAACTGGGCCGCGCTCCGGGAAATGCCGGAGAACGTCGATCGCGTGCTCGTTCTCGGGGATCTCGTCGACTATGGCCCTGAGCCGAGGCCGTGCATCGACTGGGTGCGGGATCGGAGCGCGGTCGCGGTCCGCGGCAACCACGACAACGCCGTCGCATACCGCGTGGGCTGCGGCTGCTCGCCTGCCATGCGCGACGCTTCCGAGGAGACGCGCGGCCTCATGTGGGACCTCCTGGACCCGGCGGATTTCGACTTCCTCGGCTCGCGCCCCCTCACGGCGGACGTCACGATCGGCGGCGTCCGCTTTCACCTCGTGCACGCGACCCCCTCCGATCCCCTGCACACCTACCTCCGGCCGGGCGAGGAGAAGAGGTGGGCCGAGGAAGTCGCGCGGGTCGACGCGGACGTTCTACTCGTCGGACACACGCATCTCCCGATGGTGATGCGCGTCGGGAAGAAGCTCGTGGTCAATCCGGGAAGCGTCGGCCAGCCCCGCGACGGCGATCCCCGCGCCGCATACGCCATCTTCGAGGACGGGGAGCCGCGCCTCGAGCGCGCGTCATACGACGTGGATGCGACGGTCCAGGCGCTCGCGGCGAAGGGCCTCACGCACCGGACCCTCGAGTCCCTGACTCTCCTGCTGCGGTCGGGCGGCTCGACGCGCGAAGGGGCGGGCGCGTAAGCGCGGCTAGATCCCCGCCCAGCCCGGCTCGAGGCGGGTCCAGCCCTCCTCGACGGCCCAGAGGTCCATGGCGAGCGACGCGAGGTCGTCCACCTCGGGGAGCGGCCGCGCGTCGAGCGTGAGGTCGAGGGACTTCACGTAGTGCCGGCAGGTCTCGCAGGCCTCGATCCGCACCAGCGGGTGCGCGGCGGTCTGGAACGTCGGGAGCTTCGCGGGATCCTGCTCCTGGCAGGCCGCGCAGCGGATCCGCGCGAACGGCCACTCGGTCCCGCACAGGGCGCAGACGAGCGAGCGCGCCGCGCCCATCGACTCCGGCACCTCGCGCCGGACGCTCACGACGGCGCCGTTCCCGCAGGCGGGGCAGTGGCCCTCGTGACGCGGGCGCTCGAGCGTGACGCCCTGGGCCGCGAGGACCTCGGCGTACGGCCGGAGGAACGCGCGCGAGAGGTAGTCCTCGCGGGCCTCGCGCTCGCCGCTCCAGTAGACGCCGAGGCGCGCGAGTGCGGTCGCGTCGTCGTCGCCGTGGCGCGCCTTCGCAACCTCGGCCAGCTCGGGCGGGCCCTTCTCGGCCGCGAACGTCAGGAGCGGCGCGAGGAGATCGAGGAGCCGGGTGAAGTCGGCCGGCGTCCCGCCGAAAGTCGCGTTCTCGTGCCGGGCGAGGACGGCCGCCGCGAGGCGCCCCTGCAGCCGGAAGAGGCCGGCCGCGAACGCGAGCGGCTCGGCGACGAGCGGGGCCGAGGCGAGAAGCACCGTGGCGCGAGCGGCCCTCTTCTCGAAGGCCGCAGCCGGATCGAGGGTCGCTTTCACGCCCCGACGTTATCGCCGGAGGGCGGGAAAGTGAACCGGCCTCGTTCCGGGATTCTGCCGGCCCCCGAGTCTCTTCGCCGGGTCAGTCCAGCCGGATCCCGAGCCGGAAGCTGAGGATCTCCTTCGCCGCGAACGGAGACGACTCCCACGCGAGCGTCGGGCCCTCGACGAGAATGTCCATGATCCCCGCGTTCAGCGCGATGCCGAGTCGCGTGCCGGCCTGGAAGTAGTACTGGCTCCCCGGGTTGCCGTGGACGCCCGGCGAGGCGTCGACCTCCGACTCCCCGCTGACCTTCGGCCCGTACTCGACCCGCACGGGCGTCAGCGAAAGTCCGAGCACCTTGAGCGCGTACCAGCGGACCGTGGCCGCGAGCGTGCCCGTGAGGTACTTCGACTCGCCGGACGTGACGCGGTGGCCGATCGAAAGCGAGAGAGCCGGGACCCACTCGTAGCGGCGGCCCCATCGGTTGCGGTCCCAGGCGACCTCGGCGCCGACGAGGCCGAGCCCGTAGTTGCGCCCCTCGACCCCGTTTTCGGGCCGGTCCGCGGTGGTCACGCCGCCGACGCCGTACCACGAGCTCCTCCGGCCGTGGATGTGCCCGTACGGGGCCGGCGGCGGCACCCACGCCTCGTCCTGGCGGACCTCCAGCGTCTCCTTCGAGAGAAGGAGGCCCTTGTCGCTCGAGAGCCGGTCGGACGCCGGGGCGTAGATCAAGCCGACGCCGAGCGTCCACTCCACGCGGGGCTTCAGCCAGTTCACCTCGAGTGGCGCGTCGACCTTGAGGAACACACCGTCTTTCAGCTTGTAGTTGAACCGGAAGAACCGCGACACGAGCTCCGGGCCGGCCCGGTCGTTCCCGTACGTGACGCGGATGCCCGCGGGCTGGAAGCCGAACGTCGCGTACAGGCCGACCGGCAGGACGAGGTCGAAGCCGAGCCCGACGAGACCGGCCCCGCCGCCGCCGTCCGTGTACTGGCGGTAGCCGACGTCCATGTTCAGGCTGTAGAGGAACGGGTTCAGGTCCTCCGAGTACCTCACGAGCATGCCGCGCGCGGCGAAGTCCACGAAATGGCTCGTCGGGTTCCAGGTCGCGTCGACGCCCAGGAAGGCATATCGACCCGGAGGAGGATCCGGCCTCTCGCGTTCGGCGCACTCGGCGCCTGCGCACGCGTGCACGGGCGTGAACCACTTCGCCTTGAAGGCGCGCCAGGCCTCCGAGCGCTCCGGCGCCGTGTCCGCGTCCTTCGGCGCCGCGAGCTGCGCGAGACGCAGGTCCCGCGCGAGGGCGAGAAGCTCCGCGAGCGCGCGCCGCGCCCGGTCTCCTTCCGGCGAGAGGCACTCGTACGGGACGTCGTAGGGATTGTCCGTGCGCTTCTCGCACGCGGCCTCGCCGCCCTCGAGGATGTACGTCTTGTCCCGGTGGTCGTCCCACTTGTGGTACGCCGCGTCCG
>DATKLW010000195.1:0-69572 GCA_035542215.1 Thermoanaerobaculia bacterium | reverse complement strand
CGGTGGACGGCGTCCCCCTCAAGCACTATGCGACGTACCTCGACGAGTTCGTCCCCGTCGCGATCGACGGCGGCGTCCTCGCCCTGAAGACCGATTACACGTTTTCGACCGGAAAGGACGCGAACACGACGCTGTCGGATCTCTCGATCACGGTCGCGTCGCCGCGCCTCCGAAAGAAGGCCGAGAAGGAGCCGTTCTTCAAGGCCGCGACGCTCGCGATGGCGGGCTCGTCTCTCGACCTCGGCAGGCACGCGTTCGTCCTCGGCGACTTCACCGGCACGGACGGCTTCCTCTCCGTGATCCGCGAGAAGGACGGCAACGCCGACCTCATGGAGCTCGCCCCGAAGCCGAGGCCCGGCGAACCATCTCCTCCGCCGGCCGCGCCCTGGAACGTCACGCTGAAGAAGATCGACCTCAGGGGCTGGACCGTGAAGATGGACGACCGGTCATGGGACCACGCGGCGCATTACTCCCTGACGAAGGCCGACGTCCTCCTCGAGAACCTGTCCACGGTGAAGGGCTCCAGGGGGACCCTCGCCGTGAAGTTCGGCGTGGACGGCAAAGGGGCCGCCTCCGCGAGGGGCGCCGTCGGATTCCAGCCCATCTACGCGGACCTGAAGATCGACGTGAAGGGCATCGACCTCGTGCCGCTCGAGGCCTACGTCCTCCCGAATCTGCGCCTCGAGCTCGCGAAAGGCGTCGTGAACGCCGGCGGGTCGCTCGCGCTCCGCGAGGACAAGGACGGCAAGGCGAGCGTCGTGTGGACCGGAAACGCCCTCGTCGCGAACGTCCTCGCCGTGGACGAGAGCTCGAAGCAGGACTTCCTGAAGTGGGAGTCGTTCTCCGCCACGGGGATGAAGGCCGGCTACAACCCGCTCTTCCTCGAGGTGAAGCAGCTCGCGGCCGTCGGCCTCGAGTGCGACGTCACGATCGAGGCGGATGGGAACGTGAACCTCCGGAAGGTCGTCGGGGCGCCGCCGCCGAAGGACGACGACGAGGAGGCCGCCGCCGCGCCGTCGGACGCGAAGCCGGCTCCCGTTCCGGCTGCGACGCCCGCTCCGGCGGCCCCGGCGGCATCCCCGGCGGAAAGGGACGCGCGCCTCTCGATGCCGATTCGGATCGACGAGATCACGATCCAGGGCGGCCGAATCGGCCTCGCGGACCACTTCATCAAGCCGAGCTACGCGGCGACGCTCGGGAACCTCGGCGGGCGCGTGGCCGGCCTTTCCTCGGAGGAGGGCACCGTCGCGACGATCGACCTGCGCGGAAGCCTCGCGAACCACTCGCCGCTCCAGGTCTCCGGCACGATCAACCCGCTCGCGGCCGCGACGTTCGCGGACGTCAAGGCGAGCTTCCGCGACATCGACCTCCCGGCGTTCACGCCGTACTCGGGGACGTACGCGGGCTACACGATCGCGAGCGGCTCGCTCACGATCGAGGTCGCGTACAAGGTCGAGAACCGCAAGCTCAGCGCGTCGAACCGCTTTCTCGTGAACCAGTTCGATTTCGGCGAGAAAGTCGAGAGCAAACAGGCGACGAAGCTCCCGGTGCGCCTCGCCGTGTCGCTCCTGAAGGACAAGGACGGCGTCATCGACCTCGACCTGCCGATCGAGGGCTCGCTCGACGACCCGAAGTTCCGGATCGGCAAGGTCGTCTGGCAGGTCCTCGGGAACCTCGTCGCGAAGGCCGCGACCGCACCGTTCGCGCTGCTCGGCAAGATGTTCGGCGGCAAGGGCGACGAGCTTTCCACCTTGGACTTCCCGGACGGCCTCGCGACCCTGGACGAGGCCGCGAAAAAGAAGCTCGACGCCCTCGCAAAGGCGCTCGCCGAGCGGCCGGCCCTGAGGCTCCAGGCGACGGGGCGCTTCTCCGGGGCGGACCTCGAGGGGCTGCGAAGGGCGCGCGTCGAGCGGAAGATCAAGGCGCAGAAGCTGCCCGACCTCGTGAAGGCGGGAACCCCGCCCGCGAGCGTGGACGACGTCGTCGTGGACGCCGCCGAACGCGAGGCGTACCTCAGGAAGGCCTACAAGAAGGAGAAGTTCCCGAAGCCGCACACGGCCCTGGGGTTTGCGAAGGACCTTCCGGCCGACGAGATGGAGAAGCTCATGCTCGCGAACGAGGCCGTGGGCGACGACGACCTGCGGCAGCTCGCCCTCGCCCGGTCGAACGCCGTGAAGGACTACCTCGTCGGGCCGGCCGGGGCGGACGCCTCGCGCGTCTTCGTCCTCGAGCCGGGCGCGCAGGCGGCGGCTCCGACGGACAAGGCCCGCGCGAGCCGCGTCGACTTCACGCTGAAGTAGGCCGGGGGAGGCCGCCGTCAGTACTTCTCGGGAACGAAACGCCGCGTCCTGATGCTCGCCTGGTCGTCGTACGCGCCTTTGTTCGAGCGCTTCGGGAGCTTGATCTTCTCCCGCGGAACCTTCTTGTAGGGGATCCGCTCGAGGAGGTGGGCGATGAGGTTCAGCCGGGCCCGCTTCTTGTCGTCCGACCTCACGAGGGTCCACGGCGCGTGCCGCGTGTCGGTCTTCTTCAGCATCCGGTCGCGCGCGAGCGAGTACTCGTACCACTTCGAGCGGCCCGGGAGGTCCATCGGGCTCAGCTTCCACTGGCGCAGCGGGTCCGTGATGCGCGCGGCGAACCGGCGCTCCTGCTCCTTGTTGCCGACCTCCAGCCAGTACTTCAGCAGCAGGATCCCGCCGTCGACGATGTACTTCTCGATCTCGGGACAGAGTGCGAGGAAGCGCTCGTACTGCTCGTCCGTGCAAAAGCCCATGACGCGCTCGACGCCGGCGCGGTTGTACCAGCTGCGGTCGAAGATCACGACTTCTCCCGCGGCCGGGAAGTGCTGCATGTAGCGCTGCATGTACATCTGGCTCTTCTCGCGGTCCGACGGCGCCGGCAGCGCGACGACCCGGAACACGCGCGGGCTGACGCGCTCCGTCAGAGCCCGGATCGTGCCGCCCTTGCCCGCGCCGTCGCGCCCCTCGAAGATCACGATGACCCTCAGGCCCTTGTGCTTGACCCACTCCTGCAGGTGGCACAGCTCGACCTGCAGGCGCCGGAGCTCCTTCGCGTACTTCTTCCCGGAGAGCTTTCCGCTCCCCTCGGTCTTCTTGCCGCCGTTCCTCTTCGCCTTCTGCGCCACGTGCGCTCCTTACTTCGAGGCGTTCGCCGGGGGCGCGGCGCCGCCGGGCGGCATCTCCGGGGTGTTCCAGCCGCCGCCGAGCGCGCGGTAGAGGCGGATGACGGCGATCTTCTGGTCGCGGAGGGACGTCGCGTAGTCCAGCTCGGCCGTGAAGAGCTCGCGCTGGGCGTCGAGAACCTCGAGGTACGGCGACACGCCGCCGTCGTACCGGAGGAACGCCGTCTTCTCGGCTTCGCGGAGCGCGTCCACGTTGCGTCCGTAGGCCTCGCGGATCTCGCGCGTCTTGCCGATCGCGTTGAGGCTGTTCGCGGCGTCGCCGAACGCGGCGAGGGCGGCCTTCTCGTACGCGAGGCGGGCCTGGTCCCAGCGGGCGCTCGCCGCGTCCCGTTCGCGTCGCAGCCGGCCGCCCTGGAAGATCGGGGCGAAGATCCCGCCGGCGATGTTCCAGACGAAGGACGGCGATTTCAGGAGGTCCGAGAGGTCGGCGCTCTGGACGCCGGCGCTCCCGGTGAGGGAGAGCTGCGGGAAGAGGTTCGCCTCGGCGACGCCGACCTCGGCGTTCGCCGCACGCAGGTTCGCTTCGGCTTCGCGGACGTCGGGCCGCCGCTCGAGGAGCGCGGACGGGAGACCGGCGGGGACGGCGGTCGCCGCGACCTCCGCGATCGCGCGGCCGCGTTCCACCGGGCCGGGCGGACGCCCGAGGAGGAGCGAAATCAGGTTCTCCTGCTCGAAGATCGCCTGTTCGATCTGCGGAATCGCCACCTCGGTCTGGGCGAGGGCGGAGGCGGCCTGGCTCGACTCGAGCTTGTTTCCGATCCCGCCGCGCAGTCGCTTCTCGACGAGGTCGAGGCTGTCCTTGCGGCTGACGACGGTGCGGTGTGCGATCTCGAGCTGGAGGTCGAGGGCGCGGAGCTGGAAGTACGCGCTCGTCACGTCCGACAGGAGGGCGAGGTACACGCCGCGCCGGGCCTCCTCGGTCGCGAGGAAGCGGGCGAGGTTCGCCTCGTTCGTGCGTCGGAGGCGGCCCCAGAGGTCGATCTCCCACGTGAACGCGGCGGAGAGGTCGAAGGCGTTGACCGTCTGGCCGCCGATGGGCGACGCGACGTTCTCGGAAACGCGCCCGCGCGCGGCGCCGGCGCCCGCATTGATCTGCGGCAGGACGTAGTTGATCCGCGAGATCGCGCGGAACTCCTCGACGCGCGAGGCGGCGATCTTCAGATCCTGGTTCTTCTGAAGGGCCTCCTTGAGGAGGCCGACGAGGACGGGATCGTCCTTCGCGAGGTCCCACCACGCGAGGTCCGCGAGTGATTGCTCGGCGGCCGGCGCTGCGGCGCCGCGGTGGTTCGCCGGGGGGACCGTCTCGGGGCGCTTGTAGTCGGGTCCGCTCATGCACCCCGCGAGGGAGAGCGCGAGGAGAGAGGCGAGGGCGCGTTTCATCTCAGTGACCTCCCGCCGGGGCCGGCGCCGCCGTCTCGGGCGCGGCCGGCGCGTGAGCCTTCTTCCCGCCCAGCTTCTCGACGACGACGAAGAGGACCGGGACGAGACAGACGCCGAGCATCGTCGCGATGAGCATCCCGGCGAACACGGCCATGCCCATGACCTTGCGCGACTCGGCGCCGGCGCCCGACGCCGTCAGCAGCGGGACGACCCCGAGGATGAACGCGAACGCCGTCATGAGGATGGGCCGGAAGCGGAGCTTCGCGGCGTCCAGCGCGGCTTCGACGACGGGCATGCCCTTCTTCTCGACGTTCTCCTTCGCGAACTCGACGATGAGAATCGCGTTCTTGGCGGCGAGGCCGATGAGCATGATGAGGCCGATCTGCGCGAAGACGTTCGAAACGTAGCTGTTCCCGTAGACCGCCGGCAGGAGGTTTCGGGCCGCCCAGAGGCCGAAGAACGCCCCGAACGCCGCGAACGGCGTCCCGAGGAGGACGCTGAACGGAAGGGACCAGCTCTCGTACTGCGCCGCGAGGATCAGGAAGACGAAGACGATCGCCATCACGAAGACGGCGCCCGCGGTTCCGGCCGCCCGCTTCTCCTGGAACGACATGTTCGACCAGTCGTAGCCCCAGCCCGCCGGGAGGACCTTCGCGGCCGTCTCTTCGAGAGCCTTCAGGGCGTCGTCGGAGCTGTAGCCCTCGGCCGGGACGCCCGAGATCTCGGCGGCGCGGTAGAGGTTGAAGCGCACCGTGAAGTCGGGGCCGTTCGTCTCCTTCGTCGTGACGAGCGTGTCGAGCGGAACCATGCTGCCGTCCTGCGCCCGTACGAAGAAGAGGCCGAGCGACTTCGGGGACGCCCGGAACTCGGGCTCGGCCTGCATGAAGACCTTGTAGACGCGCCCGAACCGGTTGAAGTCGTTGATGTACGCCGACCCGAGCAGGGCGCCGAGCGTCCCGTTCACGTCGGAGACGGGCACGCCGACCTTGAGGACCTTCTGCCGGTCGATGTTCGCGTAGACCTGCGGAACCGTCGCGCGGAACGTCGTGGAGACGCGGCCGATCTCGGGGCGCTTGCGCGCCTCGGCGATGAACTTCTTCGCCATGTCGTCCAGCTCGGCGGGGCTGCGCCCGGCGCGGTCCTGGAGCATGAACGTGAAGCCCGAGCCGCTTCCGAGGCCCGTGATGGGCGGCGGCGCAAACGCGAAGACCTGCGCCTCGGGAATGCCCTTGTAGAACGCGGCGTTCAGCGCCTTCATCGTGTTGTCGACGCGCTCCTTCACGTCCTTCCGGTCGTGCCAGGGCTTGGCCTTCACGAAGATGAACCCCGTGTTCGGCGCGAAGGCGCCCGTCAGGAGGCTGAATCCCGTGATCGTCGTGACGCCTTCGATCGCGGGGTTCGCGAGCGTGATCTGCTCGATCTTCTTGAGCGTCGCGTCCGTCCGCTCGAGCGAGGCGGCGTCCGGGAGCTGGCAGTTGATCATGAAGTAGCCGTTGTCCTCGTCGGGCAGGAATCCCGTCGGAAGGCTCTTCACGAGGCCGACCGTGAGCGCGAGGAGGATGCCGATGAAGATGAAGCTGCGGACGCTCTTGCGGATGAGGATCGATGCGAAGGACGTGTAACCGCCCGTGAACTTCCCGAAGACCTTGTTGAACCAGTTGTAGAAGGGGTCCAGGAACGACTTCGACTCGCCCTTGGGCTTCAGGAGCTTGGCCGCGAGCGCGGGCGAGAGCGTGAGGGCGTTGAACGCCGAGAAGCAGACCGAGATCGCGATCGTGACCGCGAACTGCTGGTAGAGGCGGCCCGTGATGCCGCCCATGAAAGCGACCGGCACGAACACGGCCGAAAGGACGAGGGCGATCGCGACGACGGGCCCGGAGACCTCCTTCATCGCCTGGAGCGTCGCCTCGCGGGGCGCCATCCCGTGCTCGATGTGGTGCATGACGGCCTCGACGACGACGATCGCGTCGTCGACGACGATCCCGATCGCGAGGACGAGGCCGAGAAGCGAGAGGACGTTCACGGAGAACCCGAGGATCGGGAAGATCGCGAACGTCGCGATCAGCGAGACGGGAACCGTGAGGAGCGGGATCAGCGTCGCCCGCCAGTTCTGCAGGAAGATGAAGACGACGATGATGACGAGGAGCACCGCTTCGAAGAGCGTGTGGATGATCTCCGTGATGCCCTCGGAGACCGCCTCCGTCGTGTCGAGGGACATCGTCCAGACGAGGTCCTTCGGGAACGTCGGCTCGACCTTCTTCATCGTCGCGTTGACGGCGTCGCGCACCGCGAGCGCGTTCGACCCGGGCGACTGGTAGATGCCGATGACGGCGGCCGGCTTGCCGTTGAGCCGCCCCGTCTGGTTGTAGAGGAGCGAGCCGAGCTCGATGCGCGCGACGTCGCGCAGGTAGACCTGCGAGCCGTCCGGGTTCGACCTCACGACGATGTCGCCGAACTCCTCGGGGTTCAGGAGGCGCCCCTGCGTCTTGACCGTGTACGTGAACTGCGTGCCCTTCGGCGCGGGTTCGCCGCCGATCTGGCCCGCGGGCGACAGCTGGTTCTGCTGCTTGATCGCGTTCTGAAGGTCCATGACGGTCAGGCCGAGCTTCGCGAGCCGGTCGGGCCGGATCCAGATGCGCATCGCGTAGTCGGAGCCGCCGAAGAGGATCACGTCGCCGACGCCCCGGATGCGCTTGATCTGGTCGACGACGTTGATGTTCGCGTAGTTCGACAGGAACTGGTTGTCCCACGTCCCCTGCGGCGAGGTGAGCGTCACGAGGACGAGCGGGAACGAGAGCGACTTCTTGACGGTGACGCCGTATTCCTTGACGGACTGCGGCATCTGGGCGGTCGACTGCGAGACTCGGTTCTGCGTCAGGACGTTCGACATGTCGAGGTTGGACCCGACCTCGAACGAGACCTCCGTCTTCAGCGTCCCGTCGTTCGCGTTCGTCGACTTGATGTAGAGCATGTTGTCGACGCCGTTGACCTGCTGCTCGATCGGCGTCGCGACGGACTGCTCGACGTCCACGGCGCTCGCGCCCGTGAACGTCGTCGTGACCTGGATGAGGGGCGGCGTGATCTCGGGATACTGGGCGATCGGAAGGCCCTTCAGGGCCACCGCGCCCACGATGATCATCACGATCGAGATGACGATCGCGACGATCGGCCGGCGGACGAAGAAGGCGGACATGAGGCTACTTCCCCGCGGGCGCGGCGGACGTGGAAGCGGCGGGGGCGGCTGCCGCCGCCTTCGCGAGCTCCTCGATGGGTTTTGCGACGACCTCGGCGCCCGGCCGGGCCGACTGGAGGCCCTCGACCACGACCGTCTCGCCGGCCTTCAGGCCCTCGGAGATCGACCAGAGGTCGCCGGACCGCGGCCCCACCTTCACGGTGCGGATCTCGGCCTTGTTGTCCGGACCGATCACGACGACCTGGTAGACGCCCTGCAGCTCCGACACGGCCTTCTGCGGCACGCAGACGGCGCCGTGCAGGACGTCCGAGACGAAGCGGATGCGACCGTACTGGCCCGGACGCACGACGCGGTCGGGGTTCGCGAAGAGGAGGCGGACGGCGAGGGTGCCCGTCTTCGGGTCCACGGCGCGCTGGATGGCGTCCAGCCGGCCCTTGTGCTCGTAGACGGAGCCGTCGGCGAGGACGAGCTCTGCCTCTCTCTTCGCTTCGGGCTTCGAGCCGTCCGATGCCGCGACCCTCTGGGCGAACTTCAGGTAGTCGGCCTCCGTGATGGACGCCGTGAAGTAGATCGGGTCGACGACGGAGACCGTCGTCAGCAGCGTCGACTCCCCGCGGCCGACGAGGTTGCCGGGCTTGACGCGCGAGAAGTCCGCGAGGCCCGAGACGGGCGCCGTCATCCGCGTGTAGCCGAGGTCGAGCTGGGCCTTGTCGAGCTGCGCCTTCGCGGCGTCGAGCTGGGCGCGTGCGGCGTCGCGGGCGGCGACGGCGTTGTCGTAGTCGCGCCGGCTGACGGCCTGCTGCTCGGCGAGGGGCTTGAGCCGCGCCTCCTCGATCTCGGTGTTGTCGACGCGGGCCTTCATCGTCGCGACCTGCGCCTTCGCGTTCGCGACGGCCGCTTCGAACGGCTTCGGATCGATCGTGTAGAGGAGCTCGCCCTGTTTCACGAAGGAGCCGTCGACGAAGTCGACCGTGTCGAGGTAGCCTTCGACGCGGGCGCGGATCTCGACGTCCTTCGAGCCCGCCGTCTGGCCGACGAGCTCCATTCCGACGGGCACGTCCTTCGCGACGGCCTTCGTGACGTAGACCTCGGGCGTGGGGAGCTTGGCGGCTTCCTTCTTCCCGCAGGCCGCGAGCGCGAGGGCGCCGGCGAGGGCAGGTGCGAGGAGCGCGGTCAGGCGCGGGAAGCGCCGGAAAGACGGAATCGGCATGGAAACCTCCAAACGGGGTTACGTCTCCGGAATCTACCCCACGCCGGCTTATGGGGCCGTTGATGTAATTGTATCGGGAACGGCCCGGCGAGCGCTGTCCAGCGGATAATCGAATCGGCCCCCGGCAGGGAGAGACACATGGCGAAGATCAAAATGTCGCGGATCGTGCGGTTCGTGAAGCCGTACCGCGTCACGAGCGGAAAGGGCTTCCGGCTGAAGGACCACGATCCCTCCGACACGGCCGGCCTCAGGGAAGACAAGAAGCAGGCCCGGGAGATCCTCGCGGCGGGCGTCGAGAGGCTCGCGGACCTCCAGGACAAGCTTTACGCGCAGGACCGCTGGGGCGTCCTCCTGATCTTCCAGGCCATGGACGCGGCCGGCAAGGACGGGACGATCAAGCACGTCATGTCGGGCGTGAACCCGCAGGGCTGCCAGGTCTACTCGTTCAAGTCCCCGTCGCCCGAGGAGCTCGACCACGACTTCCTCTGGCGGACGACGAAATGCCTGCCCGAGCAGGGCCGCATCGGGATCTTCAACCGCTCGTACTACGAGGAGGTCCTCGCGGTGCGCGTCCATCCCGAGTTCCTCGCGAAGCAGAAGCTCCCGCCGCGCCTCGTCACGAAGAAGATCTGGAAGGAGCGCTTCGAGAGCATCGCGGACTTCGAGAAGCACCTCGCGCGCAACGGGATGGTCGTCCTGAAGTTCTTCCTGAACGTGTCGCGCAAGGAGCAGAGACGCCGCTTCCTCGAGCGCCTCGACCTCCCGGACAAGAACTGGAAGTTCTCGGAGGCGGACGCGCGCGAGCGCCAGCTCTGGAAGCACTACATGGCGTGCTACGAGGACGCGATCCGCGCGACCGCGGCGCCGTGGGCCCCGTGGGTCGTCGTGCCGGCCGACAACAAGTGGTTCACCCGCCTCGTCGTGGCGGGCGCGATCATCCACGCAATGGACGGCCTCGGCCTCCACTACCCGGAGGTCGACGAGGCGAAGAAGAAGGAGCTCGCGGCGGCGCGCCGGCTCCTGCGGGCCGAGTAGCCGGAAGGGCGTCGGGCGGCGCCCGTGTGGGAAGGGTCGTTCCTGCGGGACCTCGCGGTCGTCCTCGCCGCGTCGTTCCCCGTCCTCTTCCTCTGCCGGAGGCTGAAGCTCCCGCAGGTCGTCGGCTTCCTCGTCACGGGCGTCGCGATCGGACCGCATGCGCTCGCGTGGGTGCGCGAGACCCGCCGCGTCGAGACGCTCGCGGAGTTCGGCGTCGCGCTGATCCTCCTCTTCGTCGGGCTCGAGTTCCCGATCCGCCGGCTGAAGGCGCTCGGCCGCACGTCCCTCGTGGGCGGCACGCTGCAGATGGCGCTCACGGCCGCGGCCGGCTTCGCGCTCGCGCGCCTCTCGGGCCGCACGCCGAACGAAGCCGTCTTCCTCGGCCTCCTCGTCTCGGTCTCTTCCACGGCGGTCGTCCTGCCGATCCTCAAGCAGCGCGACGAGCTCGCGGCGCCGTACGGCCGGCGCTTCCTCGCCGTCGCCCTCTTCCAGGACCTCGCCGTGATCCCGATCGTCCTCTTCCTCCCGGCGCTCGTCTCCGCGAGCGCCCCCGGGGCCGCCGCCGTGGCCGGGCGCGTCGCCCTCGCGATCGTCGCGGTGGCGCTCCTCGTCGCCGTCGGCCGGCGGGCGGCGCCGCGGCTCCTCGACGCCGTCGCGCGGATGGGCAGCCGCGAGACGTTCACGGGCGCCGTCGTCGTCCTCGTCCTCGCGATGGTCGCGGCCGGCGAGAAGGCGGGCGTCTCGGCCGCGATGGGCGCGTTCGCCGCGGGGATCGTCCTCGGCGAGAGCGACCACGTACACGAGGTCGCCGCGACGCTCGCCCCGCTCCACGACCTCCTCTCGAGCCTGTTCTTCGTCTCGGTCGGGATGCTCCTCGAGCCGGCGTTCCTCGCGTCGCACCCCGTCGAGGTCGGCGCGGGCGTCGCGGTCCTCGTCGTCCTGAAGGCAGTGGCCGCGTTCCTCGCGCTCCGCGCCGCCGGGACCGTTCCGCGCACGGCGGCGCGCGCGGCCCTCGCGCTCGCGAACGTCGGCGAGTTCTCCTTCGTCCTCGCGACGACGGGCGCGGCGCTCGGCCTCCTCGCCGGCGACGCGCGGCAGACCGTCATCGCGGCGACGGTCGGGACTCTCGTCCTCGCGCCGTTCCTCGTCGCGGCGGGGCCCGCGCTCGCGGTCCGGCTGCCGGAGGCCGTCGAGGACGCCGGAGAGGCCGGCGGAAAGCCCCGTGCCCGGCACATCGTCGTCGTGGGCGCCGGCCTGAACGGGACGAACGTCGCGCGCGTCCTGCACGAGACCGGCATCCCGCACGTCCTCGTCGACATCGACCCCGAGCGCGTCGCGGAGGCCCGCAGGGAGGGCCTCGACGCGCTGCGCGCCGACGCGACGGGTCCGGAGGGGCTCGCGGCGGCCGGCGTCGCACGCGCGCTCGGCCTCGTCGTCACGATGCCGGATCCCGACGCGTCGCGCAGGACGGTGCGGCTCGCGCGGATGCACGCCCCGGACCTCCGGATCCTCGTGCGGACGCGCTACGTCAAGGAAGTCGAGACGCTCCGACGCCTCGGCGCCGACGAGGTCATCCCCGAGGAGTTCGAGACGTCGATCGAGCTCGTCGCGCGCGTCCTGCGCCTCCTGCACGTGCCCGGGAACGTCGTCGCGACGCAGATCCGCCTCCTGCGCGACGAGGCGTACCGCCGCCTGCGCGACCCGCAGTCGAAGGCGGCGGGCGGGCGGCGCCTCGCGGCGCTCGTCGCGGCGGGGACGAGCGAGCTCTTCCTCGTCCTCCCGGACGCCGCGGCGGACGGGCGGCTGCTCTCCGAGCTGGACCTCCCCGCCGCGCACGTCGCCGTGCCGGCCGTCCTGCGCGACGGCGTTCCGCACGCCCCGCCGCCCGAGGGTTTCCGCGTCGCGGCCGGCGACACGCTCGTCCTCGTCGGCGCCCACGAGGACCTCGCCCGCGTCCTCGCGCGCCTCGAGGCGCCCGCCTCGTCTCCGGCCGCGGGTTGACTCCGCGCCCCGACCGGCGCAGATTGTCGCCAGCCTGGGGGTGGCCCGCGAGGGCCTGAGATCACACCCCGGAACCTGATCCGGTTCACACCGGCGTAGGGAAAGGCGGAGACCATGGAATCCGGGACGTTTCGACCCCTCCTTTTCGCGCTTCTCGTGTGCCCCGGCCTCCTCCGGGCCGCCGACCCCGCGCCCGCGCCCACACCGACGCCCGTTCCGACGCCCGCGCGCTCCGAGAGCGTCGTCGTCCAGGCGATCCGCGGCGACGACGAGGCGCCCGTCACGAAGACGGACCTCGACCGCCCGGCGCTCGTCGAGAAGACGTGGGGGCAGGAGCTGCCCGTCCTCCTGCAGGACACGCCCTCGGTCACGCAGTACTCCGAGACGGGCTCCGGCCAGGGTTACGCGTACTTCACGCTGCGCGGCCTCTCCGGGACGCGGGTGAACATGACGTTCGACGGCGTGCCGCTCAACGAGCCGGAGGACTCCGCCGTCTACACGGCCGACTTCGGGAACCTCTCGCGGAACCTCGCGAGCGTCCAGGTCCAGCGCGGCGTCGGGACGTCCACGTTCGGCGCCGCGTCGTTCGCGGGCTCCGTGAACTTCGAGAGCCTCGACGCGCCGCGGTCGCCGGGCCTGGCGGCCTCGCTCGCCGCCGGGTCGTTCGGAACCGCGCAGGCGAGCGTCGACTGGAGCTCGGGGACGTTCGGCGGCGGCTGGCGCGTCTCGCTGCGGCCGTCGTGGCAGACGACGGACGGCTTCCGCGAGCACTCGGGCGTCAAGCAGGACAGCCTCTACTTCACGGCCGTCCGCGACTTCGGGTCCTCGAGCCTCCGGATCTCGGGCTTCGCGGGCGAGGAGCGCATCCAGCAGGCCTTCCTCGCGGTCGAGCCGGAGATCCTCGCCACGAACCTCGCGTACAACCCGATGTCTCCCGACGAGAAGGACCACTTCCACGAGTTCCTCGCGACCGCGCAGTGGACGCTCGCCCTCGGCAACGACGCGAGCCTCTCGCTCCAGCCGTACCTCGTCGGCGCGGGCGGATGGTACGACCTCTACGCGGACGAGACGACGCTCGCCGACCTCCAGGAATACGGCCTGTCCTGGCTCTTCGGCGGCGGGATCGCCACGTACACGCAGAAGCTCGGCGCGCTCCGGCTCACGCTCGGGACGCACGCATACGGCTACAAGTCGACGCACACGCTGGACGACGGGGACGGGACGCGCCTCTACACGAACCACGGGACGAAGAGCGAGCTGAGCGGCTTCGTGAAGCTCCTCTGGGATCTCGGGCGGTGGCGCCCGTTCCTCGACGCGCAGGTGCGGCACGCGCGCTTCGGCTACGAGGGGGACGTCGGCGACACGGCGACGAGCTGGACGTTCTTCAACCCGAAGGCGGGCGTCCGCGTCGACGTCTCGCCGCGGACGAGCGCGTACCTCTCCGTGGGCCGGACGGAGCGCGAGCCGGCGCGGAGCGACCTCCTGTACGGCGAAGACAACGCGTCGGCCCTTCCCGACCTCACCGCCGTGAAGCCCGAGACCGTCTGGGACGTGGAACTCGGCGCCGAGTGGAGGACGCGGACGCTGTCGGCGAAGGTCAACCTCTACGACATGGAGTTTCGCAACGAGATCGCGGCGACGGGGGAGCTCTCGCCGATCGGCCAGCCGCTCCGGAAGAACGTGGACAAGAGCTTCCGCCGCGGGATCGAGCTCGAGGCGTCGTGGCAGGCGCTCGACGCCCTCCGCCTCACGGCGACCGCGAACGCGAGCCGCAACCGGATCTCGACGTGGACGCAGTTCTACGACGTGTACGACGCGAACGGCGATTACGCGGGGTCGACGAGCCGGACGTACCACGACGTCGCTCCCGTCGCGACGCCCCCCTTCCAGGCGACGCTCGGGGCCGAGACGACGGCGCTCCGCGGCTTCACCGTCGGCGCGACGAGCCGCTACGTGGCCGCTTCCTGGCTCGACAACACGAACACGGAGGGGCTCGAGGCGCCCAGGACCTTCCAGCTGGACGCGACGCTCGTCGTCGAACTCGCGCGCTGGATCCCCGCGGGAAAGCCGCGCCTCAAGCTGCAGGTCAACAATGTCCTCGACAACCGGAAGCTCTGGCCGCGCGGGTACTCGTACCTCTACGCGAACCGCGACGCGTCGGGCGCCGAGACGCTCGCCGGCATCCCGTACTACTACCCGCTCGCGACGCGCAGCGCGTACGTCTCGCTGGATCTCGGCTTCTGATGGGCGCCCTGAGGGTCGTCCTGACCGGGGGCGAGTGCACGGGAAAGACCACGCTCGCCCGCGCGCTCGCGGCGCGCCGGGGGACGTCGTGGGCGGCCGAGGCCGCGCGCGAGGTCGCGCTCTCGCGCCCGGGCGTCCTCGGGCCCGAGGACGTGCCCGTGATCGCGCGGGCGCACGTCCGCCTCGCGGAGGACGCCGAGAGGGCGGCAAGGGACGCCGGGCGCGGCGTCGTCTTCCTCGACCAGGACCTCCTGTCCACCGTCGTCTACGCGAGGCACTACTACGGGGACTGCCCGCGCTGGATCGAGCGGCTCGCCGCCGAGCGGCAGGGGGACCTCTACCTCCTGTGCGCGCCGGACCTCCCGTGGGAGTCCGACGGCGTGCGCGACCGGCCCGCCGCCCGCGAGGAAATGCACGCGCTCTTCGCGGCCGCCCTCGCCGGGGCCGGCGCCCGGGTCGCGGGCGTCTCCGGCGTCGGGACCGCGCGCGAGGAGCGCGCGGCGGCGGCGGTTTCGGAGCTCCTCGGGATCTGAAGGAGAATCCGTCCGATGTCGCTCCTCGCCCTCGCCTGCGCCTCCCTGCTCGCGGTCCCCGGCGCGGAACGCTTCGTGCACTGCCAGGCGGGGATGGACCGGACGGGCCTCGTCGTCGCCGTCTACCGGATCCTCGTGGACGGGTGGAGCGTCGAGGACGCGATCGCCGAGCGAAAGGCCTTCGGCGCCGCGGATTTCTGGGAGGACAACAAGACCTACCTGAGGCGGCTGGAGAGCCCCGAGGCGAAGGAGAAGCTCCGGGCGGCCATCGACGCTGCGCCCGTGCCCGCCGTCGTCCGCGTGCCGTAGGAAAGGGAGCGTGCCATGCAACTCGGAATGATCGGGCTCGGACGGATGGGGGCGAACATGGTGCGCCGGCTGATCGGCGGCGGCCACGAGTGCGTCGTGTTCGACATGTCGCCCAGGGCTGTGGCGGACCTCGCGAAGGAGAAGGCGATCGGCGCCTCGTCCCTCGCGGACTTCGTCGGGAAGCTCGCGAAGCCGCGGGCCGTCTGGCTGATGGTCCCCGCGGCTGTCGTCGACTCGTCCATCGCCGACCTCCTTCCCTTCCTCGAGAAGGGAGACACCCTGATCGACGGCGGCAACTCGTACTACGTCGACGACATCCGGCGCGCGAAGGAGCTCGCCCCGAAGGGGATCCACTACGTCGACGTCGGGACGAGCGGCGGCGTCTGGGGGCTCGAGCGCGGTTACTGCATGATGATCGGGGGCGAAGGGGACGTCGTGAGGCGTCTCGACCCGATCTTCCGCACGCTCGCCCCGGGCGCGGGCGACGTCCCGCGAACGCCGGGCCGGGGGAAGGCGAAGGGCACGGCGGAGGAAGGGTACCTCCACTGCGGCGCGAACGGCGCGGGGCACTTCGTGAAGATGGTCCACAACGGCATCGAGTACGGGCTCATGGCGGCCTACGCGGAGGGCCTCGGGATCCTGCGGGCCGCGAACGTCGGCAAGCAGACCCACGCGGCCGACGCCGAGACGACGCCGCTCCGGGAGCCGGAGCACTACCAGTACGACATGAACCTCGCGGACATCGCCGAGGTCTGGCGGCGGGGAAGCGTCGTGGCTTCGTGGCTCCTCGACCTCACCGCCGCGGCGCTCGTCGAGGACCCCGCGCTCTCGAAGTTCGCGGGCCGCGTCTCCGACTCGGGCGAGGGCCGCTGGACGATCAAGGCCGCGATCGACGAGGCGGTCCCCGCGCCAGTCCTCACGACCGCGCTCTACGAGCGGTTCTCGTCGCGCGGCGAGGCGGACTTTCAGAACAAGCTCCTCTCGGCCATGCGCTTCCAGTTCGGCGGGCATCACGAGAAGCCCGCGAAGTAGCCGGGCCCGCGCCGGCGGCGGCTTGAAGCAAATGAATCAAGGGCGCCGGGCCGGGGAGGCGGATACGCTCACGGGACGAATCGCGCTCTAGGAGGAACACACCTTATGAAGATGCTCCGTTTCGCCGCAGTCGCCCTCGCGGCCGCGGCTGTCGCGTGCTCGACGCTGCAGGTCACGACCGACTACGCCCCGGGCACGGATTTCTCGAAGTACAAGACGTTCACGCTCAAGGCGGGCACCCCCCCGAAGAACCCGATCGCGGCCGAGCGGTTCGCGAAGTCCCTCACCGCGGCCCTCGAGGCGCGCGGCCTGAAGCAGGTCGCGGAAGGAGCCGACCTGAACGTCTTCGCCCACTTCAGCCTCGGGAAAGACACCCAGCTCAACACGTACGGGTACGGCGGCTGGGGCGGCGGCTGGCGCTACGGCGGGGTGGGAGGGATGCAGACCACCCAGGTGCAGGAGATCCCGACGGGCACCGTGGTCATCGACCTCGTCGACGCGAAGGCGAAGACGGCCGTCTGGCGCGGGATCGCCAAGGACGAGATCTCGACGACCGCGACGCCCGAGGAGCGCCAGCAGAAGGCCGATCTCGTGGCGCAGAAGCTCTTCGAGAACTACCCGCCGCAGGCGAAGAAGTAGCGGCACGGGGAGTTCCTTTTCCGGCCCCGGCCGAAGTATCGTCCGGGGGCCGGAAGAGTGCGTTCCCAAAACGACCCGAAGATCAAGGAGACTCCGAATGAATCCTCGTCAAACGCTCGCCCTTGCCGCCGCCGCCCTCCTCGCCGTCACGGGCCCCGCCGCGGCGGAGTGCGCGGCCGTCCTGAAGGCCGGCGCGAAGTTTCACATCGTGCAGAAGGGGCCCGGCGCCAACAAGGCGCTGACGATCACGGTCGCTCGCGACGAGAAAGGTTACGCGAAGCTCGACGTCTCGGTCGACGGGACGAAAGAGAAGTATTCGATGCCCGGACACGTCGAGGGGGACACGGCGATGTTCGCGGGCTCAAAGCGCCCGGTCGTCTGGACGTGCACATGCGATGCAAAGGGCGCGACGTGCCAGGACAGCGGCCCGTCGAGCGAGCAGCACGGCGACATCCGGCTGGAGGTCGGGAAGTAGGCGTCAGCGCCGCCGAAGGCCGAGGAGCGAGAGCAGGAACGACCCGAAGACGCCTTCGGCCCCGAGAACGAGAAGAAGGACGCCGGGGATCATCCAGCGCATCGTCGTCGGGTAGGCGAGGTCGTGGAAGCCCGCGGCGCTCCACGCCGAGACGACGTGCAGGGCGAGGCCCGCGCCCGCGAGGAGCGCGAGGAGCGAGGCGGCGAGCCCCGTCTCGAGCGTGATCCATCGGTCGAACAGGCGCTCAAGAAGGAGATCCTTCGGAAGGAGGCCCTCGGTGATGCCGAAGATCTTCGCGCATGCGCCGAAGAAGATCGCCTGCGCGCCGACGAGGACCATCGCGGCCCCGGCGAGGATCGAGTGGACGTCCCACGTCGCGCCGAGCGCGACGCGCGGGCCCGGCAGGAGCCACAGCATCAGCGCGCCGCCGCCGAGCACGAAGAAGAGGCCCGGGACGAGGAAGAGCCACCGCGGCGAATAGAGGAGAAGGAAGCGGAGGTGCCGCCAGCCGTCCCGCCACGTCCTGAGGTGCGGCGGACGCGAACGGCCGTCCCTGCGGAGCGTCACGGGGATCTCGCGGATCACGAGGCCGAAGAGGGCGGCCTTGACGACCATCTCGCTCGCGTACTCCATGCCGGTCGTCCGGAGGTCGAGCGACTCGAGGGCCTCGCGCCGGAAGCCGCGCAGGCCGCAGTGGAAGTCCGAGACGTCCGTCCGGAAGAAGAGGCGGCCGAGGCCGCTCAGGACGGGGTTGCCGAGCCACCGGTGAAGCGGCGGCATCGCGCCGTCCTCGATGCGGCCTTTGAAGCGCGATCCCATCACGAGGTCCGCGCCCTTCTCGAGCGCCTCGACGAAATCCGCCACGGCGCCGAAGTCATACGAGAGGTCGGCGTCGCCCATGACGACGTACGTCCCGCGCGCGGCCGCAAAGCCGCCCGCGAGAGCCGCGCCGTAACCGCGCTCCGGCACGGCGACGACGCGCGCGCCGGCGGCCTCGGCCAGACCCTGCGAGCCGTCCGTCGACCCGTTGTCCGCGACGAGGACCTCGCCCGCGAGGCCGGCCGCAAGGAGCGCGGCGCGCGCCTCCGCCACGCACCGGCCGACGGTCTCGGCCTCGTTCAGGCAGGGCATCACCACGGAAACGAGCGGGGGCGCCTCGGACGGCATGCCTGATTGTCGCCGACTCCGCGCCGAAGCGCGGGTAGTGTATTTTTGAGGAGGGCCATGACCACCGCGTTCCGGGTTTCACTCGTCGACTACGTCAACGCCTGGCCGCTGACCTGGGGATTCCTCCGGGGCGCGGTCGAGGGCGCGGACCGGATCACGGACGTCCCGTCCGCCTGCGCGGACCGGCTTGCGCGCGGAGAAGTGGACGCCGGCCTCGTCCCGTCGATCGAGGCCGCACGCATTCCGGGCGTCCGCATCGTGCGCGGAATCGGGATCGCCTCGAAGGAGCGCGTCCGGAGCGTCATCCTCGCGAGCCGCCGGCCGTTCGAGGAAGCCCGCACGGTCGCGCTCGACCTTTCGTCGCGTTCGTCGGCCGCGATGGCCCGCGTCCTCTTCAAGGACCTCCTCGGGACGGCGCCGGAATTCCACACGGCGGCTCCGGATCTCGCCGAGATGCTCGCGCACCACGACGCCGCTCTTCTTCTCGGCGACCCGGCCCTCAAGGCCGACCTGTCCGGCCTCCACGTCCTCGACCTCGCGGAGGGGTGGCGCCGGCTCACGGGGCTGCCCTTCGTCTTCGCGGTGTGGGCCGTGCGGCCCTCGGTCCCGCCCGAGCCGTTCCAGTGGTCGCGCGAGTACGGAAAGACGCATCTCGACGAGATCGTCGCGGCCGCCGCCCCGCGGACCGGCCTGACGGAGGACGCGCTCCGGACCTACGTCGACGGAAACCTGCACCACGACCTCTCGTCCGAGGACGAGAGAGGGCTTTCCGAGTTCTACCGCCGGGCGCACGCGCACGGCCTCCTCCCCTCGCCGGACGCGCCGCCCTTCGTGGGCGTGCCGCTCGTCCCCCGAAGGGAGCTCTGAGTGCCCGCGGTTCTCGACGTTCCGGCCGTCCTCCCGAACGCCGTGTCCCCGGGCCTCGGAGGGTCGGCGCGCGTGAGGGAGATCCTGTCTCGCACGCGCGGCGGCGAGCGCCTCTCGTGGGACGACGGCCTCGCTCTCTTCCGCGAGGCGACGCTCCTCGAGGCCGGCGGCGCGGCCGACGCCGTGCGGCGGCGCCTCCACCCCGCGGACCGCCTCACGTACCAGGTCGACCGGAACATCAACTACACGAACGTCTGCATCTACCGCTGCGCGTTCTGCGCCTTCTACCGGCCGGCGGGCGACGCCGAGGGATACGTCCTCTCCTTCGCGGAGATCGGAAAGAAGGTCGAGGAGACGATCGCGCTCGGCGGAACCGGCATCCTCCTGCAGGGCGGCGTTCACGCGGAGCTGCCGTTCTCGTATTACGAGGATGTCCTTTCATACCTGAGGGAGAAGCACCCGCGCGTCCACCGCCACGCGTTTTCGGCGCCCGAGATCCACTTCCTCGCGAAGAAGGAGAAGACGAGCCCCGCGGACGTTCTGAAGAGGCTGCAGAGCGCCGGAATGCAGTCGCTCCCGGGCGGCGGCGCGGAGATCCTCGAGGACGACGTGCGTAAACGCATCTGGGCGCTCACGAAGGCGCCGACCGCGAAGTGGGCCGAGGTCCACCGTGCGGCCCATCGCCTCGGCATGCCGACGACGGCGACGATGATGTTCGGCGTCGGCGAGAGCCACGAGCAGCGCCTCCACCATCTCGACGTCGTCCGCAGGGCGCAGGACGAGTCGCTCGCCGAGAAGGGCGAGAGCTTCACGGCGTTCATCCCCTGGACGTTCCAGGAGGAGAACACGGCCCTCGACGGGAAAGTGGAAACCGCCGGCGGCTACGACTACCTCCGGACCCTCGCGATCGCGCGGCTCTATCTCGACAACATCCCGCACGTGCAGGGCTCGTGGCTGACGCAGGGCGCCAAGATCGGGAGCGTTGCGGCCGCGTTCGGCGCGGACGATCTCGGGTCGATCATGATCGAGGAGAACGTCGTCGCGGCCGCCGGCTCGCACAACCGGATGGAAGGCGAGGAGGCGATGCGACGTCTCATCCGCGACTCGGGCTTCACGCCGGTCAAGCGCGGCTCGGTCTACGAGCGCTGCCGCGAGGCCTGCTGCCGCGACCTGCCCGCACTCGGCTGACGCCGGGCCGCGCCGCTCACGCCAGATCGAAGACGAGGAGCTCCGCGGGGCGCTACAGCAGGCGCTCCGAGATCGACTTCGCCTGCAGGAACAGCCCGAGGTAATCCCTCCCGCCCGCCTTGCTGTCCGTGCCGGACATGTCGAAGCCGCCGAACGGGTGGACGCCGACGAGCGCGCCCGTGCACTTGCGGTTGATGTAGAGGTTTCCGCAGTGGAGGCGGCGCTTGGCCTCGGCGATGCGCTTGCGGTCGCGGCCGAAGTACGAGCCCGTGAGGCCGTACTCCGACGCGTTCGCGTACGCGATTCCCGTCTCGAAGTCCTTCGCCTCGGTGATCCCGAGGACGGGCCCGAAAATCTCCTCCCGGAAGATGCGCGCGGACGGCTTCACGTCGTAGAAGACCGTCGGGGCGACGAAATTGCCCGTCCGGGCGCTCCACGTCCCGCCGGTGCCGAGCTTCGACTCGCGCCTCCCGACCTTGATGTAATCGGTCACGGTCTTGAGCTGGCGCTCGGAGGCGACCGGCCCCATGAAGTTCTTCACGTCGCGCGTCGGGCCCTGCGCGAGCTTCGCCGTCCGCGCGACCACGGCGTCCACGAAGCGCCGATAGAGGCGCCTGTGCACGATCGCGCGCGAGCACGCGGAGCACTTCTGGCCCTGGAAGCCGAACGCCGATCCGACGACTTGCGAGACCGCGAAATCGAAATCCGCGTCCTCGTCGACGAAGATGAAATCCTTGCCGCCCATCTCGAGAACGGTGCGCTTGATCCAGCGCTGGCCCTTCGCGACCGCGGCCGCCTTCTGGTTGATGCCGAGGCCGACTTCCTTGGAGCCCGTGAACGAGATGAACCGGGTCTGCGCGTGCTCGACGAGAACGTCGCCGACCTCGCTGCCCGGCCCGGGGAGATAGTTGAGCACTCCCGCGGGCACGCCCGCCTCTTCAAGGAGCGTGAAGACCCGCCATCCGATGAGGGGCGTGTCCGACGCGGGCTTGAGGACGACGCCGTTGCCCGTGACGAGCGCGGCGGACGTCATGCCCGTGAGGATCGCGTTCGGGAAGTTCCAGGGCGGGATCACGGCCCCCGCGCCGAGGGGGACGTACAGGGTCTCGGGAAACTCGCCCGGGTACGGCGTGACCGGAATCTCGCCGCCCCAGCGCAGCATCTCCCGCGCGTAGAACTCGAGGAAGTCGATCGCCTCCGCGGTCTCGACGTCGGCCTCGGGCCAGGACTTGCCGATCTCGAGGACCATCGTGGCCGAGAACTCGTGCTTTTTCGCGCGCATCCGGGCGGCCGCGCGGAGCAGGACCGACGCGCGCTCGCGCGGGGGAAGGTCCGCCCACTCGCGCTGAGCCCTGACGGCCGCTTCGATCGCCTTGAGCGCGATCTTCCGGTCGGCGAGGTGGTGGCGGGAGAGGATCTCCGAGCGGTCGGAGGGGTTCCGGTTCTCGAGGAGACGGCCGGTCCTGAGCCGCCGTCCGCCCACGACGACGGGGATCTCCACGCCCTTCTGGCGGTCCACTCGGGTGAGGGCCGCCTCGAACGCGGAGCGCTCCTCGGCGCGGCTGAAATCAGTGAAGGCTTCGTTGCGAAATTGTTCGAGCATGGGAGGCCGATTCTACCGCCCACCCCCCGGCGTCCGGAACTGTCGTGCCTCGAGGCGTCGGAAGGGAAGGAGCCCACCACATTTGATTTGTGCGCACGTTCATGACAAAGTTGGCGATCGGGGAGGTTTTACTCATGGAAAAGAGCGTCGCGAAGATTCGCGGCTTCGTCACGGACTTGCTCAAGAAGAACAAAGCGCTCACGGAGCGCGAGGTGAAAGCTGCGATCGGCCGCGCCTTCAAGCTGAACCCGAAGACGATCAGCGCAGGTGTCATCCGCGACGTCCGCAAGAAACTGGGCATCGACCGGCCCGGAGCCATCGCCTTTGCGAAGGCGCTGCTCGACAAGAATCCCGTCCTCGAGGCCAAGAAAGTCATCGAGGAAGTCGGAACGCGCTTCGGTGTCCGCCTCGGCGCGCCCGACGTCTCGCGTCTGCGTCCCGCCGGCGCACGCCGGCGCAGGGGCGCGGGCCGCGCGGATCGCGTTTCAATGCGCCGGGGCGCGACGAGCGGCCGGAAGGCCGGTGCGATCTCGGTTACGTATCAGGGCAGCGGCCACCCGGAGGATCTCGCGGCGTTCTTCCGGTCGCTCGCAGGGGACTAGAGAGGAAATCCGGGAGGAATAACTGGCTGGGGGGCAGGGATTCGAACCCCGATAGCCAGATCCAGAGTCTGGAGTCCTACCGTTGGACGACCCCCCAGCACGGCGGGCGGCGGATTATGAGCGGGCGGCGCGCCGTGGTCAAACGGCGCGCCGGCCCTGCGATCACGCGGACCCGCGCGCCTTCTTCTCGATCTTGCCCCACGAGTCACGCAGCGACACGGAGCGGTTGAGAACGGGCCGGCCCGGTGCACCATCCCCGTCGACAACGAAGTAGCCCGTGCGCTCGAGCTGGAGGACCGTCCCCGCCGGCAGCGCCGCGAGCGCGGGCTCGACGCGCGCGCCGGCCTTCACGACGAGCGAGTCCGGGCTGAGGTTCGACGTGAAGTCACTGCCCTCGGGCGTCTCGTCGGGGTTCGGGACGCTGAAGAGCCGGTCGTAGAGGCGGACCTCGGCCGGGAGCGACTCGGCGGCCGAGACCCAGTGGATCGTGCCCTTGACCTTGCGGCCCGGCGCCTCGCCGCCCTTCGTGGCCTCGTCGAACGTCGCGCGGATCTCCGTGACCGTCCCGGCGGCGTCCTTCACGACGTCCGTGCAGCGGATCACGTACGCCCAGCGCAGGCGGACTTCCGTGCCGGGGGAGAGGCGGTGGTACTTGGGCGGCGGGACCTCGCGGAAATCGTCGCGGTCGATGTAGAGCGTCCCGGAGAACGGGACCGCGCGCGTGCCCTGCGAGGCGTCCTCGGGGTTGTTGACGGCGTCGAGCATCTCGACCTTGCCCGCCGGCCAGTTCGTGAGGACGACCTTCACGGGGTCCACGACGCCCATGAAGCGCGGCGCGCGGCGGTTGAGGTCCTCGCGCAGGCAGTGCTCGAGGAGCTCCACCTCGACGACGCTGTTGCGCTTGGCGAGGCCGATGCGGTCGCAGAAGTCCCGGAGCGCCTCGGGCGTGTAGCCGCGGCGGCGGATCCCCGCGAGCGTCGGCATGCGCGGGTCGTCCCAGCCCGTGACGTGCCCGCCCGTGACGAGCTGGAGGAGCTTCCGCTTCGAGAGGAGCGTGTACGTGAGGTTCAGGCGCGCGAACTCGATCTGGCGCGGGCGGTCCGGAAGGTCCAGCGCCTCGAGGCACCAGTCGTAGAGCGGGCGGTGGTCCTCGAACTCGAGCGTGCAGAGCGAGTGCGTGATGCGCTCGATCCAGTCCGAGATCGCGTGCGCGTAGTCGTACATCGGATAGAGGTGCCACGCGTCGCCCGTCCTGTGGTGGACGGTCCTGCGGATCCGGTAGAGGGCCGGGTCGCGCAGGTTGATGTTCGGCGACGCCATGTCGATCTTCGCGCGGAGCGTGCGCGCGCCGTCCGGGAACTCGCCGGCGCGCATCCGCCGGAACAGGTCGAGGTTTTCCGCGGGAGAGCGGCCGCGATACGGGGAGTTCTTCCCGGGCTCCGTGAGCGTCCCGCGCGTCGCGCGGACCTCGTCGGCCGTGAGGTCGCAGACGAACGCCTTGCCCTTCTCGACGAGCGTCTCGGCGAAAGCGTAGAGCTGCTCGAAGTAGTCGGAAGCGTAGAAGAGCCGGTCCTCCCAGTCGAAGCCGAGCCATTTCACGTCCGCCTGGATCGAGTCGACGTACTCGACCTCCTCCTTGAGGGGGTTTGTGTCGTCGAAGCGGAGGTTGCACGTCCCGCCGTACTCCTTCGCGATTCCGAAGTTCAGGCAGATGGACTTCGCGTGGCCGATGTGGAGGTAGCCGTTCGGCTCGGGCGGGAAGCGCGTCGCGACGCGGCCCCCGTGCTTTCCGGCGGCGTTGTCCGCGTCCACGATCTCGCGGATGAAGTCCTTGCCGGGGACGGGCGGGGAGGTCGGCGTGTCGGTCATGGGGTTCCTCAGCTGGCGGCCGCCGGCGCGGCGATCCGGTCGGCGAACGCGAGGATCCTGCGGCGGGTCGTGTCCCGGCCGAGGGCCTCGATCATCTCGAAGAGCGGGGGCGACGCGAGCGACCCGGTGATCGCGAGGCGCACGGGCTGCGCGATCTGCCCGAGCCCGACTCCCGTCTCGGCCGCGAGAGCGCGCGCGGCCTCCTCGAGCCCGGCGTGGGCGAAAGGCGTGACGGCGTCGAGGCGCGCGGCGAGCGTCCGGAGGACCGGAGCGAGCTCGGGCTTGCCGAACTTCTTCAAACCGGCCGGCTCGAACGCCGCAGGGTCTTCCCCGTAGACGGAGAGGCCCGCGGCGAGCTCGACGAGCGTCTTCGCGCGCGGCCGGAGGAGCTCGACTCCCTTCGCGAGCGTCGCCTCGTCGCGCGCGGGGAGGCCGAACGGCGCGGCGAGCTCGAGGAGGCGCTCTCCGGGCGTCGACTGGATGTACTGGCCGTTCAGCCACAGGAGCTTCTCGTGGTCGAAACGCGAGGGTGACGGCCCGATGCGCTCGAGCTCGAAGATCTCCGCCATCGCGGAGAGCGTCATCCGCTCGCGGTCCTCGCCCGGCGACCAGCCGAGGAGCGCGAGGAAGTTCGCGAGCGCCTCGGCGAGGACGCCCTGGCTCCGGAACTCCTCGACGCCCGCAGCGCCGTGGCGCTTGCTGAGCTTCTTGCCGTCCGTGCCGAGGATCATCCCGAGGTGCGCGAAGACGGGGCAGGGCGCGCCGAGCGCCCGGAAGAGCGCGACGTGCTTCGGGGCGTTCGGCAGGTGGTCGACGCCGCGCACGACGTGCGTGATCCCCATCGCGACGTCGTCGACGCAGACCGTGAAGTGGTAGAGCGGGTGGCCGTCCGAGCGCACGAGAACGAAGTCGTCCAGCGCGCCCGCCGGAAACTCCGTCCGGCCCTGGACGACGTCGTCGACGACGAGCGGCTCGTCGGGAACGCGGAGGCGGAGGACGAACTTTTCGCCCGCGGCCGCCCGCCGGTCGGACTCCTCCTTCGAGAGCGACCGCCCGCGGCCGTCGTACTTGAACGACCCCCCGGCGGCCTCGGCGGCCTTCTTCTGCGCCTCGAGCTCCTCGGCCGTCTCGAACGCGCGATAGGCCCTGCCCTCGGCGAGGAGGCGGTCGGCCGCCTCGCGGTAAAGGGCCTGCCGCTCGCTCTGGAAGAACGGGCCCTCGTCCCACGAGAGGCCGAGCCACGTCATGGCGTCGAGGATCTGCTGCGTGAGCTCCTTCTTCGAGCGCTCGACGTCCGTGTCCTCGATCCGAAGGATGAACGTCCCGCCGTGCCGGCGGGCGAAGAGCCAGTTGTAGAGAGCGGTGCGCGCGCCGCCCACGTGGAGGGACCCCGTGGGCGAGGGGGCGAACCGCACGCGCGGCGCGGCCATGGGTCGGCGAGGATAGCAGCCCGCACTCGGGCATGATCCGGGGCTGTGTCCGGAGCCGTCGCCGTTCCGCGCCGCGAGGCTCTCGCGGCCGACCTCGTCCTCGTCGTCGTGACGGCGATCTGGGGGTCCACGTTCATCGTGAACCGCATCGTCCTCGCGACGTCGCCGCCGCTCCTGTTCGTCCTCGTGCGTTTCGCGCTCGCGGCGGCCATTCTGTGGCTGGTCGCGCGGGGCCGTCCGCGGACGCCGAACCTCCTGCGCGACAGCGCCGCCGTCGGCCTTCTTCTCGCAGCGGGCATCGGGTTCCAGGTCGTCGGCCAGCTCTTCACGACGGCCTCGAAGGCGGCGTTCGTGACGGGCCTCTCCGTGCCGCTGACGCCCGTCGCGGGCTGGCTCATGACGCGGAAGAAGCCCTCGCGGGAGAATCTCGCCGGGCTCGTGGTCGCCGCGCTCGGCTTCGCGATCCTGACGTGGCCGAAGGACGCGTCCTCGGGCGTCAACACCGGCGATCTCCTCATCCTCGTGACAGCCGTCTCGTACGCCGTCCTCATCGTGATCGTGAGCGAGACGGCGGCGACGCACGACGTGCGCTGGTATTCCTTCGGGCAGATCCTGTTCGCGGCAGTCGGCGTCGGGGCCGTGCGCCTCGCACTGACCCCATTCCTCCGCGAGAGGGGCGCGTTCCTGGCCGCCGAGGCGCGGCCGCTCGTCTTCGGCCGGACGGTCGTCCTCGCGATTCTCTGGATGGCGCTCGTCGCGACGGTCGTGACGTTCCTCGCGCAGACGTGGGCGCAGGCGCGCATGCCCGCGACGCACGCCGCGATCATGTTCGCGCTCGAGCCCGTGTTCACGGCGCTCTTCGCGGCGCTCTTCCTCGGCGAGCGCATGTCGCGCCGCGACTGGACGGGCGCAGGGCTCGTCCTGGCGGGAATCCTCGTCTCGGAGCTGCGCTCGCGGGACTGACTATTCCAGCCCGAACGTGAGGTTGTAGACGTACGGGTCGCGCAGGACCGACAGGACGAGGCTCGAGCGCGAGTAGCCGTTCTCGACGGCCTTCGAGAGGTCGTCGAGCGTACGCACCTGCACATTGTTGACCGCGAGGACGACGTCGCCGCGCTCGAGGCCCTTCGACGCGGCGGGGGAGCGCCCGAAGACGGACGCCACCATCAGTCCTCCGCGCGTCTCCTTTAAGGTCAAGCCGATCTCGCGCCGGAGGACGTCGAGGCCGAGGTCCTCGGGCGTCCTTTCCGTCGTGACGCGCGCCGTGATCTCCGCGCCCTCGCGCCGGAAGACGACGCCGAGCGCCCGGCCGGGCCCGACGGAGGCGAGCGCGGTGTCGAAGTCTTCGCGGCTCTCGACGGGGCGGCCGTCGAGGGAGACGACGACGTCGCCCGGGGCAAGGCCCGCCTTGGCGGCGGGCGAGCCCGGCCAGACCGACCGCACGCGCAGGCCCTGGCCCCGAGCCGATGGCCGCGCGTTCGCCGGCGCGGCGGTCGACCCGCGCACGCCGATCCAGACCGTCTTGACCTCCCTGTAGTTCAGGAGATCGTCCGCGACCCGGCGGACGCGGTCGATGGGAATCGCGAAGCCGATCGTGTTCGCGCCCCCCACGATGGCCGTGTTGATTCCGATCAGCTCTCCGAGGATGTTGACGAGCGCCCCGCCGGAGTTGCCCGGGTTGATCGCGGCGTCCGTCTGGAGGAAGTCGGAGTAGTTGCGGCCCGATTCGCCCTGCACCGTTCGGTGGACGGCCGAGACGATGCCGGTCGTGACGGTGTTCGATAGCCCGAACGGGTTCCCGATCGCGATGACGGTTTCGCCGATCATGAGGTCGGAGGTCGTCCCGAGCGCGACCGGTTTCAGGCCCTTCGGATCGACGCTCAGGACCGCGAGGTCGTTGTCGGCGTCGGCGCCTTCGAGCCTCGCCTCGAGCTCGCGCCCGTCCGACGTCGTGACCCAGATGCGCGACGCTCCCGAGATGACGTGGTCGTTCGTGACGACGACGCCCGGCGCGATCACGACGCCCGAGCCGAGCGACTCGCTGCGCGAAGTCCGACCCCGGCTCTCGATTCCGAAAAACGGGTCGAACGCGCTGCGGCGCTGCTGGACGACGTGTTCCGCCGAGATGTTCACGACGGAGGGGCCGATCTTCTCGACGGCGGCGACGATCGGAGTGCGGCGCTCTTCGCGGCCGCCGGCTCCGAGGAGGGGAAGCGTTGCGGCAAGCGCCCCGAGGGCGACTGCCAAGCGGGTTGACTTCATTTTCAGTCGTTCCATAATAATTGTCGATATACCGGAAGAGGATTTTCACTATTCTCAACACGCGACAGAAGAAAGCGGTTCAGGCGCTCGTCGAGCTCGTCTATCGCGCGGGTCCGGATGTCCCGTCGAGCCAGCTTGCCGAATGGCTGATCCTGTCGCGTGACTCGGTTCACCAGCTGCTTCTGCCGCTCGTCAGGAACGGGTGGGTGGCGGCCGGGCGCGGACGCAACGGGGGCTACCGGGCGACGCCCGTAGCCTCCGGCGTCACGATCCTCGCCGTCGTCTCGCTCTTCTCGCGCGAAGGCCGCGATCCTTCGCCCGAGGATCCGTCCGCCCCGCGGTTCATCCGCAACCTCGACCAGCGGGCCTCGGAGCGCTACCGCCAATTCCTGTCCTCCGTGACGGTGGGGGACCTCGTCGCCGAGGTCCGGGCCGAGCGTGAGGAGCCCACCTACTCGATCTGACTCGCCCCCCAGGACTCTAGCAAGGCGCGCGCCCCGCCAATCCGGCGCAGCGCCAGAGGAAAAGAACATGAAGATCGCATCCGACATCACGAAGCTCATCGGCGGAACGCCGCTCGTGCGGCTGAACCGCGTCACGGCCGGCGTCGCGTCCGGCGCCACGGTTGCCGCGAAGCTCGAGTTCTTCAACCCCGCCCACTCGGTCAAGGACCGCATCGGCGTCGCGATGATCGAGGCGCTCGAGAAGCAGGGCCGCATCACGCCGGGCAAGTCCGTCCTCGTCGAGCCGACGTCCGGGAACACCGGGATCGGCCTCGCGTTCGTCGCGGCCGCGAAGGGCTATCGCCTCATCCTCACGATGCCCGAGACGATGTCGATCGAGCGGCGCAAGGTCCTGAAGCTCCTCGGGGCCGAGGTCGTCCTGACCCCCGGCCCGCTCGGAATGAAGGGCGCGATCGCGAAGGCGCAGGAGCTCATCGCCGAGTTCGGCGCGAACGCGGTCCAGCCGCAGCAGTTCGAGAACCCCGCGAACCCGGCGATCCACGAGGCGACGACCGCCGTCGAGCTCTGGAACGACACGGACGGGAAGATGGACGTCTTCGTCGCCGGCGTCGGGACCGGCGGCACGTTGACGGGCGTCGGCCGGTTCTGGAGGCCGAGGAAGCCGTCCGTGCGCCTCGTCGCCGTGGAGCCGACGCACTCGCCGGTGATCTCGGGCGGCGCGCCGGGCCCCCACAAGATCCAGGGAATCGGCGCGGGCTTCATCCCGAAGAACCTCGACACGACGTTCGTGGACGAGACGTTCCAGGTCTCGAACGACCAGTCCTTCGCGATGGCGCGCCGCCTCGCGAAGGAAGAGGGCATCCTCGGCGGCATCTCGTCTGGCGCCGCGGCTTATGCAGCCGTCGAGATCGCCAAGCGCCCCGAGAGCGCGGGCAAGCTCATCGTCTTCATCGTCCCGTCGACGTCCGAGCGCTACATCTCGACGGACCTGTTCAAAGAGGACGAGGTCCCGGCGGGGGCGGCCGCCATCTGAGCGTACGCGACGGTGGTTTGCGGGTTCACGCCCCCATTTTCCTTTCTGGCGAGCCGGCATCCACGGAGTCACAGAGTTCCCGAACCGCGTGAAGGGAGCGGTCGAGATCCCCGACGAGCCGGTCGCAGATTCCCGCGATGATTCGGCGCCGCTCGTGCCGTGGCCTTCTGAACGCGGCAAACGAGGCGTCGGGCTCTCGAATGGCCGCCCTGGCTTGGTCGCGCCGTCTCGGCTGCTTGAGAGAAGGTTTCATGCGTGAGGGCCCCCTTGCACATCGCCGCGTCGAAGTTGCTGGAACCGCTCTCGCGCCAATGCCGCGACCTGAGGGTCTGTCATCTTGTCAGCCGCTTCGACAGCGACGATCGTCTTGCCGAGTCCCTCGTAACGGAGGCGTTTCTCGACTTCGTGCCTTGCCTCGCCGGGGCCGATGATCAGAATGGACCTGGCGTCGCGCACGGATGCGAT
This sequence comes from Thermoanaerobaculia bacterium, assembly GCA_035542215.1. Taxonomy (GTDB): domain Bacteria; phylum Acidobacteriota; class Thermoanaerobaculia; order UBA5066; family UBA5066; genus Fen-183. The sequence continues at coordinate 39,369 of DATKLW010000195.1, read as the reverse complement.
GACCTGATCGTAGTAATGGTCCAGGTGCCCTTCGAAGCGCCTGTCGCGTTTGTCTTCGGCGCCCCCTTCGAACGCGGAGTAGCGGACGTGCTTTTCCATGCCTGAAAGAAATCGCGTGAGGTCTTCCGTGTCATCGGTGACGGCCGCGATGACGGCCTCCCGGTGATCGATCCACAAAACGACGTCTCGCATGATGTCTTTCGGTCCCCGCGCTCACGGCTTGTGCAGCTCGAAAGCGAGAGCGACGCAGGCCCAGCCGTAGAAAACCAAGTCGATGCCGACAAACAAGCCGATCGCCCAGAGGCCCGAGACCGGCCACTGCGCGAGCAGGAGGATGCCCAGGATGGTGGAGATCCCCCCGTTCAGGGCGTGCCAACCCCAGCCGGACAAATGCGTCCACAGGGCGTAGATCACCTGATACACGCCGCCGATCAGAAGGAACATCGACATGAAGAGAGTCGCCGCCTCGGCGCTTGCCAGAGGTTTCGCCACCATCACGGCGCCAGCGACGACGAGCATGATGGCGATCAGCAGGTGGAGGAAGAACCCCGCCCATTTCCCGACCATGAAGGCGTCGACGAACTCGATGAAGCCCGCGAACAGCAGCAGCCAGCCGAAAAATGCCATCGAGACGATGGTGGACCCGAAGGACCGAAGGATGGCAGCAACGCCGAGCGCCAGGAGGATGAGTCCGAAAGCGAGGAACCATCCCCAGTTGTGACTCATTGCAGGGGGGAGGCCGATCGATAGAGCGTCAATCTCGGTCATGGCAGTTTCTCCTTCTCGTTGTCACGGTTCGTCACTTCAACGCCTCCATGTCGCCCCGACGGACTCTGCGGGCGCGCGTCGCGGCGGTCCTCGCACGCGTCGTGCCAGCCTCGGGACGGCAACAAAGTCCTCGCGTTTCACCGCTGGGACAAGGGCGGCCCGCGTGACGACGTCGTGGTCGTGCTGAACTTCGCGAACCGTGCCTACTCCGCGTATGCCCTCGGCATGCCGCGCGGCGGCCAGTGGCGGGTCCGTTTCAACGGCGGGCCCGTCCCGATGTCACGGAGTCTTGGCGCTCCGCGCCCTGGGATTCGGCGTTGCGTCGGCGATCTTCGAAAGGGTGTTTCGATCGCGGTGGTGGAAGGGCTCGCCCCGGCCCAGCACCTGAAGGACCGTGTCCTCGTCGTACGACCATGTCCCGTCGGAGTTCACAGTCACCCGGATCCGATACTCCGTCGTCCGAAACGCGTTCTGGAGGAAAGGATTCGAGCAGATGCCGAACGTCTCGGATCCGATTCGAGCCGTAAGTTCGAAGCTCGTCGCGCCGGGTTCGGCCGGGCCGGAGGCCAGTAGCACCTGGCCGCGCGGGATCGCGACCGTCTGGATCACCGTCCGGGTCGCGGGCTCCCAGAGCCAGTAGCCGACCTGGTCGTGGAAGGTCTCGACCTCACCGGGCTTCACGATATGAACGTGGTAGCGAAGCCCGTAGAAGAGCTGCGGACCGTTCGTCTGCGGGTCGATGGGCTGCAGCTCGACTCGCTCGACGAATTCGTTCTGCTCCGAACCATTCTCGACGGGGTGCTCGTCGCTCCCCTTGCGGCCCTCCCAGATCCCCGCCAGGGGCCGAAGCGGACCGAGGCTGCTCAGCGTGTCGTCCGAGGTCTGCGGTTCGGTGAATATGTCGAGTCTTCGCGTCGGCCCGTCCTGAGACGTCTTCGGGAGCACGTGATCACCTCCTCATCGAGTCGTGCCAATTCGCGTCGAAATTTGACACCGAGCGCCCCCGTCCGGACCTGTCGTCATCGGCTTCTCACCATTCAGGTTCGAGCATGCGACGAACATGCCGCCGCCTCACGTGGCCCACCCTTTGCGAAAAGCGCCCAGAGTGATGATGCAGTCACGGATTGAGAGCGTATGGCCGACCACGTAATGGACGTCCCTTACTGGAGCCGTGATCTCGCCGAGTTGAGCGCGGCTCTGGGCTCCGGCTCCGGGGGCCTGTCGTCCGAACATGCCGCCGAGCGGCTTCGCGAGGTCGGCCCCAACGGCGTCGATGACGCGAGTTCCCTTAGCGCGCTGCGCCTCCTCCTGCGGCAATTCGAGAGCCCGCTCGTCCTCATTCTCGTCTTCGGCGCCCTCATTTCGATGGCGCTTCGGGAGTGGGTGGACGCGAGCATCATCCTGGCGATCGTGCTCGGCAGCGCGCTCCTCGGTTTCTATCAGGAGTACAAAGCATCGGCTGCGGTCGCGGAGCTCAAGCGCCTCCTGGAGTTGAAATGCCGGGTGGTGCGTGACGACATCGAGCAGGCGGTGCCCGTCAGGGCCATCGTGCCCGGCGATGTCATCGTGCTCACCGCGGGAAATCTCATTCCTGCCGACGGCCGCCTGCTCGAGACCACGGACTTCCTCGTCAACGAGGCCAGCCTGACCGGCGAATCCTTCCCCGTCGAGAAGCAACCCGGGATCGTTCCGCTTGAGACGCCCCTGGCGGGACGTACGAACGCGGTCTACCTCGGCGCGTCGGTCCAAAGCGGTCGCGCGAAGATGCTCGCGGTCGAGACGGGGAGCCGAACGGCGTTCGGTGCGATCGTCGAGCGGCTCAAGACGCGGCCGCCCGAGACGGAGTTCCAGCGCGGCATTCGGCAGTTCGGGATTCTTCTGTTCCGGGTGATGGTCGTCATCGTTCTGTTCGTGCTGACGGTCAACCTCGCCCTTCGCCGGCCGGTCATCGACTCGCTGTTGTTCGCGGTCGCGCTCGCGGTCGGTCTGACGCCGGAGCTGCTACCCGCCATCATCAACGTGACGCTGGCCGCCGGCGCGCGCGCGATGGCCAAACAGGGTGTCATCGTCCGCCGCCTCAGCGCGATCGAGAACCTGGGCAGCATGGACGTCTTCTGCACGGACAAGACCGGCACCCTGACCGAGGGCGTCGTCGTGCTTCAGGACGCGACGGACGCCGACGGCCGGACATCGACGCAGACGCGTCAGCTCGCCTTCCTCAACGCAGCTTTCGAGACCGGCATCGAGAACCCGCTCGATGCCGCCCTCCTCGCGGTCGGCAAGGCTGCCGGACTGACGACGAGTGGATTCCGCAAGGTCGATGAAATTCCGTATGACTTCAGGCGCAAACGGCTGACGATCGTCTCAGCGCCGGACGGCGACGCGTCGCAGCACCTGATGGTCACGAAGGGTGCCTTCGACACGGTCCTCGACGTCTGTTCCTCGGTGAACCGCGACGGCGTGGTAGTCCCTCTCACGAGCGAGCTGCGCGAGCGCCTCGAGGCGTTCTACCGGGCCAAGGGCGAGGCGGGGTTCAGGGTCCTGGCCGTCGCGACCCGCGAGATCGCGGCCAAAGACCGGTACGACCGCGACGACGAGGCCGGCATGATCTTCGCCGGCTTCCTGGTCTTCGTCGATCCACCGAAGGCCGACGCGCAGAGGACGCTCCTCGACATGGGCCGCCTCGGCATTCGCGTGAAGATCGTCAGCGGCGACAACCGTCACGTCACGGCGCATCTCGCCGAATCGGTCGGACTCGATCCGAAGTCACTCATCGCAGGCGACGCACTGGCGAGGCTCAGCGACGAAGCGCTCGGGCAGATCGCGCCAAGCACCAGTCTCTTTGTCGAAGTCGATCCCCAGCAGAAGGAACGCGTTATCCGAGCCCTGCAACGGACCGGACATGCCGTCGGATATCTGGGCGACGGCATCAACGACGCGCCCGCGCTGCACGCGGCGGATGTCGGAATCTCGGTCGACCGGGCAGTCGACGTCGCCCGGGAAAGCGCCGACATCATTCTCCTGAAGCCCGATCTGGACGTCCTGCGTCACGGCGTCGAGGACGGCCGGCGCACCTTCGCCAACACGCTCAAGTACATCAACATCACGACCAGCGCGAATTTCGGCAACATGGTCAGCATGGCGCTCGCGACGCCGCTGCTCCCGTTCCTCCCGATGGCGGCCAAGCAGGTTCTGCTCAACAACTTCCTCTCGGACGTGCCGTCGATCGCGATTTCGACCGACAACGTCGATCCGGAGAACGTCACGAGCCCTCAGCGCTGGCAGATCAAGGACGTCAAGCGCTTCATGATCGTCTTCGGGCTCATCAGCTCCGTTTTCGACGTCCTGACGTTCGCGGTTCTGCTGCTCGTCTTCCACGGGAGCGAGGCGATTTTCCAGACGACCTGGTTCGTCGTCTCCCTGTTGACGGAGCTCGCCGTGGTCCTGGTCCTCCGGACGCGCGGGCCCGCGCTCCGCAGCAAGCCGAGCGGCACGCTGCTGTGGGCCACGATCGTCATGAGCGTCGTCGCCCTCGCGTCGCCCTACCTTGGCCCCGTGGCTTCGGTGTTCGGTTTCCTGCCGCTTTCGGCGCGAGAGATGGGCGCCGCCGCCGCCATCGTCGCGGCGTACGTCGCCGCGACGGAAGGCGCGAAAGGTTGGTTCTACAGACCGTCTCTCGCAAGCCAGCCGGTTGCGGTCGCATCACGAGCCCTGTCGTGACCGTGAGGACCTAGGGGTGGAACATGAACGCACCTGAAACGTCACCACGAAAGCCCGCCCCCGAAGATGAAAAGAAGCGCCACGAGCAGAGCCGGCGACAGGTCCGGTTCACGCTCAGCTACGTGCTCTCGAGCCTCGTCGCCTTGTGGTTGTTCCAGCGGTTCGTCCTGGCGCCGCTGACGAGGGGCACAGAGATTCCGTACAGCGAGTTCAAGACACAACTGGCAGCCGGTCAAATCGCGAAGGTCTCGATCGGCGCGCGGGGCATCGTCGGGGAGATGAAGAACCCCAAGCCGGGCGGAAGCCCTCCCGTCGTGCCGTTCAATACGGTCTCCGCGCCCGCCGGCGACCCCAGGCTCATCGAGGAGCTGCAGGCCGCCAAGGTCACGTATCACTTCGAGCATCCGCCGGACCCCCTGGGCGGACTCCTGCTGGAGTACTTTCTCCCGCTCCTTCTCCTCGGCAGTTTCTGGTACATGGCGTATCGGCGCGGAGGCGGAGCCGCGGGCGGAGGGCTCGGGGCCGTCTTCGGCGTCGGCCGGAGCAAGGCCACCGAGGTCAAGCCCGAGGACGTCAAGGTCACCTACGAGGACGTGGGCGGCGCGGACGAGGCCATCGCCGAGCTCCAGGAGATCATTCAGTTCCTGAAGTCACCCGACCAGTTCGCGAGCCTCGGCGGGCACATCCCCAAGGGCGTCCTGCTCGTCGGCCCCCCGGGCACCGGCAAGACGCTGCTGGCCAAGGCGACGGCCGGGCAGGCTCAGGTCGCGTTCTTCGAGACCAGTGGCTCCGCGTTCGTGGAGATGTTCGTCGGCGTCGGCGCCGCCCGCGTGCGCGACCTCTTCGAACAGGCGCGCAAGGCGGCCCCGGCGATCGTCTTCATCGACGAGATCGACGCGATCGGCCAGAGCCGTGGAGGCGTGATGCGCCTGGGCGGCAATGACGAGCGCGAGCAGACCCTGAACCAGCTCCTCGCGGAAATCGACGGCTTCAAGACGGACACGAGCGCTCCCGTGATCATCATGGCGGCGACCAACCGCCCGGAGGTGCTCGATCCGGCTCTTCTGCGCGCCGGCCGCTTCGACCGCCAGATCGCGATCGGGAATCCGGATCTCGTCGGCCGGGTCCAGATTCTGAAGATTCATAGCAGGAACGTGAAGCTCGCACCGGACTTCGACCTAGATCGCGCCGCACGGATGACGGCGGGATTCAGCGGCGCGGACCTGGCGAACGCCGTGAACGAGGCGGCCCTCCTCGCCGCCCGGCACAAGGCCGTGTCCGTCACCCTGAGTGACTTCGAGGCCGCGATCGAACGGGTGATCGCGGGTTCCGAGAAGAAGAGCCGGGTGATGAACGAACACGAACGAAACACCGTCGCGTTCCACGAGTCCGGCCACGCGCTGGTGGCCGAGCTCCTGCCGCACGGAGAGCCCGTCAGCAAGATCAGCATCGTGCCCCACAGCCGCGGCGCGCTCGGATACACCATGCAGATGCCGACCGAGGACCGCTACCTGCTGTCGGTCGACGAGCTGAAGGACAGGATCGCCGTCATGCTCGGCGGGCGCTCGGGCGAAATGGTGGAGTTCGGGATCATCAGCACGGGCGCGAGCGACGACATACAGCGGGCGACCGAGCTGGCCCGCCGGATGGTCACGGAATTTGGCATGAGTGAAAAGCTCGGTTCCGTCCGTTACGCCGGTCAGCAGATGCAATACCTCGGCGGATCGACCGAGGACAACAGCCTGATCAGCCCGGAAACCCGCCAGGTGATCGACGCCGAAGTCCAGCGCCTCGTGACCGAGCAGTACGAGCGGGCGCAGGCGGTGCTCCGGGACCACCACGCCGCTCTCCGGATCCTGGCGCAGCAGCTCCTGAAGCAGGAAACGGTGACGGGCAGCGCCGTGAAGGAGGCGCTGGCAGGGGGTCCGAGCCCCGGCGCCGCACGGCCGTCAGCCACCGCAGCTTGAGGACGGAATGGCACGCCAGTTGCGATGAGGAGGGCGCGCTTGTCCGCCGCTGGCGACCACGCCGGTACTTCAAGGAGAAATGACCATGAACTCTCGCCGCTGCTGTCAACGAACCACGAGATTCGTCACATCGGCTTTCCGAACTCTCATTGCCGCTTCCGCCGTCGCCTGGGGCGCCGGGGCGCTTTCCGCGGCGCCTCTTGCCGATCAGGCGCCCCCCGCGCCGGCCGTTCCGGCCGCAGAGAGCCGGGAGGCTGCACGGAAGGCCGCGTCTGACGCGAGGGCGGCTGCCCATGCGGCCGCCGAGGCGGCGAATCAGGCGCTCGAGGCCACCGCGAAAGAGGACTCGCAGAAGACGGCGGAGGAGATCAGGGCCGCCGTGGACCGGGCGAACGCCGCAGCCAAACGCGCAGCCGAAAAAGCCGAGCTCGCATACCAGAGAGCGCTCGCGGCCGACAAGGAGTTCGCCTCGCATGCCGCGCAGTCGGCGAAGAGCGCCGCGGACGCGACGGCCGCCGCGCTCCAAAAGGCGGAAGACTCCGTCCGGGCCGCCTCCGAGTCCAACAAGGAGGCCGCCCACGAGATGGCGGTGGAGGCAAAGCGCGCGGCACAGGAAGCGGCGGACGCCACGAAGGCGGCCGCCCTCGCCGCGGAAAGGTCCACGAAGACGGCGATGCACCGGGCCCAGGACGCCGCGAAGGCGGCCTCGCGAGCCGCCGAGGACGCCGCCCACGAGGCCGAGGCCAAAGCCGTCGCGGCTGCGAAGCTCGCCGGAAAGACCGTCAGTGAGGCATCGGCGAAGGTCGCCGCGGACGTTCATCAGGCGGCGCTGACCGCCCAGGCCGCCTCCGAGGCCGCCGAGAAGAAGGTCATCGAAGCGAACCAGAAAGCGGTCTCGACGAGCAAGGAGCTTGCGCAAAAGGCCGAGACCGCCGCGAAGGAGGCGGCCGCGGCGGCCAGAGACGCGACCTCGAAGACCGCGGAAGCCGCCAAGCGCTCGCTCGAGGCGGACCAGGAAGCCGCACGGAAGGCGGGAGCGGAAGCACGAGGTTCCATCGAGAGGGCGGCGACGGCAGCTAGGGATGCCGCCAAGGCCGCTAGCGATGCGGCCAAGGCCGCCTGGGCGAAGGACATGTCGACGGGAACCAAGAAGTCGTAGCGCCGAGCAGGAGGGGGAATGCCAATCGCCTATTCGGTCGACCGTGAGCGCCGATGGTTGTTCGCGGTGGCCGAGGGGGAGGCGGGTTTTTCCGAGATCGCCACCCATCTGCGGAAGGAGCGGGATGACGGCGGCCTGCCGTTCCCCGAGCTCATCGACGCCACTCGAGCCACCGTGGCTCTCAGCGGCGCAGAGGTCCGCCGCGTGGTCGACCTTCTGCGCGACCTCGCACGTCACGGCGCTCTCGGCCCGACCGCTGTCGTCGTCGGTGATGACGTTTCGTACGGGGCCATGCGGATGCTCGAGATCCTCGTCGAGGACGTCTGCGCCGTCCGGCCGTTTCGCGGCCGCCTCGAGGCTGAGGAGTGGCTATTGGCCGCCGAATTGGAAGCCTCGGGCCCGAACGGCTCCGGTGACCGGTCTGGCCCCTAGAGCGGAACGCTCACCGCGAGCTGCTCCGCCGCCGTGAAGAACGTCCGCCGATACCAGAGGACGACGATGACCGACGTCATCGCCGTCGATCCGGCGAGCATGAACGCCACCACGATCTGGTAGCGCACGGCGAGAAGCGGCGACTGGCCGGCCAGAATCTGTCCCGTCATCATTCCCGGAAGCTGGACAAGGCCGACGACCATCAGGCTGTTGACGGCGGGGATGAGCGAAGCCACCAGGGCTCGCCGGACCGGCTCGGCTGCCGCCCGGGCGGGCGCTGCGCCCAAGGCGAGGTATGCCTCGACCTCGCCGCGCCGGGACTCCATTTCACTTGCCAGCCGCTCGGCGGCCAAGGCAGCGCCGTTCATCGCGCTTCCGACGATCATCCCGAAGAGCGGGATCAGATATCGCGGCTCGTACCACGGCCGAACGTTCAGCACGACGACGGTGACGTACGCGAGCGTGAGCCCTGCCCCCACGAGCATCGCCGTCCCGGAAATCGTCCGAAGCTTCCGGCGCCCGGCCACGGGGACGCCGGACAGGCGATTCGTCGCCGTCGCCGTCGCAGCGACGAGCATGACGGCGAGGACGACGAGGACCAGCCACCAACGCTCGGCCGCGAACACGTAAACGAGGACGTAACCGACGGCGACCAGTTGAATGACGGCGCGAATTGCGCCCACGACGAAGCCCCGCGCGAGGCCGAGGCGCTGCCAGGCCGAAATGGCGACCGCAACCAGGACGAGCGCTCCCGCGAGCGCGAGATGCATCCACGAGATGTCGATCGTTCTGGCCGCCATGGCTTCGGACCTCCTGATCAGTCGGCGGCAGCGAGGTACTCTCGCGTCCGCGCGTGGGTGGGTGCGGAGAAAATTCCATTCGCCGTACCGTCTTCGACGACGCGCCCGGCCTCGAGCATCACCACGTGCGTACTGATCTCCCGGGCTTCGTGGAGACGGTGAGTCACCATGATGACGGCGACACCCCGTTCCCGCGAGAGACGCCGGATCGTCACGAGGAGGTGCTCGGCGACCTCCGGATCGAGCGCCGACGTGGGCTCGTCGAGGAGCAGCACCTCGGGACGGGTCATGAGGACGCGGGCGATTGTCACGCGCTGCTGCTCACCGCCGGACAGCTCCGCCGTCTCCCGGGCGGCGTACTCGGCCGTGAGTCCCACGGCCTCGAGGACGAGAGCTGCCCGGGGCGCACCGCCCGCCTCCGCGGGTCCGCCGAGCGCTACGGCCGTCTGCAGGTTGTCGGCGACCGTGCCCGGGAAGAGAACCGGCTTCTGGAAAACGAACCCGACGCGGCGGCGCAGCGCGCCAACCGGAGTGCTCGTGATTGGTTGGTCGTTGAACCAGACTTCGCCTGAGGAAGGATCGTCGAGCCGGTTCAGGAGGCGGAGGAGCGATGTCTTGCCGGCGCCCGACGGGCCGATCAGCGCGGTGATCTCGGTGCGCGGTAGATCGAGCGAGACGTCTCGCAGAATGACCGACTGGCCCCGCTCCAGCGTGACCCGGCGCAGGGCGAACAGCGGCGTCGATCCGACGGCACGCGGCCCGTCGCCCGAAGCCGGGCTGGCGGACACCCTCGACTCTTGGCCGTCACCCATTTTCGGATCTCGCCCTGAGGTTAGCCGAAAATCGTTGGCCTCGGCTCAGTCGCCGCGGCCGACGCGCTGGCACGAGCCTTGCGGAAACTTGAGGTCGTGGATGAGTCAACCAGAGCCGCCGAATGGACCTACGCGTTGGACGACAATGCGCTGAGAGACGGTCGCATGGCTGCGGCCTATCCGCTCGGGGTGAATGTCCTTCTCGCTCGCGTCGGCGGCGCGGTCTACGCCGTTGCGGGCAAGTGCGCGCACATGGCGTGTCCGCTGTCCGGGGGACGGCTGGAGGGCTTCACGGTCGTCTGCGGATGCCATGACTGGCGATTCGATGTGCGAACGGGCAGGTTCCTCGACGCGCCGGAACTTGGCCTTACGGTTTATCGCACGAAGCTCGAAGCCGGAAAACTGTTCGTGAATGTCGGACGTGAGGAAAACGCATGAAAACCGTCACGCTCTATACGCTCTCGACTTGTCCGTGGTGCCGCAGAGCGAAGGAGTTCTTCGCCGATCGCGACATCCCTTTCACGTACATCGACTACGACCTCGCCGACGAGGCGACCCAGGAGAGGATCTCGCGGGAGCTCGATGCCGCCGGCGCCACGGGCTTCCCATTCGCCAGGATCGGCGACGCCGTGATTTCGGGATACCAGCCGGAGGTCTATTCGCGCGCGCTGACGTCGTAGGGTGGTGTCGAATGGAAACGGAACCGAGGAAAAAGGCGCTTCAGTACTTCTTCGAGAAGATCGTCGGGCCAATGGGTTTCAAGTTCACGCCCGACGAGGAGTTGAAGGAGTTTCTGCTCGAACAGGAAGTGACGCTGGAGGCCAAGCACGGCATTCCCTTCTGTCCCTGCCAGCCGATACGCCGCGACCGCGCGCGCGACATGCAGATCGTCTGTCCATGCATTCCCTTCCACCGGGAACATTTCGACGCGCTGAAACGCTGCTGGTGCGGCCTCTTCGTGCACAAGGACGTCACCGACCCGAACCGCCTTCCCCAGCTGCCGCCGAAGGACGTGGGCCTTGGGTGAGGAGTTCCTCCGCGCCATCCGCACGGACGAGATCGCGCCCGGCGGAATGAAGACCGTCGAGCTGAATGGACGCGAGGTCGTCATCTGCAATTGCGGCGGAACTTACTTCGCCATCCAGCGGCGGTGCGGACACATGAATGCGCCGCTGGAGATGGGAACGCTCGACGGCAAGATCGTCACCTGCGGCATGCACTGCGCCCAGTTCGACGTCATGACCGGCGGGGCCCTCTCCGGTCCGGTCCCGGCGGACCTGGGCAACGAGACCCCTCCGCCCCGGATAGCCACGATGCTGCGGAACGTCGCCCTGCAGATGCAGCAGGTCCGCACGGAATCCATCCGCACCTACGAAACGAAAGTCGAGGCCGGGTGGGTCCTTGTCGCGAAACCTTGAAGCATCGGATCAGTGAAAGACCATTGACGGGGATCGGAGAGTTGAAGTCTGATGCGTTGACCTACAGGATCGCGCACCGTGAACCCGCAGGGCACGCTTCAGGGGGTCGACGGCCGATCGAGCGGAATCGGTAGAACGGTCTTCCGGCTTGCGATTTGTGTCGCGGTTGTCGCCGCGATCACGGCCGCGCTCCTTGCCGTACACCCGGCGGACCGGACGTTTGCGGCGGCTCTCACATTCCTGTTCGTCGTCCTGATCGGCTCGGCCGCATGGGGTTTTCGTTACGCCCTGGTCCTTTCGTTCTTTGCCGCGATCGGGTTCACCCTGATCGTTTCGCCGGGCACCTTCACTTTCGACGACCCGCGGGACGCTGCCGCGCTGGTCGCATTCCTTGTCATCGGGATCACGACCAGCCGTCTCGCGGATCGCGCACGCCGGGAGGCCCTGAACGCCAACCAGCGGCTCGCCGAAGCTGTCGCGGCACAGGAAGCGCTGCGGCGGAGTGAGGCCTATCTGGCCGAAGCGCAGAGGCTGACTCATACGGGCAGCTGGGCTGTCGACGGCGCCACCCGGGAGCTCCTCTACTGCTCCGCGGAGTTGATCCGTTTGGTCGGCGCGGAGCCGCAGCAGGGAATGCTCACGCGAGAACAAATATGGCAGCGGATACACCCGGACGATCGCGACAGAGTCAAAGAGCTCAGTGACAGAACAGTCCGCGAGAAAGCGGACTACGCCGCCTCGTACAGAGTGGCGCTTCCCGACGGAACCGTTCGGCACTTCGACGCCATCGGCCACCCGGTCTTGAATGCCGACGGGGAGGTCGTCGAAGTCCTCGGGACGAACATCGACGTGACGGACCGTGTACACGCCGAGGAGGTCTTGCGGCGGAGCGAGGCCTACCTTGCGGAGGCACAACGCGTCAGTCACACCGGGAGCTTCGGCTGGAACGTCGCGCGCGGAGACATCTTCTGGTCCGACGAGACCTTCCGGATCTTCGAAATCGACCGGACGAACGAGGTGTCCGTGGAGACCGTCCTCTGGCGGACTCATCCGGAGGACGCTGTCCGGGTTCAGGAGGTCATCGCGAGAGCCTCGGAAACCGGCCAGAACTTCGACTTCGAGCATCGCCTGCTGATGCCCGGCGGTTCCGTCAAGCATCTCCACGTCGTCGGGCATGCCTCGAGAGACGAGACGGGCGGCCTCGAGTTCGTCGGCGCCGTGATGGATGTCACGGAAGCAAAGAGGGCGAACGAGAAGCTCCGGCAGGACGAGTTGGAGCTTCGGCGCCTCGTCGATGCCATCCCGCACCACGTCGTCGTCCTGGAGCCGCACGGGGAAATCCTCTACCTGAATCAGCGGGGTCTCGACTACGCGGGTCTCACCCGGGAAGACGTCCGGACTCCGGACTATCTCTTCCGCGCCTTCCATCCGGACGACCTGGAGAGGTTCCGGCACGAGCGCGAGGAGGCGGTCGCCCAAGGGATTCCCTGGGAGACGGAGGCGCGACTCCTTGGGAAGGACGGGCAGTATCGCTGGTTCCTGATCCGCATCAACCCGCTGCGGGACGACGAGGGGCGAATCATCCGGTGGTACGGAACGCGGACGGACATCGAGGATCGGAAGCGGGTGGAAGCCGCCCTGCGCGGGAGTGAGGCGGAGATCCGGCAGGTCCTGAACCTCGTCCCGCAGTTCGTGGCCGTCTTACGGGCCGCGGACAGAAATCCACTCTATGTCAACCAGTCCGGGCTCGACTATCTCGGTGTCACCCTGGAGGAGTTTCAGAGTCGCGGCAAAGGCGAGTTCTATCACCCGGACGACCGAGAGCGCGTGGCCGAATCTCAAAGCAAGTTCCTGAGCGGTTCCGCGCACGAGTTCGAGGCGCGTCTCCGCAGAAAGGACGGCAATCACCGGTGGTTCCTGATCCGCTTCGGCCCGTGGAGAGATGAGGCGGGGAGCATCCAGCGCTGGTACGTTTCGGCGACCGATATCGAGGATCGCAAGCAGGCGGAGGACCGGCTCGCGAGAGAGAACGTTTCGCTGCGCCAGGAAATCGACAAGACCTCGATGTTCGAGGAGATCGTGGGGACCTCTTCCGCCCTCCGCGAGGTCCTCTCCCGTGTCTCCAAGGTCGCGCCCACGGACTCAACCGTTCTCGTCACCGGGGAAACTGGTACCGGCAAGGAGCTGATCGCCCGCGCAATTCACAAGCGCTCGCCTCGGTCCGGCCGGGCCTTCGTCAGCGTGAACTGCGCCGCGATTCCGCCCGCCCTCATCGCCTCGGAGCTGTTTGGCCACGAGAAGGGGGCCTTCACCGGAGCGTTGCAACGGCATCTGGGGCGCTTCGAGCTCGCGGAGGGAGGCACGATCTTCCTGGACGAGGTCGGGGACCTGCCCGCGGAGACCCAGGTCGCCCTCCTGCGCGTCCTGCAGGAGAGGGAGCTCCAGCGCGTCGGGGGCGCGCACCCGATTCCGGTCGATGTGAGGGTGGTCGCGGCCACGAATCGCGACCTGCAGGCTGCGATCGACAGGGGCGCCTTTCGAAGCGACCTCTTTTACCGGCTCAACGTGTTTCCGATCGAGACGCCGCCGCTGCGCCAGAGGCGGGAGGACATCCCGCTCCTCGTGGAGTACTTCATCCACCGCTTTGCGAGGAAGACAGGAAAGAGCATCACGAGCATCGACAAGGAGAGCCTGGATCGGCTGCAGACGTATCCCTGGCCGGGAAACATCCGCGAGCTTCAGAACGTCGTCGAACGGTCGGTCATCGTCTGCGACACGGAGGTGTTTTCGGTGGACGAGAGCTGGCTCTCGCGGAGAGTGGCTGGCGAGACGCAGGCGGGAAGTCAGAGGTTGTTGAGGGCGCCGGCGCACGAGGAGAAGGAAATCATCGAAGCGGCGTTGGCTGAGACTCGCGGCCGGGTTTCCGGGCCGGCGGGTGCGGCCGCGAGGCTCGGCATTCCGTCGACCACCCTGGAGTCGAAAATCAAGGCCCTGGGGATCGACAAGCACCAGTTCAAAGCACCCTAGACTCAGTCTCATTCGCGGCCCGCACTCTCGCGAAACTCGCAGATTTACGAACTTCGTAACGTCGTGACGAGAAGGCGTCCACGTGTTTTCAACGACATACGCGTGGCCTGTGCGTTGCAGTCAGTGACGGCGTGATGAGAATCGAACGAGCCTCGAACGGGGGCGTTGTCCTCACCCTCAGCGGCGAAGTAAAGGCCGAGGACGTGGCAGAGCTGAAGAGACTCGTTGATCTGGAGGGAACCGGTCGTCACCTCGTTCTGGACCTCAAGAACGTCACGCTCGTCGACCGCGGCGCCGTCGAGTTTCTCGGACGCTGCGCAGACAACGGCATCGCGCTCGAGAATTGCCCGGGCTACGTCCGCGAGTGGATTGCTCAAGAGCACGAAAGGCGCAGGGGCTGAGCGCCCGTACGCGAACCTCTGCGAAATCGCCATGAGTTCAAATTCCCTCTCTCTCCCCGACAAGCACCCCTCGGATTCTCACTTCGATGAGCCTGAAAATGTGCGAAGGGCAAGCCAGGAGTCTCGGCAGGACGCGGCTCTTCCGGAGATCGTCGGCGAGAGTGCGGCCCTCGAGGAGATTCTCGGCCAGGTCAAGATCGTGGCTCCGACGGACTCCACGGTGCTGATCCAGGGAGAGACGGGCACGGGAAAGGAGCTCATCGCCCGCGCCATTCACGCCCTCAGCTCGCGCCGCGACCGGCCCTTCGTCAAGCTGAATTGCGCGGCGATCCCGTCCGGCCTGCTCGAGAGCGAGCTCTTCGGGCACGAGAAGGGTGCTTTCACCGGAGCCTTCATGCGCAAGGCCGGCCGATTCGAAATCGCGGACAAGGGAACGCTGTTCCTCGACGAGATCGGGGACATCCCGATCGACCTGCAGCCGAAGCTGCTCCGCGTGCTTCAGGAGCAGGAATTCGAGCGACTCGGCACGAGCCGCACGCAGCGCGTCGACGTGCGCATCGTCGCGGCCACGAACCAGGACCTGCTCCAAAGGGTCTCGGACAAGCAGTTCCGGGGCGACCTGTTCTACCGGCTGCACGTGTTTCCGCTCCATCTTCCTCCCCTGCGCGAGCGACGGGAGGACATCCCGATGCTCGTCCGGCACTACGTGGCCCGATTTGCCGCACGGCTCAATCGCCACATCGAGACGATTCCGGAAGAGGCCATGGAGGCGTTGCAGTGCTACGACTGGCCGGGAAACGTCCGCGAGCTGCAGAACTTCCTGGAGCGTGCGGTCATCCTGTCGCCCGGGCCGGTGCTCCGGCCTCCGCTCGCCCAGCTGAAGCACGCGGTCGTGCAAGACTCTCGGTCCGCAGCGGGCACACTCGAGGAGATCGAGCGCGATCACATCCTCCGGGCTCTCAGGGAGTCGAACTGGGTCATCGCGGGCCCCCAGGGCGCGGCCGCGCGCCTCGGGATGAAGCGCACGACGCTGGTGTATCGCATTTCCAGGCTGGGGCTTCCGACTTCTTCCCCGGAGACCTTCACCGCAGCCGCTGCGCGTGCGTGACCGCGAGGCCGAGACTTGCGACGTTTCGACTGATCCGTCGCGGCGATGGACGGCGCACGGATCGAAAGGAGGACACATGGTCGCCGAGAGTCTCCGTCAGGCGTTCCGTCGGTCGTGGTGGGCGCTGGTCATTCGAGGGCTGCTCGCCATCGCACTCGGCATCTTCATTCTGGTCAAGCCGCTCGAGTCCGTCGCCGCGTTCGCGCTCGTCATCGCGATCTGGGCGCTCGTCAGCGGAATCACGGAAATCATGCGCTCCATCGATCTTCGATCCGTCTTCAGCTCGTGGTGGCTGCTTCTCCTCGCCGGCCTCGTCAGCGTCGGGTTCGGGATCGCCGCTCTCTGCTACTACCCGAGTCTTTCGCTGGCGTTCGCGGTGACCTGGGTCAGTCTCTGGCTGCTGCTTTCCGGAATCATCGGCATTACCGTCGCCCTGCAGGAGAAACGGCTCGACCTCCCCTGGGGATGGACCCTCACGTGGGGCGTCGTCTGTCTCGCTGCGTCGGTCGCCGCCCTGGTGTCGCCTCCGACCACGCTCGCCGCTATCCTCGGCTTCATGGCTGGTTTCGCGATCGTCAGCGGGTCCGCGCTTCTCGTCGGGGCCTTTCGGCTGAAGTCGCTGGTGGAAGGCTGAGAGGACGTGCGTCGAGGATGCCTCGCCCTGGTCCTGCTCGCGGTCGCGCCGGTGTCTCGAGGCGAGGCGGCCGATCCGCCCGGGGACTCCTGTCCTTCGCATCTGTTCGTCCTCGGGCGGAGCAAGAACGCCAACATTGTCGTGTACGACGCGAATCGCAACGCGGCCGGTGATCTCGCCGGTTCCGATCCCGTGGTCGCCTACTGGCTCCTGAACGGCGAGAGCGGGGCGCGGGAGGAGCTGAACCTGGTGGAGCGGCAACACGCCTATGGCATCGATGTCGTCCCCGGCAAGACTCCGGGGACGTTCGAGATGGCATTCAAGGCAGGGCGAGATAGGCGCCTTGTCGTTCGCATGCTTAACGGGTGCCCGGCGGTAACCGGGGCGATTGGCGGTCACGACGGCGTCCTGCGTAAGCTGTTCGTGCAATCGAAGGAAGGTGGTTCCCTCCCCAAGGTCGAGTATGTCGAGTTCTTCGGTGAGGACCTCGCGACCGGCGAGCCGCTCTACGAGAGATTCGTTCCGGGGAAGCAACCAAAATGAAAGACCGGCTCGGGCCACCCCCGCCCGAGCCGATCCACGACGCACCCAACTCCGTTAGGAAGCGTGAGCAAAACGCTCAGCGTCTGCAGCCCCCTTGCGGATGCCCGCGGAGATCACGATCCTCCCGACGCCCCGGAACAAGACCGCGACACCGACGAGCGTGCCGATCGCCCACACAGAGCTCGAGGGCCAGCTCATGAGAATGAGCCCGCCCATGATGAGGCTCGTGATTCCGTCGAAGAGAATCCAGCCCCAGCCGTTTGCCGGCCGGACCTGGAACGCGAGCACCGTAGACATCCCGGCCTGAACGACCAGCAACACTCCCAGGAAGGCCGTCAGCGTCGCCACGCCTTCCATTGGAAAGAACGCCAGAGCGATTCCCGCGATTCCGTAAAGGGCTCCGAAGAGGATCTTGAGAAAGAAGCTGCCGGCGGTCGTCGAATTGAACGCCAGCACGATCTCCGCGAGGCCGACGAAGATCAGCGCCCACCCCAGGAACACCGTCGTGATCGCCGCCGTGAGCAGCGGGTACACGATGAGGAGGGTCCCCACGACCACGATCAGGACGCCCATGAAGATGCTCCAGCCGGAGCGGCTCTTGACATCGTCAGCGAGAGTTTTCGTTTGTGACATAAGTCTCCTTTTGGTCGTGGTTTGACCGGTTGATTGCCTTGCGTTCTAGCTTCCGGAAGCGACCTTCCGGAGGGCATCCGTTTTCGCCTTCAGGACCGCGACTTTGGCCTGCGCCCGCGCTTCGGCGGCCTCGCGCCTCACCTTCGCCTTCTCCTGGTGCTGCTGGATTCTTGCTTCGAGCTGATTGATCTTTTCGTGCAGCTTCGCCTTTCGGTCCGCCTTCGCCTGGGCGTGTTCGGCCTTCATCTGAGTGAGATCAGCCTTCATCGCCGCCACCTCTTCGGTATTCGCGGCGTGCCGGACGTCCGAGAGGGCGCGTCGCGAGACCTCTCCGCCGATCGCCTCCATGCGCGTGTCCACCGGTGTCGTCCACTCTTCCTCGATTTCCGCGACGAGAGCGAACGTCCCCGGCGTCAGCTTTCTCGAGACCTCGTCCACGAAGTCGTCGCCGATCCGCGCGTTGTCCAGATCCGCGACCATGCCCCCGAGCATCCCGACACTGGCGCCGACCGCGAGCCCCACCGGCCCGCCCAGCAAACCAATGAGGCTCCCCAGCGACGTCCCCACCAGAGTTCCGAGCGGGCCAGGGTCGTCCCCCTCCTTGACGACACTCACCCCGTCCGGGGTCTTCTTGATGACCGCATACGCGTAGGCGCTGATGCTGCCATCGCGATCGAGACTCTTCAGGGCCTCACGACCTTCGAACGCCTTTTTCTCCGTCTTGAACACCACGACCAGCATGCGATTCATGACCTTCTCCTTTCGTTGCTTTGCGCGCTCTCTGACCGCGCCTGCCGACCAGGTATTGCAGTTCGGATGCCATGTCGCGATTCCATTGAACCCACACGAACTCCCGCACTTCCGACCCTTCCGCACGTCAGCTGACGGACGAAACGAACGACGATTCGTCACGAAGGCGGCACACCCCGGCCTCACGAGCAGTGAATTCGCGCGCGACTCAAGGAATTCGCGGAGGCGTCAATGATCGAGCGTGCTGTCCACCGCGGCACGCGCCTTGCGACCGGCTCAGCCGAGAGGAGAACGCCATGAACCAGAGCGTCACAACCAAGACTTTCGAGGAGAAGGTCAGTTCCGTCCTTCACGAGGCCAAAGCGCAGCTGGGAAGCTTCGAAGCGCAGGCCAAGTCCAAGAAGGCTCAGGCCGAAGCGAACGCCGTCAAGATCCTCAAGGCGAAGCACCAGCAGATCGAGACCAAGCGCCACGAGCTTCAGAAGGCCGGCGACGCGAAGGCAGCGCAGCTCAGGGCTGACCTCGAGAGCGACATCGCGCAGCTCAAGGCAGGTCTGCCGGATCTCAGCACGAGGTTGAAGAACGCGGTGAAGGCCAAGTGAGCCGGAGCCCGGAACAGATAGGAGAAGATATGCGAAATTTCAAACGAGTCCTTCCGCTCTTCGGGATCTCCACGGCCGTCCTGACCGGAGCCGTCCTCATCGCGTCCCACCCGATCGCCGCGCAGGACGTGACATCTCAGAGCCTGGTTTACGCGACGTACGACGGGGTCGAGACTGCGAACCAGGTGTTCAAAACGATGAAGGAGAACCAGAAAGCCACCGGCGAACGAATCCAGTCCTATGCCGTCGTGTCGAAAGACCTGAAGGGCAAGACGAAGGTCCACGACCAGCGAAAGAAGGACGCCGCGGTCGGAGCCGTGATCGGCGCCCTGATCGGCGTCGTGGGCGGACCGGTCGGCTCGGTTGCCGGCGCCACGGCTGGCGGCGGACTGGGGTATCTCACCGGAGACTCGGTGGGGATTCCCCGCGAGACAGTCGACAAGATGAAGGCCGGACTGGTGCCGGGCAGCTCCGCGCTCATCGTGGTGCTCGACGACCGTTGGGTTCAGGATGTCGAGAAGGGGCTGCGGGAAGCCAACGCCCGGCTGGTCATCGGCTCACAGATTGCCAAGGGCGCAGCGGGCAGTCCGACTCCAGCAGCCAAGCCCACAACGCCCTCAAAATCTTGAAGAAGCCGGCAGGCATCGGTTCTCTCACGGCACGCGATAGAGAGACGCCCCGCGATATGCTCCGGATGCGTTCGGTAGGCAGGAGTTCACGGGCAATACGAGGGGCGCCATGAACGCACCGGGATCATCCCCAGTAAGTCCGGGTCGCGACGCCGCGGCCGGCCGATGAAGATAGCCGCCGTCACCCGGCTGGATCGCAACATTCACAGGGCCGGAGACATCATCGGCGTCCTGGCCAAGTACGGCCTGGCCGACTGGGTGAAGGGCCTGGATACCCCGTGGATCCAGGAGCGCATCCGGAGTGCGGACGGCCAGCGCATCCCCGACCTCAAGATCGAGGAGCGTGTGCGCCTGGCCTTGACGGAGCTCGGCACCACCTTCATCAAGCTCGGCCAGATGCTCAGCACGCGGCCGGACCTCGTCGGCCCCGAGCTGGCGAAAGAACTGGCCCAGCTGCAGACCGACACTCCGGCGGATTCCGCGGCCACGGTGCGGGCCACGATAGAAGCGGAGCTCGGTCAGCGGCCCGCCGCGCTGTTCGCCCACTTCAAGGAGGAGCCGCTGGCCTCGGCCTCGATCGCCCAGGTCCATGTGGCGCGGCTGCACTCGGGCGAGCACGTCGTCGTCAAGATTCAGCACGCCGGCATCGAGGAGAAGATTCTGCCCGACCTCGACATTCTCAGCAGTCTGGCCGAGCTGGCGGAGAAGCACTCGTCCCCGCTGCGTCCCTACCAGCCCGAAGAGGTCGTCCGGCAGTTCCGCCGTACGCTTCTCCGCGAGCTGAATTTCAGCTTCGAACGCCGGAACCTCGAAGAGTTCGGGGCCAATTTCGCCCAGGACGAGACGGTCCATGTGCCGCGCGCGTATGCGACGTTTTCGACTCGCCGCGTCCTGACGATGGAGAAGCTGGACGGCATTCTGGGCACTCATCCCAAGGCGCTCGCCAACTCGGGCGTCGACCTCGATGAATTCGCGCGCCGTGGCGCGACGATGTTTCTCGAGATGATCTTCCGCGATGCCTTCTACCATGCCGACCCGCATCCCGGTAACCTCATGCTCCTACCGGGCGGCGTTGTTGGGCTCCTGGATTGCGGCATGGTCGGACGCCTCGACGAAGAGCTGGCGGACGGCCTCAACGACATGCTCATGGCCGTGGTGAACCACAGCGCGGTGGACCTCGAGGAGTCGCTTCTTCGCGTGAGCACCGCGCCGTCGGCGACGCCGCGGGACCTCCTGCGTGCGGACCTCACCGACTTCATCGCCGACTACGTGGGCGAGTCGATCCACGACTTGAACCTGAGCGCCGCGCTGAACGATCTGTTCGAGATCATCCGGCGCTACACGATCACGCTGCCGCCTGCGGTCACGATGCTCCTGCGCACGCTGGTCGAGCTGGAGGGAACGGCCCAACGGCTGAGCCCGGAGTTCAGCCTCGCCGAAGTCGTCCAGCCGTTCTACGAAAAAATGGTGCGCAAGCGACTCTCGGTCCGGCGCATCCTGGGCCGGCTTCAACACGCGGCAGGCGAATGGGAGCGGCTCGCGGCGTCCCTGCCGCGCGACCTGAACGAGCTTCTCAGGCGTGTGCGCGACGGCAGCTTCTCCGTCCACCTCGACCACCGGAACATCAACCCGGTCGTGAACCGCCTCGTGCTCGGAGTATGGACCGCCGCGCTGTTCGTCGGCTCCTCCCTGCTCTGGAGCATGAAAGCGCCGCCGACGATCAAGGACGTTTCTGTGGTTGGAGGCGCCGGTTACCTGGCAGCGATCTATCTCGGCTGGCGCCTGCTGCGGGCCATCAAGAAATCCGGGGACATCACTTCGGACAAGGAGACATGAGGGGGAGTATGAAAAAGGCACTCCGTATCTCTCTTGCAGCCGTCGCCCTCGTGGCCGTCGTCGGCTGCTCCTCGATTTCCATCCAGACGAACTACGACCCTGGAGCCGACTTCACGAAATACAAGACATACTCCTGGCTCGAGACGCAGCAAATCACGAGTCCTTTCGTTCGGGCCCATATCGAGGCGGCCGTGGACAAGCAGCTGCAGGCGAGGGGACTCGTCCGCGCGGACAATGGCGCCGATCTGAAGATCGCGGTCCACACCCGCTTCTCGAGGGAAATCACACTGAGCCTCTTCAGCAACAGCTGGGGCTACGGCTGGGGCTGGGCGCCTGCCTACGGCTACGGTGACCGAACCGCGACCACGCAGGTACAGGAGGTGCCGGTCGGGACGCTGATCGTCGACCTCGTGGACGCGGCGAGAAATGAACTCGCCTGGCGAGGAACGGCGACGAGCGAGCTCCACTCGGAGGACTCCGCCGAGAAGGAGCACGACGTGCTCGACGAGGCCGTGAGACGACTCTTCGAGCGCTTCCCGCCTAAGAAGAAGTCCTAGCGGCGTCGTTCATGAGACGAGGACCCGGGCGAATCCTGACGATCAACGGCGGTTCGTCGAGCATCAAGTTCGCGCTCTTCGAGCCCGGCAATGCTCTCCGGCGGATTCTTGACGGCGGGATCGAGCGAATTGGACTGCCGAATGCCACTTTCCGCGTGAAGGGACCGGACCGGGCGGAGGACTTTTCGCGGCCGGTGATGGCGCCGGACCACACCGCGGCGGTCGGCGCCCTGATGGACTGGATCGAGGAGAGCCGCGTGCGGGACGACCTGACCGCGGTGGGACACCGCGTCGTGCATGGCGGCCCGACGTATCACGAGCCGCGGCGGATCACCGCGGGGATGGTCGAGGATCTGCGCCGGCTCAGTCCATTCGATCCGGAACATTTGCCGGAGGAGATCCTGCTGACCGAGGCGTTTCACCGCCGATTCGGCGACCTGCCTCAGGTGGCGTGTTTCGACACGGCCTTTCACCACGACCTGCCCCGCGTGGTCCGTCTGCTCCCGATCCCGCGTCGGTACGAAGCCCAGGGGGTAAGGCGGTACGGATTTCACGGGCTTTCTTATTCGTTTCTTATGGAAGAGCTCGCCCGACTGGCCGGAGCGCAGGCGGCGCATGGCCGTGTGATTCTCGCGCACCTCGGTAACGGTGCGAGCCTGGCGGCGGTTCGCGATGGCAAGTCCGTCGACACGAGCATGAGTTTCACTCCGACGGCCGGCGTGCCGATGAGCACGCGCTCGGGCGATCTCGATCCAGGCCTCTTCTGGTATCTCGCGCAGACCGAGGGCCTCGATGCCCGCCGATTCAATGAAATGGTGAACTTCGACTCCGGTCTGCTCGGGATCTCGGAAACCAGCTCAGACATGCGCGCGCTGCTCGACTGTGAAACGCGGGACGTGCGGGCGGCCGAGGCGGTCGAGGTGTTCTGCTACCAGGTCAAGAAATGGATCGGCGCGTTCGCGGCGGCCCTGGGCGGCGTGGAGACGCTCGTCTTCACGGGCGGCATCGGCGAAAACGCATCGATCATCCGCGCCCGGATCTGCGAGGACCTCGGCTTCCTCGGAATCGCGCTGGACGAGAGGCGAAACGCGGCGAATGAGGGTGTGATTTCCGGAGCGGGAAGCCGGGTCTCGGTCCGAGTCATTCGGACGGACGAAGAAGGCGTGATCGCGAGAACGGTGTGCCGGGTCCTCAATCTGGGCACGCTTCGGGACATTTGAGCCATGAACGACCGCACACTCACGCCGGAGCTGCTCCGGAAGGTCGACGCCTACTGGCGCGCCGCGAACTATCTCGCGGTCGGCCAGATCTATCTCCGCGACAACCCTCTCCTCAAGCGGCCGCTGAGGCTCGCGGACGTGAAGCACATGCTCCTGGGACACTGGGGCACGACCCCGGGGCAGAACTTCATCTACGTGCACCTGAATCGCGCGATCCGGAAATACGACCTCGACATGATCTACGTGTCCGGGCCCGGGCACGGCGGCCCGGCCGTCGTCGGCAATACCTACCTCGAGGGCACGTACAGCGAAATCTATCCCGACGTCAGCCAGGACGAGGCCGGTCTTCGGGAGCTCTTCCTGCAGTTTTCCTTCCCCGGAGGCATTCCGAGCCACGCATCACCGGAGTGTCCCGGATCGATCCACGAGGGCGGCGAGCTGGGATACTCGCTCAGCCACGCGTTCGGGGCGGTGTTCGACAATCCCGGCCTGATCGTCGCCTGCGTGGTCGGCGACGGCGAGGCGGAGACCGGACCGCTCGCCACGGCGTGGCATTCGAACAAATTCCTCGATCCGGTGACCGACGGTGCCGTGCTGCCGATCCTGCACCTCAACGGCTACAAGATCTCCAACCCGACCCTCCTGGCGCGCATCACACGCGAGGAGCTGGAGCAGTTCCTGCGCGGATGCGGGTGGACGCCCCTCTTCGTCGAGGGTCACGAGCCTGGGCCGATGCACGAGGCGATGGCCACGGCGCTCGACACGGCGGTGGAGCGGATCAAGCACATCCAGCGGGAGGCACGCGTGCGCGGCGATCTCTCCCGTCCGCGCTGGCCGATGATCGTCCTCGACTCGCCCAAGGGCTGGACGGGGCCGAAGGTGATCGACGGCCAGCGGATCGAGGGATCGTTCCGGTCTCATCAGGTTCCCCTCGCCGTGTCGCCGACGGCCCCCCCGGAGCACCTCGGGCTTCTCGAAGAGTGGCTCAGGAGCTACCGGCCGGAGGAGCTGTTCGACGAGCGGGGCCGCCTGCGGCCGGAGCTGGCGGAGCTGGCGCCGGAGGGCGGGCGGCGCATGGGCGCGAACCCCCATGCGAACGGCGGGGCGCTCCTCCGCGACCTGAGGTTGCCGGATTTTCGCGACTACGCGGCCGACGTGCCCTCGCCGGGCGTGCGCGGCATCGGCGACACGCACGTGCTCGGGCGTTTCCTGCGCGACGTGGTCGCGCGGAACGCCGAGCAGCGGAATTTCCGGGTGTTCGGACCCGACGAAACGCTCTCTAACGGCCTGGAGGCGCTCTTCGAGGCGACGCAGCGCCAGTGGAATGCCACCACCTTGCCGGGCGACGAATTCCTCGCGCCCGCCGGGCGCGTGATGGAGATGCTGAGCGAGCATCAGTGTGAAGGCTGGCTCGAGGGCTACCTGCTCACCGGCCGGCACGGCGTTTTCAACTGCTACGAAGCGTTCATCCACATCGTCGATTCGATGTTCAATCAGCACGCCAAGTGGCTGAAGGTCACCTCTCGCCTGCCGTGGCGCCGTCCGATCGCGTCGTTGAACTACCTGCTGGCTTCACATGTCTGGCGACAGGATCACAACGGATTCACGCACCAGGATCCCGGGTTCCTCGATCACGTCGTGAACAAGAAGGCCGGAGTCGTGCGCGTCTACCTTCCGCCGGATGCGAACTGCCTGCTTTCGGTGATGGACCACTGCCTGCGCAGCCGCCATTACGTCAACGTGGTCGTCGCCGGAAAACATCCGGCGCCGCAGTGGCTCTCGATGGACGCTGCCGTGAAACACTGCACGGAGGGCATCGGGATCTGGCAGTGGGCGAGCAACGACCAGGGCGCTCCGCCCGATGTCGTCATGGCCTGCTGCGGCGACGTACCGACGCTCGAGACGCTTGCCGCCGTCTCCATCCTGCGCGCGCACCTGCCCGACCTGAAGGTCAGGGTCGTGAACGTCGTCGACCTCATGAAGCTGCAGCCGGACACAGAGCACCCACACGGGCTCTCCGACCTGGAATTCGACGAGCTCTTCACGAGGGACAAGCCGGTCATCTTCGCCTTCCACGGCTACCCGTGGCTGATCCATCGGCTGGCGTATCGGCGCTCGAACCACGACAACATCCACGTCCGCGGCTACAAGGAGGAGGGCACGATCACCACGCCCTTCGACATGGCGGTGCTGAACGACCTGGATCGTTTTCATCTCGTGATGGACACGATCGACCGACTGCCACAGACCGGCGCCCTGGGCATTTATTTGAAGCAGCAGCTCAAGGACAGGCTGGTCGAGCACAAGCAGTACATTGCCAAATACGGCGAGGACCTGCCGGAGATCCGTAACTGGGAGTGGAACGTCTCGAATCAGGCGAAGAACCTCTAGGGCACGACGCCGCGACGGAGCCGCCGCCTTGCTGCGCATCGCACACGTCTCCGACCTTCACGTCCTTTCGCGAACCGGGGTCGAGTGGCGGAGGATTCTCTTCAACAAGCGCATCACGGGCCTCGCAAACCTAGTCCTGCGCCGCGGCCGCGTGCATCGCCGCGATTACCTGCTCGCGGTGCTCGCGTCCGCCGCGGCGCACGCGGACCACGTCGTCGTCACCGGTGACATCACGAACCTCGCGCTCGAGAGCGAGTACGAGGAATCGCGGCGGCTCCTCGACGGCGTCGCGCGTTCCGCGGAGGTCACGGTCGTCCCCGGCAACCACGACATCTATCTGCCGTCCGTCGCGCGAGAGCGACGCTTTTTCCATCACTTCGGCGCGTTTCTTCGGAGCGACCTCCCCGCGTTCGCGGTCGACCTGCCCGCCGGGTCCTATCCCGTCGTGAAACTGCGCGGGCCCGCCGCGATCATCGCGCTCTCGAGCGCGGTGCCGCGGCCCCCGTTCGTCGCCGCGGGCGTCGTCGGCGAGGCCCAGCGCGCGGCTCTTACTCGACTGCTCGCCCACCCCGAGGTCGCGCGTCGCACGCCCGTGGTCCTGATTCATCATCCGCCCGTCGACGGGCGGAGCCGGCTGGCACGGTTCCGGGACGGGCTCGTCGACGCCGCATCGCTTCGGAGCGTTCTCGAACCGCTCGAGCGCGGGCTCGTGCTCTTCGGTCACCTGCACGTGCGCGTGCGCTGCGTTCTCAAGACGGCGGCGGGGGCCCTCGACGTCGTCGCCGCGAGCGGCGCCGCGCTGGACCACCCGGACTCCTCGATCCGGGCCGGCTTCAACCTGTACGAAATCGACGACCATGGAAGAATTGCGACGGTCGAAGCGCACGTGTTCGATCCCGAAGGCGGGACGTTGCGACGGACGACGATTGCGGCACGAGAGGGTTGCGTATGACATATCGCCGCATCCTTTTCATCACCGAGCTCGGCGGAGATGCGCGTGCGGAGATCGCGACGGTCCGGCGGTTGGCGCCTGACGCGGAGCTGCTGGTGGCTGTCGCCTGTTTGCCCGCTCGCAAGTTCGCCTGGTTTTCGGGCGACAACCCCGGCGATCTGAACGAGGCGGTGACGGCGTTGCTCGCAGCCCTCCGGACCGCGACGGCGGGCGCCGCGCGAGCGGTCGAGGTGAAGTTCGCGCCCGAGCTTGCCGTCGACGATCTGGCTGAGATCACGGCGGCGTCGAAGATCGACCTGCTGGCGACCGGACGACTGTCGCTCCGGAGCATTCCCGTCGCCGCGGAGCTGCGCAAGCGCCAATCCCTGGCCGTCCTGTGGACCGCGGCCGCGCCGGCGAGCGATCGCCCGATCACGAGGCTCCTCTGCGTGGCGGTGGGAGGCCGCGCGCGCGCCGCCGTCGAGGCGTTCCTGCGCGACCATGGCGCGCCCGGCCTCCACGCCACCGTCCTTCACCCCGAAGCCGGGTCGCCGGGCGACCTCGCCGCCGCGCTGAACGTAGCCGGCATCGAGGCGGCCGTCGAGCTCGTCACGCCGCAGGCGGCGTCACGACTCCGATGGTTCGGCGAACGGGCGCGGGAGGGCGCCATCGATCTGCTGGTCCTCGCGCGCTCTCCGGGTGCCCTGCTCGCGGCGGGGGACTGGCCCACGCCGATTCTGGTGCTCCCTCACATGGCCGCGGCCGGGCCCGTGCTCCGGCGCCCTCTCGACGTGCCGGATCTCGTCGCGGAAGGTGGCGTGATTTCCGCGCGCTTCGACACCGGGCTCGGGGTGGGGCGGCGCGAGCCGATTCCCGATCAGCAGGTCGCGTTCGTCTCCGGTGGCCGGATCGTGGCCGTCGTCACGACCAGCGACGGCGACGCCGAGCTCCCGGCGGATGCCGGCGCAGGATCACTCGGCGTGTTTCGCGTGGAAGCGGGCGGAGCGCCCGATCCACTGACCGCGATCGAAGAGCGGGTCGACGTCATCCGCCCTCTCTCGCGGCCGCTTCTCCTCTTCGACGCGGACCTCGCGGACGCGGACCTGTCGGGGCTCGCGGAACTCAGCGGTCCCGAGGCGCCCGATGTGCTCGCCGTGCGGCTGCGTCCGATCCAGAGCTGCAAGGCGATCCGCGAGCGGCTGCGCAAGGCCGGCCTCCCCCCGCGCGTGGCGGACGCGAGCGCCGTGCTGGACGAAGGCGAGGCGTTCGATGTCCCGGCCGAGGTCGATCCCGTGCGGCTCGCGCGCGTCGGGTCGAGGATGCGCGCCGCGGGTTTTCCGATCGTGGCGATCGTTCACAAGGGCCCACACAAGCCGTCCACGATCGGCTTCGCGGCTCTGCGGGCGGTGGACATCGCCTCGATGCGGTGGCGCGTCGAGCCGTCCGTGCCGGGACCTCCGTCTCTCGCGAGCCGCCTCGAGGCGACGACGGGCGCGCCACTCCTGAACGGCAACCGCATCGAGGTCGAGTTAGACAACGTGAAGGCGCGCCGCTGGCTCCTCGAAGCGATCGGAAAAAGCAGACGGCGTGTCCACTACCAGGTCTACATGGCGGCGGACGACGACGTGGGCACGGAGGTCGAGTCCGCGCTGGCCGCGGCGGGCGCGCGGGGCGTCACGGTGCGCGTCGTCGTCGACTCGCTGCACGGTCTTCACGGCTCGCTCGGCATGCGAAATCCGCTCCTCGAGCGCCTCGGAAGCCGCCCGGGTGTCGAGCTCCGGGTCCTGCGGCCCGTCACCGGAGTTCCCTCGCTCGAAGATCTGAAGCAGCGAGACCATCGCAAGGTCGCCATCGTCGACGGCGAGGTGGCGCTCCTCGGCGGCCGCAATCTCTCACACGAGTACTACACCGGCTTCGAGGAAGTGAGGCTCACTCCCCGGTCGTTGTGGCGGGAGGTGCCGTGGCTGGACGCGGGCGCGCGGGTGGAAGGCCCGGCCGCAACCGCGCTGGAGCGTTCGTTCTTCGGGGCATGGACCGAGGCGGGAGGTGCCGCCTTCGAAATCGCCGAGCTCCCGGCGTGCGGGCTCTCGTCCGCGCGCGTCGTCGTCCACCTCGGGCTTCGCGACGCCGCCACGCTCGAGGCCTACCTCGCGCTCATCGAGACCGCGACGTCGCACGTATACGCCGTGAACGGCTTTCCACTGGTCCTCGAGATCCAGCACGCGATGCTGCGCGCGCTCCGTCGCGGCGTGAGGGTGCGCACGTTTTTCGGCAATCTGACGCCGACGCACAGCGGCAAGCGCTTCGAGGGACCCTGGGGCACGGCCCGGGTCGCGGCGACGGAGCTCGTGCACTCGCGGATCGACGCGCTCGTCGCGGCCGGCGCCGAGTGCTATCAGTTCGCGGTGCCCGAGCAGCCCGGCTGGACTCCGGGGCTCGGCGTTCTGAACCCCCACGTCCACGCGAAGGTCGTGAGCGTGGACGGCCGCGTCTGTTCCGTCGGCAGCGCGAACCTGGACGTCACGGCCGGCTACTGGGAGAACGAGCTGCTTCTCGTCGTGGAAGATGAGGCGATCGCGGGCGCGCTCGAGGCGCACATCGACCGGCTGAGCGAAGACTCGGTGCGCGTCGATCGCGACGCGCCCGCCTGGAAGCAGACCGCCCGCCGCCGCGACTGGATGCGGTACTGGCCGAGCGTCATGTCCGTCTGAGCGCGGGAGCGGGGCCGTTTAGCCCGGTTCGCCGGGCTCGCTGACGCGATCCGCGGAGCGGATTGCCGCGACGTAGATCGCAGAACAAGTCGCCGGGAGTCATCGAGTGGCTGTGTTCACGTGCTTCTGTTGACGGACGAAGAACGCGAGGATTCGTCACGTCGTCGGCGGTGCGCTACACGCTCCCGCCGTGAAACGCGGGGTTTGCGAGCGGTTCCTTCGAGCGCGGCAGCCGGCGCTGCTGGCATATGCCTTGCGCTCCGCCCTCCGCTGAGCGGCGGGGATCAAGGAAGGAGCTCCGTGGCCTCTTCGGACGCCGGCGACACGCGGCTCGAGCGGGCGATCACGCCACACGTGTCGGCTCATCCGGGCAGATCGGGCATTCGTGCGCTGCCAGACGCGCGAGAAGCGTTTGCGGCGCGAGCGCTTCTGGCTCACGCGGCCGAGCGCAGCCTCGATGTTCAGTATTACATCTGGCGAAAGGACATGACGGGTACCTTGCTGTTCGGGTCTCTGCTCACGGCAGCCGATCGCGGCGTCCACGTTCGACTCCTGCTCGACGACAACAACACATCCGGCTTGGACGCGACGCTGGCGGCGCTCGTGACACACCCGAACGTCGAGGTTCGTCTTTTCAACCCCTTCGTCAACCGCAGGTTTCGCGCCTTCGGCTACGTGTCCGACTTCAGGCGGCTGAACAGACGGATGCATAACAAATCGTTCACCGCCGACAATCAAGCGTCGATCATCGGAGGCCGAAACGTCGGGGACGAGTACTTCGGCGCTACGGAGGGCGTCCTGTTCACAGATCTCGACGTGCTCGCCGTGGGTCCGGTCGTGAGTGAAGTCTCGGCCTCTTTTGACCGATACTGGGACAGCGAATCGTCCATTCCGGCAGAGCGTTTGCTATCACCCGCCCGCCCCGGCGAGATCGCTGAAGTCGCCGAAGCTGCCCGTCGGATGGAGGTAAGTCCTTGGGCCGCGTCTTACACCAGGGCATTGCGCGACTCATCTCTTGTTCATGAACTCGTTCGGGGAACCCTGGAACTCGAGTGGGCCTCGACGCACATGCTCAGCGATGACCCCGCGAAGGGTCTCGGCGTTGCGACGCCTGAAGCGCTCATGCCCCGTCAGCTGAGACGGACTCTGGGTGAGCCGGTGACCCGGCTCGAGCTCGTCTCGCCGTATTTCGTGCCGACGGCCGCGGACGTCTCCTTGTTCGTGGCGCTGGCGAAGAGCGGCGTCGAGATCGAGATTCTCACAAACTCGCTGGAGGCTACAAACGTAGTCCTCGTCCACGCGGGATACGTGAAAAGGCGCAAGCCCCTCCTGAAAGCAGGCGTCAAGCTCCTCGAATTTAAGCGCGCGACCGCGAGTCCCGGCGTAAAGAAAGCCGCGCGTGGCATAGGGAGCTCCGGGTCGAGTCTGCATGCAAAAACCTCGTCGGTCGACGGCAAACGTGTGTTCATCGGCTCGTTCAATTTCGATCCGCGGTCGGCAGAGTTGAATACGGAAATGGGTTTTGTCATCGACAGCCCTTCGCTGGCCGGGGAGATTGACGCTATCTTTCGAACGCGTGTCCCGACGAGCGCGTATGAGGTGCGCTTGACCGAGCGCGGTACCTTGTATTGGGTGGAGCGCCGCGGAGGGCAATTGTTGCGGCATGACAGGGAGCCGGGCACGAGTGTGTGGCGACGGGCTTTGGTCTGGTGTCTTTCGGTGTTACCCATCGAGTGGCTTCTGTGACTCGGATTGGCCGGGGGTTATGTCCGTTTGAGTGCGGGAGCGGGCCGATTAGCCCGGATCGCCGAGCTCGCTGACGCGCCCTTTCGGGCGGAGTGCCGCGACGTAGAGATGGGGACCGTGGTCGGCCATCGTGAAGCGGGTTGATTCCCGGCGCTTCGCTTTGGCGAAGAAGGCCAGAAGCGCGCGTGGAACCTCTCGCAGATTCGCGAGCTGCGCGACGGGAGCATCAGAGCATTGCCACGCACCGTCCGCGTAGCGGTACTCCATCCCAAAGTGCGCGAAGCGTCCCCAGGCCGCAGGTGGAAGGCTGGGAACGATGTCGCGTCCGTGGATGTGACGGTGCAGTCTTCGCGCGACGGCGCATGCAGCCTCGGGCAGCGGCTCGCCTGTGGCCAAAGGCTGGCCGAACGTGTAAACGGCCCGCAGCTTGTCGGCGATCTCGCGGTGTCCCGCGGTCCCGGCGAGCGAGAGCGCGAGGAGCACCGCCATCGCGCCGCCGAGGCTGTGGCCCGTCACGTACAGCGCTTCCAGAGGATGTTCGACGCTCTTTTCGGGATCGAGCAGCGAGTGCCCCTGCAGGGCGAGGTTCAACTCGCGGATGACGGCCCACTGTGTGGCCCGGACGTTCCGAAGAAACCCGGAGTGAACAGCCAGCGCCTCGCCGCCTAGGGCCATCGATTCGGACCCGACATCCGCGTCCGCCAGCCAGTTGCCGAGGTTCGCTGGCTCCGTGCCCCGGTAGCAGAGGATTGCCACACGACCGCAACGGCTCTGCACGAGATATGCGGTGGAGAAGATGTACATCGCGTCGACCGCCTGCGCGATGCGCACGCAGGCGCCGTTCTCGAGCCCGAGCCGGGCCATGATCATGGCGACGGTCTGGGTGTCCGCATAGGCGTAGCCGGCGCAGGTCCCGAGGACGTGCGCGACGGCCGCGTCGCGCCCGGCATCTTCTCGGCAGTGTGCGGCGAGGAGGCTCCCGGCGAGATCGTCGTAAACCGGGAAGGGCCGCCCGCAAGGATCAACCGCCCGCCGCTCGACGTCCATCTGTCCGAGGGAACCCTATCACGCGGCTGTGGAGGACCGCTCTTTGCGAGCGGCCGGACCGTGGCCGTTCGACGCTGTCGATGTCGCGAGAGTCGTCATCGTCACGCTCCGAGGTGAAACCGGCCCGCCGCGATCGCGACGCAGAGGACCGCGAGCACGAGCGCCGGCGCGGGGTTTTCGTGAAGGCGCGTGTGCGTTCGGACGGCGCCGAACATCAGCACGGCGAGACAGACTGCGGCGATCGGCGTCAGCGCGGGCGCGACGTTGAGCGCCGCCGGGAGGACGAGGCCGATCGCTCCCGCGACCTCGGCGAGGCCGAGCAGCTTGACGCGGCCGGCAGGCCACGTCGCGGCCCAGCGCATGTCTTCGACGAGCTTCTCCTTCGGCGTCACGAGCTTGAGCATGCCGGTGAGGAAGAAGACGGCGGAGGCGAGTCCCTGGGCACTCCAGAGCGCGGCAGTCATGACGTAACTCCTTTTCTCTTGGTGTGGATCTGACGCTTCCGCGTCGGCGCGACGCCGGCAGTCGTCCGCGAGAGCGCCAACGGCTCTCGCGAACGTCTGGCGGGGCCGTCACGCGTGCGCGGACGACCGCTGGAACTCGCGCGCTTCGCTGCGCACCCAGCTCGACATCACGATGCGCGTGATGCCGTTGCAGAGCACGCCGGCTCCGACCATCGTCCCGATCGCCCAGATCGAGCTGACGGGCCACTGCGCGATGATCAGGACTCCGAGGACGAGGCTCGCGAAGCCGCTGAAGAAGAGCCAGCCGCGGCCGGTCCCCGCGGGAGCCGAGAAGCCGAGGACCGTCTCGACGACGGCCTGGGCGATCAGCATCGCGCCGACCATCGCGGTGAGGGTCACGACGCCGAGGCCCGGCAGCGCGATGAGGGAGAGCCCGGCGATGCCGTAGAGGATGCCGAGCAGGAGCTTGAGAAAGAACTGCCCCGCGGTGTCGGAGCTGAACGCGAAGACGAGCTGCGCTGCCGCGGCGACGATGAGCGCCGCCCCGAGGAAGACGGTGGACGCGGTGGCCGTAGCCACCGGGTAAAGGATCATGGCGGCGCCGACGGCGGCCGTCAGGATGCCCATGAAGATGCTCCAGCCGGCGCGGCGGGAGACCTCCTGTGAGAGCGTTTCCGTGTTCATGACGATTTCTCCTTCTTGATTTCCGATTTTCAGACGGCGGTGTGCGCGAGCTCTTTGAGGGCCCGGCGGGCGGCGGCGGCGTTCTTCTTGAGGATCTCGTGCTTCGCCTTCTGGCGCGCTTCGAACGCGTCCTGGCGCTGCGTGGCCTTCACGATCTTCGCGTCGACCTTCGCCTGGAGCTGGTCGATTTTCTTCTGGAGCTTCGCCTTCCGGTCGGCGTGGGCCTGCGAGATCTCGGCCTTGAGATGCTTGAGGTCCGCCTTCATCGCGGCGATCTCCTCGTCGCGCACGGTCTTTTGAACGTCCCAGAGAGCGCGGCGGAGCACCGTCCCGCCGAGCGCCTCCATCCGCGTGTCGACGGGCGTCGTCCACTCTTCGTCCACTTCGGCGACGACCGCGACCTTGTTCGGCGTCAGCGACTTCGAGACGTCCTCGAGGAAGTCCTCGCCGATCCGCGCGTTGTCGACGTCGAAGAGCGCGCCGAGCGCGAGGCCCGACCCCGCTCCGATGGCCGCGCCCACCGGTCCGCCGAGGAGCCCGATCAGGCCCCCGACGGCCGTGCCGGCCAGCGATCCGAGCGGTCCCTGGTCGTCGACCTGCTTGACGCTCACGGTGCCGTCCGCGTGCTTCACGATCACCGCTTGCGCGTAGATCGTGACGAGTCCTTCGCGCTCGAGCTGCTTGAGCGCCGAGTCGCCCTCGTAGGCCTTCTTCTCGTTGTCGAAAACCACCACCAGCATGCGTTCCATTTCCGTTTCTCCTTTTGGGTCCGTCGGTAGAGAGCGCGTCACTCGGACTCGCCGAGCCTCTCCCTCTCGAGGAGGACCCAGGCACGGACGTACGGCGGAAGGTTGCGCAGCTCGAGGCCTCCCCGTTCGGCGGCCGCCAGGTAGCGGACCGCGTCGAGATCGACGAGTTCCACTTCCCTTAGGTCGAGGGCGACGGGGTTCGGCATTTCCGCGATCAGGGCCTTCAGCTCCTGGACGTCCGGCGAGGCGATCCTCCCGACGAGCTTGAGGAGCGTCGGCGAGTCGTTCGGGGCGGGCTCAATCCTCAGAACCATCGATTGCCCACTAAGGCAACCGCGATGCCAGCGTGAGGGCATTGACCTGCAGTGACTTGAGCGCGAGCTGCTGTGGCGACTGTCGGCAATTGGCGGGTTTCGACATCGCCACTCGCGACGGGGTCTTAGCCTTCTTTCGCGGGCCGACGCGGCACGACTTCGTCGAGCCATTCCTCCGCTTCAGTCCTGTTGCGGAACGGCCGGACGTCGCAGACGTCCTCAACGAGGGTCTCCAGCATCCGCAGCATTCCATAGGAGACGTCGTCGCCGACGATCACGGCCGTTGGACCGAGAGCGTGGCGACGCCCCAGCTCGCGCAGCCGGTCGACGATCTGGCGGACCTCGGAGGGACTGAGGGTCAGGGTGACCCGAGAGGCGTCGATGAGCTCGTGGAAGGGCAGGCCGTCCTCGTCGCGCTCCTTGCCGAGGTGAGCCATGACGTCCGGGAAAGTCACCGGGCCGTCGGCAACGGCCAGAAGCCGTCGTCGCAGGCGGTCGATTACGAAGGGGAGTGGAATTGGTCCTCCGTGCGCATTGGGTGACGCAACGATATCAGGGGGAGGCAGCCTCTATCCGGTCTTGAATCGATGCTTGTTGATGTGCAGCGACCGGATCTTCGATTCGAGCGTGGACCGGGGGATGCCGAGCGCGGCCGCCGCGCCGTCCGGGCCGGAGACGCGTCCGCGCGACCGCGCGAGGGCGCTCTCGATCCACTCTTTCTCTTCGCGGCTGGAGAGCCGGCCGAGGCGGCGTGCGCCTCCCGCAACCCGCGCGGTCGTCCGGGTGAACCAAGTCTCGTCGACGGCCAACGTGCCCTCGCTCAGGATCACGGCGCGCTGGATGACGTTCTGCAGCTCGCGGACATTTCCCGGCCAGTCATAAGACCGGAGCAGATCCATGGCGCTCCGGCTCACCCCCGTGATCTTCTTCCCCGCCTTCGCGGCGTACCGCTGCGTGAGGTACTCGACGAGCAGCGGGATGTCCTCGGCGCGGTCTCTCAGGGGCGGCACGTGGATTGGGAAGACGCTGAGCCGGTAATAGAGATCGCTGCGGAACGCGCCGTCCGCGATCGCCCGGTCGAGGTCGCGGTTCGTCGCCGCAAGGACGCGGACGTCCAGCGGGAGGGACTGGCTGCCGCCGACGCGCTCGAAGACGCGCTCCTGCAGGACGCGGAGCAGGGCGACCTGCGTCTCCTGAGGGAGCTCTCCCACCTCGTCTAGGAAGATGGTCCCTCCGTCGGCGAGCTCGAAACGCCCGAGGCGGCGCTGCGCCGCGCCCGTGAAGGCGCCTTTCTCGTAGCCGAACAGCTCCGACGTGATCAGGGTCGGCGGAACCGCGCCGCAGTTGACGGACACGAACGGCCGCGAGGCCCGGGGCGAACGCCGGTGAATGGCGCGCGCGACCAGCTCCTTCCCGGTGCCCGTCTCGCCCGTGATGAGGACCGTCGAATCCGTGCTAGCCACCTTGCTCACGAGGACGAGCACTCGCCTGAGCGGCCCCGACGAGCCCACGATCTCCTCGAACATCGAGGACTCGGTGATCTCGTCGCGGAGGGCGATGTTCTCCTTCTGGAGCTGGTCCTTGAGCTTCTGAAGCTCCTGTTCGGCGCGCTTGCGGTCGTCGATGTCCGTGATCGTCCCGTACCAGCGGAGGATCGAGCCCTTCTCGTCCCTGAGCGGAACCCCGCGCACGAGGAGCCATCGATACGACCCGTCGGGCCAGCGCGCCCGCATCTCCTGGTCGTTCGGCACGCCCGTGGCGAGGGCGTCCTTCCAACGCTGCACCGCAATCGCGCGGTCGTCCGGGTGGAGAGCGTTCGGCCACTGCCAGCCGAGAATCTGCTCGCGCGTGAGACCGGCTCCTTCCAGCCAGCGCTCGGTGACGAACTCGAGCGCACCATCCGGGCGCGCGACGAAGACGACCGCCGGAATCGTCTCGAGGATCGTCCGGAGCTCGCGCTCCGTCTTCCGGGAGGTGTCCTGGTCCGGAGGCTTCATCTCCTCTGTGGAGGTCCTTTTCGGACAGGAAGTCTACGTCCGGCCGACGCTCAGGCAGCAGGGGGAAAACCGGACCCCGGTTTTCCCCCTGGACCCCCTTTCGGGGTCAGCTCTTCTTGCCCTCGATCGCGGGCTTCGTGGCCTGGATCTTGATCGCTTTGGGCTTCGTCTCCTCGCGCTTCGGGAGCTCGACGGTCAGGACGCCGTTGTGGAAGGACGCGGCGATCTTCTCGTTGTCCACGTTCGCCGGGATCGTGAAGGAGCGGACGAACTTCCCGTAGCTGCGCTCGACGCGGTGGTAGTTCTCGTCGTCGCTCGCCTTCTCGAACTTGCGCTCGCCCTCGAGCGACAGGATGCCGTCCTCGAAGCGCAGCGTGATCTGGTTCTCGTCGAACCCGGGGAGCTCGGCCTTGAGAACCGTCTTCTCCTTCGTCTCGAAGATGTCGACGGGCGGAGCCCACGTCCCGGTGAAGAGCTCTTCCTGCTGCCCGCTGCGGGACAGCGTCGAGTCGAAGGCGCGGTTGAGCCGGTCCTGAAGGGTCGCAAGGTCTCGGAAGGGGTCGTTCCAGCGGATGACGGGCATGGTCTTGGTCCTCCTACTTGGTCTTTTTCGCCGGCGCCTCGGCCGGCTCGGTCCGGAACTCGAGCGCGGCGCCGCCGGGGGCGAGGGCGATCGCGACGGGAGACCCTTCGCGCACCTCGCCCGCGAGCAGCTTCCACGCGAGCGGGTCCTGGACCAGTTTCTGGATGTTTCTCTTGAGCGGGCGCGCGCCGTACACCGGGTCGAACGCCTCGCGCGCGAGCCACGTCGCGACGGGCTTCTCCCACGAGAGCTTGATCCCGCGCGGCGCGACGAGCTCGGCCACCTTCCGGAGCTGGATCTCCACGATCTTCTCGATGTCGGAGAGCTCGAGGCGGCGGAACGTCACGATGTCGTCGATGCGGTTCAGGAACTCGGGCCGGAAATGCGCCCGCAGCTCCGTCTCGATTCTCTTCTTCAGCTCGGCGTCGTCGACGCCCTGGAGCTCCTGAATGAGGTGGCTCCCGACGTTCGACGTCATGATCACGACGGTGTTCTTGAAGTCCACGACGCGGCCCTTGCCGTCCGTCAGGCGCCCGTCGTCGAGGACCTGGAGGAGCGTCGACCACACGTCCGGGTGCGCCTTCTCGATCTCGTCGAAGAGGACGACCGAGTAGGGGCGCCGGCGCACGGCCTCCGTGAGCTGGCCGCCCTCGTCGTGGCCGATGTACCCGGGAGGCGAGCCGATCATGCGCGAGACGGTGTGCTTCTCCTGGTACTCGGACATGTCGAGCCGCACCATCGCGTTCTCGTCGTCGAAGAGGAACTCGGCGAGCGCGCGGGCGAGCTCGGTCTTGCCGACGCCCGTCGGACCGAGGAAGAGGAAGGATCCGATCGGCCGCCGCGGGTCCTTCATCCCGGCGCGGGCGCGGCGCACGGCGGCCGCGACCGCGTCCACGGCCTCGTCCTGGCCGATCACGCGCAGGCGCAGCCGGTCGCCCATCTTGAGGAGCTTCTGCGTCTCGCCTTCGACGAGCCGGGAGACGGGCACGCCGGTCCACTTCGAGACGATCGCGGCGATGTCGTCCTCGTCGACCTTTTCGCGGAGGACCGCGCCGCCCTTCTGCATCTCGTCGAGGCGCGCCTGCGCCGCGTCGAGGTCCTTCTGGACCTTCAGGAGCGTGCCGTAGCGCAGCTCCGCGGCCTTGTTCAGGTCGCCCCCGCGCTCGGCCGCCTCGGCGGCGACCTTCGTCTCGTCGAGCTTCTTCTTGAGGTCGCGGATCACGCCGATCGCGTCCTTCTCGGCACGCCAGCGCGTCTTCATGACGTTCGAGCGCTCCTTGAGCTCGGCGAGCGTCTTCTCGAGGCCCTTGAGGCGCTCCTTCGCGGAACGCGCGTCGTCCTTCTGGAGGGCCTTCCGCTCGATCTCGATCTGGAGGATCCGCCGCTCGACCTCGTCGATCGCGGTCGGCATCGAGTCGATCTCCATCTTGAGCTTGCTCGCGGCTTCGTCCACGAGGTCGATCGCCTTGTCGGGCAGGAAGCGGTCCGCGATGTACCGGTCCGAGAGCGTCGCGGCCGCGACGAGCGCCGCATCCGTGATCTTCACGCCGTGGTGGAGCTCGTAGCGCTCCTGCAGGCCGCGGAGAATCGCGACGGTGTCTTCGACGGACGGCTCGCCGACGAGAACGGGCTGGAACCGGCGCTCGAGGGCCGGATCCTTCTCGATGTGCTTGCGGTACTCGCCGACGGTGGTCGCGCCGATCGCACGCAGCTCGCCGCGGGCGAGGGCGGGCTTGAGCATGTTGCCCGCGTCCATCGCGCCCTCGGCCGCTCCCGCGCCGACGAGCGTATGGAGCTCGTCGATGAAGAGGATGACCTTGCCGTCGGACTCCTCGACTTCCTTGAGGACCGCCTTGAGGCGCTCCTCGAACTCGCCGCGGTACTTCGCGCCGGCGAGCATCGCGCCGAGGTCGAGCGAAACGACGCGCTTGTCCTTGAGGGTTTCCGGGACGTCGCCCGAGACGATCCGGCGGGCGAGGCCCTCGACGATCGCCGTCTTGCCGACGCCGGGATCGCCGATCAGAACCGGGTTGTTCTTCGTGCGGCGCGTCAGGACCTGCATGACGCGGCGAATCTCCTCGTCGCGCCCGATGACGGGGTCGAGCTTGCCCTTCTTCGCGAGGTCCGTGAGGTCCTTGGCGTACTTCTTGAGGGCCTGGTATTTGTCCTCGGCGTCCGGGTCGGCGACGCGGCTGCCGCCCCGCACGTCCTTGAGGGCGGCGAGGATGGACGGCTCGGAGAGGCCGAGCGCGAGGAACGCCTTCGCGGCCGCCGACTTGCCGTCCTTCAGAAGCGCGAGGAAGAGGTGCTCGGACGCGACGTAGTCGTCCTTGAACGCGGCGGCCGTCTTCTCGGCGAGGTCGAGCAGCTTCACGAGGGCGGGGGAGAACCGCGGCTCGGCGTTCTCTCCCGCGACGTGCGGAAGCTTCGCGAGGAGCCTGGCGATTTCCCCTGCGGCCTGGCCAGGCGCTACGCCCACGCGCTCGAGGAGCGCAGGCACGACGCCGCTTTCCTGGAGAAGGAGCGCTTCGGCCAGGTGCTCAGGGGTGACCTCCGGGTGGCCATCGGTCCGGGCCGCCTGGGCGGTCTTCTGGATGACTTCCTGCGCCTTGTGAGTGAAGCGGTCGAGGTTCATGACGCAGTCAATCTAGTATCTTAGTCTTATCGTGTCAAGTGTGAATCTACACTAATGATGAAGATAATATTAAGTCATTTCTTCTGAATGGAATGGGTGGC